>NZ_JCAJZV010000005.1:0-446403 GCF_059510435.1 Streptomyces sp. NTD107 | reverse complement strand
CGGGGGTGGGGTGGGCGAAGATCTGGCGCGGGGTGAGATGGCGGCCCCATTCCCGGCGGATCAGCCCGCCCAGCCGCATGACCAGCAGGGAGTTGCCGCCGGCGGCGAAGAAGTCCTGCCCCCGGTGGACCGGCCGCCCGCCGAGCACCTCCGTGAACAGCGCGCACAGCCGTGCCTCGGTCGCGGTGCGGGGCGGTTCGCCGGGGACGGGGCCTGCCTCGGCCGGGCGGGGGGCGGGCAGCGCCCGGCGGTCGATCTTGCCGTTGCCGCTGAGCGGCAGCGCGTCGAGGGCGACGAAGACGGCCGGCACCAGGTGTTCGGGGAGCAGTCGCGCGGCGTGGCGGCGTACCGGTTCCAGGGCGTCCGCGCCGGTCGCCGCCCCGGTGTCCCGGAGCACCACATAGGCGACGAGGCGCTTGTCGCCGGGCCGTTCGGTGTGGACGGTGACGAAGCACTGCCGCACGGCCGGGTGGGTGGCGAGGGTGTTCTGGACTTCGCCGGGTTCGATGCGGAAGCCGCGGATCTTCACCTGGTGGTCGGTGCGGCCGAGGATGTCGAGGAGTCCTTCGGGGGTCCAGCGGGCGAGGTCCCCCGAGCGGTACATCCGCTCCCCCGGCGCTCCGAAGGGGCAGGCCACGAAGCGTTCCGCCGTCAGCCCGGGCTGCCGCAGATAACCCCGGGCCAGCCCCTCGCCGGCGAGGTAGATCTCCCCGGCGATCCCGGGCGGGCAGGGGTGCAGCCGCTCGTCGAGGACGTATGTACGGGTGTTGTCGAACGGCCCGCCGATCGGCAGCCGTTCGGCGCCCGGTTCGTCCGCCCGTACCCGGTGGCCGGTGGACAGGGTGGTGGTCTCGGTGGGGCCGTAGGCGTTGACGACGGTGGTGTCCGGGCAGTGGTCGAGGACGCGGCGCACGCTGTCCGGGGGGACCACGTCGCCGCCGGCCCAGACCTCTTCCAGTGATGCGAGCGCGGCCGGATCGAGGTCGGCCACGAGCTGGAAGAGGCCCGCGGTGAGCCAGGCGGCGGTGACCGGGCCGTCGCGCAGCGCCGCGCACAGCGCGGGCAGATCGAGTTCCCCGGGGGGCGCGACATGGACCCGGCCGCCGGTGAGCAGCGGGGCCCACACCTCGTAGGTGGACAGGTCGAAGGCGAGCGGTGAGTGGAACAGGACGCAGCGGTGGGCGCCGTTGGTCCAGCGCCGGTCGTGGATGAGGTCGGTGATGTTGCGGTGGGTGACCGCAACCCCCTTGGGGAGGCCGGTCGATCCGGAGGTGTGGATGACGTAGGCCAGTTGGTCGGGGTGGGTGGGCGGTGGGGTGAACGGCTCGGCATCGGGGGGCGGGTCCGCGGTGATGGTCAGTTCGGGCAGCGGCAGTCCGGCGGCCAGCCGGGTGGTGGTGCTGTCGGTGATCACGAGGGTGGGCCCGGTCTCCGCGATGATGCGGCGCAGCCGGGCCGGCGGGTCGGTGGCGCGCAGCGGGAGATAGCCGGCGCCGGCCTTCAGGACGGCGAGGACGGCGGCGACGGCGGCCGGTGTGCGGTCCAGCAGGACGGCGACCAGGTGCTCGGGCAGGGCGCCCCGGTCCGTGACGGCGCGGGCCAGCCGGTCGCTCCAGGCGTCGAGCTGGGCGTACGTCCACGATTGCCGGTCGTCCGACAGGGCGACGGCGTCGGGGGTACGGGCGGCCCATCGCTGGACGAGGGCGGCCACCGGGGCGTCGGGGGCGGGGTCGGGCGGACTCTGCCAGCCGGTGAGGACCTGGTGGCGCTCCTCGTCGCTGAGCAGGTCGATGTCGGTGACGGGCCGGTCGGGGTCGGCGGTGACCGAGGTGAGGAGCCGGGTCAGCCGCTCGCCGATCCGCTGGACGGTCCCGGGGTCGAACAGTTTGGTGCGGTAGGCGAGTTCCGCGTCGAGGCCGGCCGGCTGCCCGTCCTCGTCGTAGCGCTCGATGAAGGACAGCAGCAGGTCGAAGGGGAGGGCGCCGGTCCCGGTGGGCACCGGGGACACCCGCAGCCCCGGAAGGTCCGCCACGGTGCCCGGCGCCCCCTTGAGGGCGAGCATCACCTGGGCCAGGGGGTGCCGGCCCGGGGCGCGTTCGGGGTTGAGGGCGTCCACCACCCGCTCGAAGGAGACGTCCTGGTGGGCGTACGCGTCGAGGGCGGTCCTGCGGACCCGGGCCAGGAGGTCCCGGAAGCCGGGGTCGCCGGAGGTGTCGGTGCGCAGCACCAGCGTGTTGACGAAGAAGCCCACCATCCCGTCGAGCGCGGCGTCGGTGCGACCGCTGGTGGGGCTGGCCAGCGGGATGTCGGTGCCGGCGCCGAGCCGGGTGAGCAGCGCGGCCACCGCCGCTTGCAGCACCATGAACAGCGTGGCGTCCGCCGCGCCCGCCAGTTCGGACAGCCGCCGGTGGAGGCCGGCGTCCAGGCAGAAGCGGTGCGAGGCGGCGGCGGATCCGGTGCCTTCGGTACGTGACCGGTCGAAGGGCAGCCGCAGTTCGGTGGGGGCGTCGGCCAGCCGCTTCCGCCAGTAGGCGAGTTGACGGCCACCGGGGCTGTGCGGATCGGTCTCCTCGCCGAGCCCGTCGCGCTGCCACAGGGCGTAGTCGGCGTACTGGAGCGGCAGCGGTTCCCAGCTGGGCGGCCGTCCGGCGCTGCGGGCGGCGAAGGCCGTCCACAGGTCGCGGCGCAGGGTCAGGTCCGACTGCCAGTCGGTCGCGACATGGTGCAGCAGCAGGTGGAGGAGGTGTTCCTGCGGCCCCAGGACGATCAGCCGGGCGCGCAGGGGGAGATCCACGGTCAGGTCGAAGGGGGTGTTGGCCTCGGCGAGCGCCGCCCGCAGGGCGCCGTCGCCGGGTCCGGCGGGGGTGTGGACCGTCAGCGCGGGGCGGCCGGCCTCCGGGGCGAGGATCTGCTGGTACGGGATGCCGTCGTGTTCGGGGTAGCGGGTGCGCAGGATCTCGTGGCGTTCGACGAGATCGCCCAGCGCCGCTTCCAGGGCCGGCCGGTTCAGCGGGCCGGTGAGCCGGACGGCGAAGATCTGGTTGTGGCCGAGGTCGGACTCGTCGAAGCGGTTGAGGAACCACAGCCGCCGCTGGGCGTGCGAGAGCGGGATCCGCTCCGGGCGCGGCCTCGCGGTCACGGCGCTCGGGGTCGCGGCGCGGGGGCCGGCGGCGGTCAGGCGGGCGCGCAGCAGGCGGCGCTGCTCGGGGGTGAGGGTGCTCAGCGAGCCGAACGCGTCAGTGCTCACCGGATGTTCCCCCCGTCGGGGTGCCGGTGGGCCCGCCGTCCGCCGGCCCCGCCGCCTGGGTCAGCAGCAGGTCGGCCACCTCGTCCCCGTGGGTCTCGCGTACGAGGGTGCCCAGTTCGGCCGCCATCCGGCGCAGTGCGCCGGATCCCAGTACGGTCGTCAGCGGCACGTCGATCCGCAGTTCGTGCTGGAGGCGGAACATCAGGCGGGTGGCCAGCAGGGAGTTGCCGCCGAGTCCGGCGAAGGTGTCCGAGCGGCCGACCCGTTCGCTGCCCAGCACCTCCTGCCACAGGGTGGCCAGCAGTTCCTCCAGCGGGGTGACCGGCGCCTGATGCGTGCCCGTGGTAGCGGCGGCGGCGCGGGCGCGGGCCTCGCGGGGGTGCGGCAGCGCCTTGCGGTCGACCTTGCCGTTCGCGTTGAGCGGCAGCCGGTCGATGGGGACCAGCACGCTGGGCACCAGATAGCCGGGGAGCCGTCCGGCGAGCCAGCCGCGCAGGTCCTGGGCGCTGTCCGGGCCGGACGGCACGTAGTAGCCCACCAGCCGGCGGGACTCGCCCTCCACGACGGTGGCCACGGCCTGATTCACCCCGGGGTGGGCGGCGAGCGCGGCCTCGACATCGCCGAGTTCCACGCGGTAGCCGTCCACCTTGACCTGGTCGTCGTCGCGGCCCAGGAACTCCAGCCGGCCGCCCGGCAGCCACCGGCCGAGGTCGCCGGTGCGGTACATGCGGGCGCCGGGGGTGCCGCCGTACGGGTCGGGGATGAAGCGGGCGGCGGTGGTGCCGGGCATGGAGGCGTAGCCACGGACCACACAGTCGCCGCCGATGTACAGGTCGCCGGTGACGCCCACCGGGACCGGCATCAGGGCGCGGTCCAGGACGTACATGGTGGTGTTGGGGATGGCCCGGCCGATGGGGACCAGAGCGCCGGGGGCCCTCCGCGGGTCGTGGGGTCCGGGCGGGCCGGGCGTGTAGGTGGTGTTGCCCACCGACGCCTCGGTGGGGCCGTACTCGTTGAGCAGGGCCGATTCCCGGTCCAGCGCACGCCAGTTGGCCAGGGTGTGCGCGGGGAAGGCGTCGGCGCCCACCACCAGGGTGGCGGCCAGGGTGCCGAGTTGCGCGGCGGGAAGCAGCTCACGCAGCAGCTCCAGGTGGCCCGGGGTCATCTTGATGAAGCTGAACGGCGCCCAGCGTGCGAGCTGTTCGGCCATCTCCACCGGGTCGAGGTCGTCGTGCAGGATGCACAGCCGCTCGCCGCGGATCAGCGGGGTGTAGAGGTTGGGCACCACCATGTCGAAGGCGATGGAGGAGAACAGCGGCGCGCCGCCGGTGCCCCGGGAGGCGTACTCCTCCTCGCACCAGCCGAGGTAGTTGACGACGCCGGAGTGCGGCACGAGGACGCCCTTGGGGCGGCCGGTGGATCCGGAGGTGTAGATCACGTACATGAGGTTCGCCGGGTCGCTGGTCCGGCCGGGGTCGTGCGCCGGCCGGGCGCCGAGTTCCGCGCCGAGCGCGTCGGTGTTCACCGACCGCCACGGTCCGGCCGGGACTCCCCCGGCGGTGGCGTCCCGGGTCAGCAGCAGGGTGCTCCCGGAGTCGCGCAGCACCTGCGCGACACGGTCGGCGGGATGCTGCGGGTCCACCGGCAGATACGCCGCGCCCGACTTGAGCACGCCCAGCAGCAGTACGGGCAGCTGCGCGTCGCGGTGGCTGCGGATGCCGATCACCCGCTCCGGTCCGGCGCCCCGCTCGCGCAGCCAGTGGGCGAGCCGGTTGGCCCGCTGGTTCAGTTCGGTGTACGTGAGCCGGGTGGTGCCGTCGGTCACCGCCAAGGCGTCGGGGGTGCGGCGTACCTGTTCCTCGAACAGCTCGTGCACGCAGCGGTCGGTGCGGTAGGGGCGGGCCGGGCCGTTCCATCCGGTGAGGATCCGCTCCCGCTCGGCGCCGCCGACCGGGGAGAACCACTCGTGCGGGCGGTCGGGTTCGGCCATGGCCCGCAGGACCGCCACGTACAGGTCCTGGATCGACTGCGCCTGGGCGTCGGAGACCTTGGCGGTGTAGTAGTCGATGCGCAGCAGGGTCCTGGCGGAGAGCGGGTCGCGGACGATGCCGGTGGACAGCGCGTAGTTGGTGGGCTCGGCCCGGTAGTCGGCGCGCGGTGCCACCCCGCTGCTGAGGAAGGAGACGCCGCTGTTGAGTGCCTGGGTCAGCACATGGAAGTGCAGATAGACGAAGGTGGAGTCGAACAGCTCCTGGCCGCCGGCGTCCCACTGGATGTTCGCCAGCGGGTAGCGGCGGTGCGGCAGCATCCGCTGCTCGGCCTCGTAGACGCGGCGGATCAGGTCGCTCCAGCTGCCGCCGGCCAGATTCACCCGCAGCGGGGGCATGTTGAGGTACATGCCCAGCACCTGGGTGCTGTCGATGTCCTCCGGGCGGCCGTTGGTGGTGAGCCCGCTGATGACGTCGCCGCGCCCGGTACTGAGCCCGATGACCTTGAGGTGGGCGGCCAGCATCACCGACTTGACGGGCACCCCGAGCCGGGCCGCGAGGGCGTGCACATCGGCCACGGTGCGCTCGGGCAGGATGAGTTCCAGCGCGCGGTGGGTGGCCTCCAGGGTGGAGGTGAAGCGCCAGTTGCGCAGTCCGCCGGTGAGCCGGCCGTCCTTGTCGGTGTCCTGTCCCGGCGCGTCGGCGGGCGCGGCGCCGGCGAGGCGTGGCAGGGCGGTGGGGCGGTGGCCCGCCAGGTGCCGGGCCCAGAACTTCTGTGCCTCGGGGGCGGTGACGTCCGACCGCTCGGCGGCGATGAACTCGCTGAAGGCGGACCGGGGCGGGGCGGCGAGCGGGGCGTCGGGGTCCTCCAGCAGCCGCAGATACCGCTCGAACAGTTCGGCGTGGAAGGTGAACAGGCTCCAGCCGTCGAAGATCGCGTGGTGTTCGGTCAGCGTCCACTGGAAGGTGTCCTCGGTGCGGCGCTGGAGGAAGCCGCGCAGCAGCGGGGCCCGGGACAGGTCGAGCGGGCGCAGCCGTTCGGCGTGGAACAGCTCGTGGATGACGGCTTCCTGACGGTCCGCCGGCAGGTAGCGCAGGTCCTCCACCGTCAGGGGCAGCCGCGCGTGCTCGTGCACCAGCTGGAGCGGCTCGGAGTAGCGGGCGAAGTCGAAGGAGGTGCGCAGTACGGGGTGCCGGGCGATGACGTCCCGCAGGGCCCGGTCGAAGACCCCGGGGTTCCAGACCGCCTTCAGATACCAGCTGTTGACGTTGTGGAACGGCAGGTTCCGCGGGTCCCGCTCCATGTGGTAGACCATGCCGGCCTGGAGGGTGGAGACGGGGTAGGCGTCGGTCACATCGGCGGGCAGCAGGGCCCGGTCGGCGTCGCCGATCAGGGCGAACGGCGCGCGCTCGCGGCCGGCCGGGGCCGGGTCGACGCTGCGCGCGCGGGCGGCGAGTTCGCTGATCAGCGGGGTGCGGAACAACTCCTGGAGGGTGAACTCCCAGCCGCGTTCCCTGGCCAGGCCGATCACCTGGAGGCTGCGGATGGAGTCGCCGCCGAGTTCGAAGAAGTTGTCGTGGGTGCCGACCCGGTCCACCCCCAGCACCGTGGACCAGATCGCGCACAGCGCGTGCTCGGCCGGGGTGGTGGGGGCGGTGTAGGGCTGGGTCAGGTCGGGCCGGGTGCCGTCCGGGGCGGGCAGCGCCGACCGGTCCACCTTGCCGTGCGCGGTGACCGGGAACGTACTCAGGACCATGAAGACCTGCGGCACCATGTGTTCGGGCAGCCGGGCGGCGGCGAAGGCGCGCAGTTCGCTGCTGGTGGGCCGCTCCCGCTCGGGGCCGGTGGGCGTCACATAGCCGATGAGCCGGGCGCCGGGCCCCCGCTCGTCGCGGCGGGCGAGCACGGCGGCGCCGCCGATCGCCGGGTGCTCGGTGAGGACGGCCTCGATCTCGCCGGTCTCGATGCGGAAGCCGCGGACCTTGACCTGGTCGTCGTTGCGTCCGAGGTACTCCAGCGAGCCGTCCCGGCGGTAGCGGGCGAGGTCCCCGCTGCGGTACATGCGGGCGCCGGGCTCCTCGAAGGGGCAGGCCACGAACCGCTGGGCGGTGAGCGCGGGGCGGTGCAGATAGCCGAGGGCCACCCCGGCGCCGGCGATGTACATCTCGCCCACCACGCCGGGCGGGGCGATGTTTCCCCAGCGGTCGAGGACATAGACGGCCAGGTCCGGCAGCGGCACCCCGATGGGGCTGGCGCCGCCGGCCACGTCCTTTGCGGTGAGTGGCCGGTAGCTGGTGTGCACCGTGGTCTCGGTGATGCCGTACATGTTGACCAGGCGCGGGCGGTCCGTACCGTGCCGGGCGAACCAGCGGGCCACCGCGGCCGGGTCCAGCGCCTCACCGCCGAAGATCACCAGTCGCAGGTCCAGCGCGGTGGGCGTCCCGGCCTCCGCCGCCTCCAGCGCGCGGAAGGCGGACGGGGTCTGGTTGAGCACCGTCACCCGCTCGCGGGCGAGCAGTTCCAGCAGGTCGCGCGGGGAGCGGCTGACCGCGTGGTCCACGATGACCAGCCGTCCGCCGTGCACCAGGGCGCCCCAGATCTCCCACACCGACCAGTCGAAGGCGTACGAGTGGAACAGCGGCCACACATCGGCGGCGTCGAAGGCGTACCAGTCGGCGACGGTGGACAGCAGCCGGGTCACATTGCGGTGGGTGACGACCACGCCCTTGGGGCGGCCGGTGGATCCGGAGGTGTAGATGACGTACGCCGGGGCGCCGGGCGGTACGGGGACCGCCGCCTCCTCGGTGTCCGCCGCCTCCGGCGGGCCGGCGGCGTCGAGATCGAGGATCTGCCGGTCCCCGGCCGGCAGCCGGAGGCGGGCCTCGCCGGCGGAGACCACCACCCGTACCCCGGCGTCCTCGCACAGGTAGCGCAGCCGCTCGGCCGGATAGTCGGGGTCCAGTGGTACGTACCCGGCCCCGGCCTTGAGCACCCCGAGCAGCGCGGCGACCAGTTCGGCGCCGCGCGGCAGCGCCACGCCGACCAGCCCGCCGGGCCGTACTCCGGCGGACCGCAGCCGCCGTGCCACCTGCCGTGCCCGGGCGTCCAGTTGTGCGTAGGTCAGGCTCCGGCCGCCGTCGGTGACCGCGACGGCGTCCGGGGTACGGGCCGCCCGGTCCGCGACGAGTTCGTGCAGCGTGCGTTCGTCGCCGGGCGCCGGCCCCGTGGTGGCGGCGGCCGGTGCCCGGGTCGCGGCGTCCACCAGCGGTACCCGGCCGATCCGCAGGCCGGGGTCGGACAGCAGTGCCGTCAGCAGCCGCAGATAGCCGGCCGCCATGGCGGTGACCTCGTCGCGGTCGAACAGGTCGGTGTTGTACTCCAGCTCGATCCTGGTCCGCTCCGCGACGATCACGTTCCACGTCATGTCGAACTTGGCGGTGCCCCGCTCGGCCGGCTCGGCGGTGAGCACGGCGGCGCCCAGCCGGTGGCCGGCCGCCGGCTCCTCCTGAAGGCCGAACACCACCTGGAAGACCGGGCTGTGGCTGAGCACGCGCCCGCGCCCGCGCTGCCGGTGCAGGGCGTCCACGATCCGTTCGAGGGGGACCTCGGCGTGCTCCTGGGCCTCGGCGATCCGCTCCCGCACCCGCCGCACCAGTTCCCGGTAGGACGGGTCGCCCGACACATCGGTACGCAGCGGCACGGTGTTGATCAGCGGGCCGACGATCCGTTCCTGGCCGGGCCCACCGGGCGCGGCGTCCCGCAGGGCCACCGGGGTCCCCACGACGAGATCCTCCTGACCGCTCCAGCGGGCGGCGAAGGCCGCGAAGGCCGCGTACATCACGGTGAATCCGGTGGTCCGCAGGGCGGCGGCCCCGCTGCGTACCAGAGCGGCCAGCGGCTCCGCCACGGCGATGGTCACCGTCTCGCCGCGGAAGGTCTGTTCGGCCGGCCGGGGCCGGGAGCCGGGCAGCGTGGTGACCTCGGGGGCGCCGTCGAGCCGGCCGAGCCAGTGCCGCAGCCCGTCCGCCAGCTCGCCCGCGTCCCAGCGTTCCCGCTCCCGGGCGGCGCAGCCGGCGTAGCCGGGGGCGGCGGGCAGCGCGGGGTCGCGGCCCGCGAGCAGCGCCCGGTAGCTCCGGTCGAGGTCGGCCAGCAGCAGGCCCATGGACAGCCCGTCGCAGACCAGGTGGTGGACCGTCAGCGCGAGCAGATGCCGCTCGGGCGCCATGCGCACCAGCAGGGCGCGCAGCGGCTGCCCGCGCTCCAGCCGGAACGGGCGGCGGATCTCGCGTTCGGCCAGCGCGCGGGCCTCGGGCAGTCGCCGGGGCGCGGGCAGCCCGGTCAGGTCACGGTGTTCGAAGGGCACCTCGGGGGCGGCGCCGACGATCTGGACGGGCTGCCCGTCGCGGGTGGTGAATCCGGTGCGCAGCGCGGGGTGCCGCCGGGCGACCTCGTGCAGGGCCCGCTCCAGTAGGGGGCCGTCCAGTGCTCCTCGGACGGTGAGGACGCCGCCCACGTTGTAGGTGGGGGTGCCCGGGTTCCACTGCTCGAAGAACCAGATGGCGCGCTGGGCGAAGGACAGCGGTGCCTGTGCGGGGCCGGCGCCGGGCGGTACCGCCACCACGTCCTGTTCCGCCTCCTCCAGCAGGAAGGCGCGCAGTTCCTCGTCGGACGGCAGACCGTCGGGCCCGTTGAACTCAGACATGGGTTCGCCTTTCGATCAGCGTGTGGCGTTCCTCGGGGCTCAGGTTCCACGCGGTGAGGACGAGGGAGGCCCGGTGGCGGAGCGCGGCCGGGTCGGTGGCATGACGGCGGATCACCTCGACGAGGGCGTCGAGTTCGCCGGAGCGGAACAACTGCCCGGCCGGGACGGTCACCCGCAGCGTCCTGCGCAGCCGGGAGTTGAGCCGGACGGCGTCCAGGGACCGGCCGCCGAGCGCGAAGAAGTCGCTGTGCGGGCCGATCGCGGCGGGCGGGACGTCCAGCACCTGTGACCACAGCCTGGCCACGACGGCGCGCAGCGGGCCCAGGTCGTCGTCGCCCGCCGCCGCGCCCTCGCCGTTGCCCACGCCTTCGTCGTCGCCCGCGCGGTCACCGCCGGGCGGGGGCGGGTCGCCCAGGGAGCCCAGCGGACACCCTGGCTGGTCGTGGGCGGCGGTCAGCAGGCGCGGGTAGCGCTGCGCCAGCAGTTCGGCGGTGGACCGGTCGTAGCGGTCGGTGGCGTAGGTGATGACACAGCCCAGCGCGTCGCCGTGTCCGGTCACGCTGACGGTCAGGTCGAGTTTGGCGGCGGCCGGGTGGAGCAGCCGGCAGGTCCAGCGCAGCCCGGCCGGCGGCGGTACCTCGGGCGGGCGGCTCAGTTCGAACAGGATGCGGTAGTCCGCGTGGCGGTCGGCGCCGGGCGCGGTCCGTACCGCGTGCAGGGGCACGTCCTTCCAGGCGAAGGCGGCGGTGGTCGCCCGTGCGGTGCGCCGCGCCAGTTCGGCGAAGGTGAGGTCCGGGTCGACCGCCGCGCGGACCGGCACGGTGGCGAAGAACGGCCCGATGATCCCCTCGTACTCGGGGCGGTCCCGGGTGGTGACCGTGGTGCCCACCACCAGGTCGGTGCTGCCGGTGAGCTGGTGCAGCAGCGCCTGGAAGGCGGTGAACAGCACCACGTACGGGGTGACGCCGAGTTGTCGGGACAGCTCCTGGACGGCCCGGGCGGGCGGGCCGTCCAGGGACAGGGACAGGCTGTCCCCGAGGTGGTCGGGCGGGGCCGTCCGGGGCCTGGCGCCGGGCAGCGCCTCGGGGGCGGGCGGCGCCGCGAGCTCGCGGCGCCAGTGCTCCGCGGCGGCGGCGGCCCGCTCACCGCCGGCCGCGCGCCGCTGCCGGGCGGCGACCTCGCCGTACCGCAGGGGCAGCGGGGGCAGTTCACGGCCGTCGTAGCCGGCCGCCAGCTCCCGCAGCAGGAATTCGAGCGAGGAGCCGTCGCATATCAGGTGGTGGCCGGTCAGCAGGAGGACGTGGTGCCCGGCGGAGCGGCGCAGCAGGTCGGCGCGGAGCAGGGGTGCCCGGGTCAGGTCGAAGGGGTCCTCGATCAGGCGGGCCAGCAGGGTCTCGGCGACGGCGTCGGGATCGGCGGCCGGCGCGGTGAGGTCGTGCTCCCTCCAGGGCACCTCGGCCCCCGGCACCGGGACGGCTTCCGGTTCCCCGTCCCGGTCGTGGAACGCGGTGCGCAGGACGGCGTGCCGGCCGACGACGGTGCGCAGGGCGGCGCGCAGCCGCTCGCGGTCCAGCGGGCCGGTGAGTTCGATCGCCCACGGCACGTGGTAGGCGGCGGTGCCCGGCTGCCACTGTTCGAACAGATAGATGGCCTCCTGGGCGGGCGAGACCGGCAGCGGGGTGTCCGGCGCGTGGGCCACCGGGGCCGGGCCGGGTGCGGCGGCCGGCCGGGCGGTGGCCGTGCGGCGCAGCGCGCCGATCGCCGCCGCCGCCTCGCGCGGAGTGGGGCAGTCGGTGATCAGCTGGGGCCCGAGCGGGAGTTCGAGGCGGTCGCGCAGCCGGTGGGCGGCCCTGATGGCGGTCAGGGAGTCGCCGCCCAGGGCGAAGAAGTTGTCGTCCCGGCCGATCAGCGCGGGATCGATCACCTCGATCAGCCCGGCCCAGACCTCGGCGATCGCCTGCTCCACCGGCCCTTCGAGGGGCACCGGGGCGGGGGTTCCGGGCGGTGCGGGGGCGGCACCGGACAGCGGGACGGGGGCCGGCGGCGCGATGCCCAGGTCGGCGAGGACCGTGCCGGGGTCGGCGGTCAGCGCCCGGCGGAGGTCGGCCAGCAGCCGGTCGATCCGCTCGCCCGAGTACCGGTCGGCGTCGTAGCGGGCGCTGAGGGTGCCCCCGGTGTGCCGCAGGGTCAGCGTGCCGTCCGCTCCGGCCTCGGCCGTGGTGGGGTCGTGCGCGTCGCCGGGGGCCACCGCGCGGGCGAGTTCGGCCAAGGTGGTGCGGGGCCCGGCCGCGACGGGCCGGCCCTCGGGGGTGACCGCGTCGTGGCCCGGCGGGCCGGCGAGCACGGCGGCCAGTCCGGCCGCCAGCGGCAGCCCGTTCCCGTCCGGGCAGGGGATCGTACGGACGTCGTGGAAGAAGCGGGGCACCACGGGTTCGGGGAGGTCCGGCGGCAGGGTCGCCGGGCGTGGCTCAGCCGGCATCGCGCACCACCAGGTGGTCGCCGAGCACCAGTTGGTCCAGTTCGGAGCGGAGATAGGTCTCCAGGGCGGTGCCCGGGTCCCGGACCACCGGCTGGCCCCGGAGGTTGAAGGAGGTGTTCAGCAGTACGGGGGTGCCGGTCAGTTCACCGAAGGCGCCGATCAGCTCCCACAGCAGCTCGTTGCCGGCCCGGTCGACCACCTGGACCCGCGCGGTGCCGTCCACGTGGGTCACGGCCGGCAGCAGTTCGCGGTACTCCTCCCGCACCCGGACCACGAACAGCATGTGGGCGTACTCCTCCTCGGCGCCGGCCCGCACCTCGAAGAACCGGTGCGCGTCCTCGCGGCGCACCACGGGGGCGAACGGGCGGAAATCCTCGCGCTGTTTCACGATCGCGTTGAGGTGGTCCCGCATGCCGGGGTCCCTGGGGTCCGCGAGAATGCTGCGGTTTCCCAGCGCCCTGGGCCCGAACTCCATGGCGCCCTGGAACCAGGCCACCACCCGGCCGGCCGCCAGGCTCCGGGCGGTCTTGGCGATCAGCAGGTCCCGGGGGTACCTGCGCGCGGTGCAGCGCGGCTCGCTCTCCAGGGTCTTCACGATCGCGTCGTCGGTGTACTCGGGCCCCCAGTAGGGCATTCCCATCCGGGTGGGGTGCCGGGCGCCGTTGAGGGCCCGCACGTACAGCGCGGCGCCCAGCGCCGTTCCGTCGTCCCCGGACGCGGGCTGCACGAAGATCCGGTCCACCAGTCCGCTGCGCGCCAGCAGCCCGTTGGCGGTGCAGTTGAGCGCCACCCCGCCGGCCAGGCACAGCGCGCGCAGCCCGGTCTCGGCGGTGAAGTGCCGCAGGACGTGCAGCAGGGTCCGTTCCAGCGCGGCCTGTACGGCGGCGGCCACATCCATGTGGCGCCGTTCGATGGGGGCTCCCGGCCGCCGGGCCGGGCCGAACATCGCGGTCAGCGCCCGCAGCGCGCCGGCCTGGGTCTCGTGCTCCAGCCAGCCGCGGTTCTCCCCCAGCGGCGGCACCGTGTACGTGCCCCGTTCGCCCAGCCGCACCAGCCGGTCCAGCACGCCCGCCCAGCGGGTGCGGTCGCCGTACGGCGCCAGGCCCATCACCTTGTACTCGTCCATGGCGAAGTCGAAGCCCAGATAGAGGGTGACGACGCCGTAGAGGGTGCCGAGCGAGTGCAGTGCGGGCACCTGCCGCAGCACCGACAGTTGTCCGCCGCCGGCCCGGAAGACGGTCATGCTCTCCGTCTCGCCCATGCCGTCGGCGACCAGCACCAGGGCGTCCGTGAAGCCGCTGAGGCAGTAGGCGCTCGCCGCGTGGGCGTGGTGGTGCGGCACGGGTGTGAAGCGCTCGTCCCAGTCCTGCCCCGGCCAGCGCGCCCGCAGCAGGGCCCGTTTGGCGTCCGGGGAGTACACCTCGTGGAACCGCCGCCGGGTGAAGTCCCCGGCCTCGTACCGCTGGGAGGGCCGGTAGTCGAAGCCGAACGCGACCCGGTCCACGTCGGACATGGCGAGGCCGCCGCGTTCCAGGCAGTACGCGATGGCCTCGGCGGGAAACGTCCCGGTGGCCTTCTCGCCGGTGAATCTCTCCTCCGCCGCCGCGGCCACCACGCCACGGTCGTCGACGAGTGCCGCGGCGGCGTCCAGACCCTGAGTGATGCGGTAGATCCGGCTGTCGAGTCCCGGCAGTTCCCGCCGCTTGAACTCGACGCTGTCGTGCATTCCGCTGAATCCCAGTACCCGCACGATGCATTCCTCCGGGACGAGAGCGATCGTCTGTTTCCGAACCCTAGAAGCGAAAATGTGCGGCTACCGGCAGAAATGGGGGCCACGGGCGGCAGAAGGAGCGGCAGACACTCACCCGACGGCGGCCGGGGGCCGCCGGTGCGGGCAGCGCCGGCGGACCGGCTCCAGCACCCGGAACCGGGTGCCGGCCGCCGTGGAGTCGAGGGTGACCAGGCCGAGTCCGAACAGCGCCCGCACGGTCCGGGCACCGGTGCTCAGCGGCACCCCGGCCGTGCCGGCCGCCTCGCTCACCGTCCACCAGCCGTCGGTCGCCGACAGGCGTTCCAGGAAGGCCCGCTCGTTCGGCCCGAGCGCCCGCAGGGTGGTGTCCAGGTCGAGGCCGCTGTCCGCCATCGCGTCGTCGATCAGGGCGGGGAGTTCCCGCAGCACGGTCGCCGCGTCGTGGACCAGGAAGTTCAGCGCCGCGCATTCGATGGCCCGGGGAATGCCGTCGAGTCCCCGGCACAGCGCGGCGATCGCGGTGGCGCCGGCCGGCCCGGGCCGGAAGTCCGGCCGGGTCCTGCGGATGTGACGCAGCAGCAGCCGTACGGCCGGGGAGCGGGCCGCCTCGTGGCCGTCGGCGGTGGGCGCGGCGAGCGGCCGTACCGCCACCATGACCTCGCCCGGCACTCCGACGGGCCGCCGGGCGGTGTAGAGGATCCGCAAGCCGGGGCGGGCGTGCAGCAGGTCGAGCAGGGCACCGGGCACGGCCGCCGCCAGGTCGTAGGCGTCCAGGACGACGAGCGCGGGCCGGTGGCCGATCCACCGGCCGAAACCGGCGGCGCCGGCGGGATCGGGGCAGGCCGGCCCGCCGGGGCCGGGCCGCGAGGGTGACGGCGACGGGGGTGACGGGGACGGGGTGGCGCGCTGCCGAAGCAGGGGGTCCGCGGACCACCACCACACGGTGCGCCGGCCCGCGGCGTGCTGTTCCCAGGCGGCCTCCTGGGCCAGGCGGGTCTTGCCGACGCCGGGCAGGCCGGTGAGGGCGATCAGCCGTTCCTCGCCGTCCGCGAGGAGTTCGCGCAGGATCGCGGTCTCCCGCTCCCGGCCCAGGAGCCCGTCCAGCCGCCTGGGCGGCGGCAGGAACTCCGCGGGGGGATCGGCCGCGGCCCCTCCCGGGGTGGCGGATCCGGCCCGGCCGGTGAGGCGTTCGCGTTCGAACTCGGTCAGCCGCAGGCCCTCGGCGATGAGCCGGAGGGTGTCGCGCTGCGGGCGCCGTACCCGGCCGGCCTCCAGGTCGCGGATGGCCCGGACGCTCACGGTGGACAGCTCCGCCAGCTGGAGCTGGGTCATTCCACGGGCCCGGCGCAGGGCTCTCAGTCGTCTTCCGAAGTCGGTGAAGGTGGGAGCGGGGGACTCCATCCGGCACTCTCCTGGCCTGCGGACCGGCTGTGGCGAAGCGCGGCGGGGCACGCGCGGTCTCATGGACGCGCCCGGTCGCGGGGGTGTGCGGGGGTGCTGCCGATGGCCGGGAGGCCGGCCCGGGTGAATCCGGCGGCGGCCACCAGTTGGGCGTAGCGCGGCTGCTCCTGCCAGGTGGTCTCCCCGGCGGCCCGGCCGGGCGGCGCCGGGTGCGCGGACGGCCGGGACGGCGCGGACGGCCCGGGCAGCGGGGACGGCCCGGGCGCCCGCCGCCGGGCGCCGGTCACCGCCGCCTCCCAGCGCCGGGTGCGGCACCGGGTCATCCGCAGCGCGGTCTCGAACCACGGCCGGACCCAGTTCTCGGCGTGCGCGGCCACTTCGACGGCGATGGCCCGGTGGTCGTCCGGGGTGCGTTCCACCAGCCGGGCCAGCCGCACCGCCTCCTCCAGAGCCATCGAGGCCCCCCACCCGAACGACGGGTCGGTGGTGCACAGCGCGTCCCCGATGGGGAAGTAGCCGGCCGGCGCGGTCGGATCCAGGCCGCGCAGTACGCTGCGCAGCCCGTGCGCGGTGTGCGGCGCGGTCAGTTCCTGGGAGACGCCGGGTGCCAGCCAGGGCCGGAACTGGGGGAACATCGCGACCGCCCGGTCGAAGCCCTCGGGGTCCGCCAGCGGGCGCAGCGCCTCGTCCTCGGGCAGCCGGCCCAGGCTGATCGCGAACCGTCCGCCGCCCTGGTAGAGCAGCTGCGCCTGGTAGCCGTCGCCGTCGATCATCGGGGTCATGCCGTGGTCGAGCGGGGGCCGCACCGCTCCGGCCCGCAGCCGGTACCCCCGGGTGTGGCAGACCAGGCCGCAGTCCCGCTCGTGCAGGAGCACGGTGAACTCCCCGCTCAGCGGCGAGCGCCGGCCCGAAGCGTCCACGACGGCCGCGGCCCGCACCGTGCCGTCCGGGACCAGGACCCCGCACACCCGGTCCTCGTGAACCGCCACCGCACGTGCCGGGAGGCCGTAGCGCAGCACCGCGTCCGGCTCACGCCGCAACGCCCGGTGCAGTGCCCACTCCACCAGGCGCCCCCGGGCCGCCAGCAGCGTGGGGCCGTCCGGGGGCGGGCCCGCGATGTCCTCCGCGCCGGCGTCGAGCAGTTCGGCGTGCACATCGGGCAGATACTCGGTGAGCCTGCGGTGGAAGAGCCCCAGGAACTTGGGCGCCGGGTGCCGTGGCGGTGCGCCGTGCCGCAGGGCATCGACGTCGGTGAGCGCTTCGGGCGGCGGCGCCCCACGGGCCAGCAGGGTCACCGGGATGCCCCTGCGTACCAGGGTCAGCGCGCTGGTCAGCCCGGCCAGGCCACCGCCGACGACGGCCAGGGGTGTGCTCATCCGCGCTCCTCGGGAAGCGGTGTGCGGCCGGGTGTCCGTGCCGCCGTCCCAGGCTGGGGAGGACGGCTCTTGGTCCGCTACCCGTCCGCCATGGGCCGGACGGTCGGGCACGGATAGCCCACCGGAGGCGGGTCAGTAGCGCCGGAGGCTGTACTGGGTGGCGTCAACCCGGCACCGGTGGAGAGGAATCACCATCATGCGAGCGACCCGTACGGCCACCATCGGTACCCCGCGCGGCGCTGAGCGGGACGACACCCGCTGGGGAGGCTGTGCCGCGCCGCCGCAGGCGGACAGCTCCCGCCGGGGCTGAGGTTCCACGGGGCCCGGCTCATCACGCGGGCGTGGGCGACGTACGGGAGGCGCGGGACGGATCCGGTGCGCCCTCGCCGCTTCGCCGGGCGGCGGCCAGCCGGTGTTCGATGTCGGCCCTGAGGGCGTGGCCCTCGGCGGAGTCCACCGGGGCCAGCAGCTTCCAGGCCGCGCGGAGAGCGCCGTGGGCGTCCGCCGGGGTGCCGTATCCGGCCGCGTGCACCTCGGCCACGGCGACCAGTGCGCGGCTCTGCCACAGCGCGGCCCCGACCCGGCCCAGGGTGCCCGCCGCGGCCGTGAGGTGGTCCAGGGCGGCGTACGGCCGGTCCAGGGCCTGCTCCGCGCGGCCCAGCGCCAGCAGCGTCTGACCCTGGATCAGCAGGTCTCCGGCGCGTTCGGCCGCGCGCAGGGCCTCGGCGAAGGAGTCCCTGGCGCGGTCCTGCCGGTGGTCGCGCTGCCAGACCTGGCCGACGCCGTACAGCGCGTGCGCCTCGCCGGCCGGATCGCCGGTGCCGCGTACGATGCGCAGCGCCTGCTGGAACGCCTGCCCCGCCAGCTCCGTCTCGTGGCAGCTCAGATGGAGTTCGCCCATCCGGTAGATGACCTGTGCCTCCACGCGCACGCAGCCGACCTCCTTGCAGATGCCCAGCGCCTCGGCCAGCAGCGCCCTGGCCGCCTCGGGCTGCCCTTCGTCCAGATGGGCGGTGGCGACGCCGCACAGCACGTGCGCCACGCCCACCTTGTCGCCCAGCAGCCGCAACTCCGCCAGGGCGGTGAGGTATTTGTCCATCATGGCGTCCCGATCGCCGCGCAGCCGGTCGACGAAGGCGAGGTTGCGCAGCACCAGGGTGCCGCCGTGCCGGTCACCCACCAGGCCGAAGAGGTCACGGGCCTGGACGAACAGGCTTTCGGCGGCGTCGAGTCGGGCCTGATACATGTGGAGCGTGCCGAGGGAGTACAGCATGACCGCCTCGCCCCGGCGGTTGCCGGCCCGGCGGGTCGCGGCGAGGCCGATCTCGGAGGTCTCCCGCCAGTCGTCGACGCAGCCCTTCGCCTCGTACAGGGTGACGGCCGTGTGGGCAAGGTCCCAGCACAGCTCGTCCAGTCCGAGCGCGGCGGCCTGGCGGACCGCGCCGGCCAGCGCGGTGCGCTCGCGCTCCCAGCGGTCCGGGAAGCCGTCGAGCAGCCGGGCCATGGCGTCGGACGGCAGCCGCCGGCGTTCCTCGGTGCCGTGCAGGATGGTGTAGTCGCCGCCGTACTCCCGGCGGTGGGTCTCCTCGGCCAGCGCCAGCCAGGTACGCAGCACCCGGCGCAGCGCCGCCTCGGCCTGGAGGGTGGTCTCGGTCTCCCGCAGCCGCTCCTTCGCGTACACCGTGATGAGGTCGTGGCACTGATAGCGGGCGTTGGGCTCGTGACGGTCGCTGACGACGTCGAGCAGCTGGACGTCGACGAGGGTGTCCAGCAGTTCCTCGGCGTCCGGCGGGTCGATGTCCAGCAGGGCGGCGGCGGTCCAGGCCGGGAACTCCCGGATGGCGAGCAGGGAGAGCAGGCGGAAGAGCCGGCGGGCGTCCTCGTCCAGCGCCCGGTAGGCGAGGGCGATGGTCGAGCGCAGTTCGAGCCCGCCGTGCTCGAACTCGTCCAGCCGGCCGGCCTCGTCCCGCAGCCGGCGCACCAGCCGGCCGATCCGCCAGTGCGGGCGGTTGACCAGTCTGGCCCCGGCGATCCGCAGCGCCAGCGGCAGGCCCGCGCAGAGCCTGGCCAGTTCGAAGGTCTCCTCCAGCTCGGCGTGCACCCGGTCCCGGCCGGCGATCCGGGAGAGCAGTTCGACGGAGAGATCCTGGTCGAAGACGGGCAGCGGGACGCGGCGGATCGAGCCGAGGGCCGACAGCCGGGACCGGCTGGTCATGATCACGGCGCAGCTGGCGCTGCCGGGGATGACGCTCTGCAAGGCGGGGTCGTCGGCCACGTCGTCGAGCACGATCAGCACCCGGCGGCCGGCCAGCCTGCTGCGGTAGAGAGCCATCCGTTCGACCGGGTCCTCGGGGATGGCGTGGCTCGCCACCCCGAGTGCGCGCAGGAAGCGGTCGGTGACCCCCACGCAGGTGCGGGCGTCCGAGACACCGTGCAGGTCGGCGTAGAGCTGGCCGTCGGGGAAGGCGGCGGCGAGTTCGTGGGCGGCCCGTACGGCGAGGGCGGACTTGCCGATGCCGCCGGTGCCGGTGATGCCGACGACGGCCACACTGTGCGGGGCGGTGGGCGGCGTGCCGCCGGGGGCGAGCCGGCGCCGGACGGCGGCGACCTGCTCCTCGCGTCCGGTGAAGTCGCCGATGTCCCGTGGCAGCTGCCGGGGCGGGCCCAGCGGTTCGGACCGGGGCGGCCGGCCGGGGGCCGGGGCGGTGGCAGGAACGGTGGCAGGGCGCGGTGGGGCGGGGTCCAGTGTGGCGTCGCCGCGCAGAATCGCCGTCTCCAGCTGCCGCAGCACCCGTCCCGGTTCGATGCCCAGCTCGGCCACGAGCGTGGCCCGGGCCCTGCGGTACACATCGAGGGCCTCCGCCTGACGGCCGGTGCGGTACAGGGCGAGCATCAGATAGCCGTACAGCCGTTCGCGCAGGGGTTCGCGCTCGATGAGTTCGAAGAGTTCACCGCTGATCTCCGCGTGCCGCCCCAGATCCAGGTTCAGCCGGTGCAACTCCTCCAGCGCGCCCAGCCGCAGCTCGTCCAGCCGGGCCGCGCTGCGCCGCACCGTGTCGCTGGCGACCCCCAGCAGCGCGGGCCCCCGCCACAGGGACAGCGCCGACCGTAACTCCCGTACGGCGCCCTCCGCGTCGTCCCGTCCGGCCCGCTCGCGCGCCGTCTCCACCCGCCGGGCGAACAGCTCGCTGTCCAGTTGCCCGGTGGCCGCGCGCAGGAGATAGCCCGCGTCCCGGGTGGTGATGACGTCGGCGGCCAGCGCGCCATGGGTGAACAGCCGGCGCAACGCGGATATACAGGAATGAATCTGCGCCCGCGCGGTGGACG
Source organism: Streptomyces sp. NTD107 (assembly GCF_059510435.1). Lineage (NCBI taxonomy): Bacteria > Bacillati > Actinomycetota > Actinomycetes > Kitasatosporales > Streptomycetaceae > Streptomyces > Streptomyces sp. NTD107. The sequence goes on along the minus strand of NZ_JCAJZV010000005.1, from coordinate 426,132 downwards.
GCGGATGCTCCCCCCACACCCCGTCGACGAGTTTGCCGAAGGGCGTCACCCGATTCGCGTTGAGCGCCAGCACCGCCAGCACCACCCGCTGACGCGGCCCGCCCAGATTGAGCAAGCGGCTGTGTTCCACCACTTCCAGCGGGCCGAGCAGCCTGATCTCCATACGCTTCCCCCTCCGGGGCCCGCGCTCGCCCCCCTGGGACCAGTAAGCGGCACGCCTGGACCGAACGGGCGGCACATCGCCGTGCGCCTGCACAAGGTCTCCGCTGGAAACGCATTCAAATCACACAATGCGGCCCTGTCAATAGGCCCATTTCGACCACTTTGCCAAGTCCATCGGCTGCCCGAAGCTCTCTTCGCTCCGTTCTCTTGACGCGCACATCCGGCCTCCCTACGGTTGCTGCACCGAATCAGCAGACAACTAGTCTTCCCTGCTTATGAGTTGCTGATACGAAACAGCAAGGGGGTTCGCCGTGCCCGTCGTACGCCAGGCGTTCCGGAGAATCCGGCGGGACCAGAGATCCGGACGCGCCCCGGCCCCTGCGGGAGCAGGATGCGGCCCCCTCGCACAGCCTTTGTCCACAGCGATCTGGAGTTGGCGAATGAAGGTACGAGTGCTCACCGCGGTGGGCGCGCTGGTCGTCGGGGCCCTCTTCGGGGCCGCCCCCGCGACCGCCGAGTCGGTCCCCCTCCGCGACGCGGCTCCGGGGGACCCCCTCGCCGCCCAGCCGGTGCTGCTGAACCAGAGCGGCTTCGGCCTCGGCGAGCCCAAACGATTCACCGCCCCGCTGGCCGAGGACGGCGCGGTCTTCACGGTCACCGACGCGTCCGGGGCGATCAGGTACCGGGGCACGGTCACCTCGGGCGTCGGCGACTTCACCGCGTTCGACCCCTCCGACACGGGGGACTTCACGGTCACCGTCGACGGCGATGCCGGAATCGGCACCTCGGTGCCCTTCGGCATCGGCGCGTACTGGATCGACCGGGTGTCCTACCGGCGCGCCATCGAGTTCATGTCGGGCAGCCGCTGCTACTTCGGCGACTACACACGCAGCGCGGAGGGACCGGCACCGGCCAGCGACGAATACGGCCACCGCCAGTGCATGAAGGCGGTGACCTGGCGCGACGGGGCGCACTACTCGCACGAGATCGACTCGCTGGTGAACCTGTATCTGGCCAACCCGAGCGCCTTCTCGCAGATCACCGTGGACGACGCCGTCTACGCCGGGCTCGCGGTGACGCTGCCGGAGGACACCCCGGAGATCGTGCGTCTGATCCACTGGGGCGTCGAGCTGCTGCTGGACGCCGACGTCAACGAGCCCCAGCTCAAGGAGCAGCTGGCGTCCTTCGTCCACGCCTATCCCCAGCTGTCCGCGTACATCCCGGTCGAGGTGTACGAGCGGGCCCGCGACCACCTCTTCGCCACCTGGGGCGACCCGGTGGGCGATCGGTATTACTGGCAGGCGTTCACGCCGCACACCGCGGACCTGTTCCAGACGTACACCGAGGTGGGCACCGGCAAGGGCGAGCTGGCGCCCGGCCACTCCGTGTGGCCGAACGTGATGATGTACGAGGTCGCGCTGCGCGAGGGGCGCGAGGACGCCGAGCGGTTCCTGACCGCCGCGCGGGACCAGGCGGCGTGGCTGATCGGCCATCTCGACCTGGACGATCCGCGGGTCACCAAGGGACAGCGGCAGAGCGAGCACGTCCTGATCACCGGGCTGACGCGGTTCGCCGAGGCATATCCGCGAGAGGCCCCCGACGCCATCGTGGACTTCGTCCGCGACTGGGCCCGTGTCATGATCCACCGCTCGGACAATCTGTGGGACTTCCGCCGCTACTCCGAGGACCGCTGGACCATCCCGGTCTTCACCGGCGGCGGTTCCGAGGACCCCAATGAGACCGGCAGCGTGGCCGGCTTCGCCGCGCCCGCGCTCGCCGCGGCCAGGCTGCTGGGCGAGGACCCGCTCGCCGACCGGCTGCGCGAGATCGCCACGGCGCACGTCGACAACATCTTCGGCCGCAACCCGACGGGGCGCCACGCCTCGTACGACGCGCCGAGCGAGCGGTTCGGGTTCGAGGGGGTGGAGCGCGGCTGGTTCTCCAAGTACTACGGCGGCGCGGGCCTGTTGGAGGAGACGCCCGGTGTGCTCGACGGCAGTCCCAAGAACGGCCACTACCCGTTCAACCCCGAGGTGCAGAACATCGGCCACACCGAGGGCTGGGTCGCGTTCAACACCGCCTGGAACGAGTCGCTCGCCTGGCGCGCCCTGGACAGCACGAGCCTGACGGCACGTACCCGTGGCGGCGCCCCGGCGCGTGCGGTACCGCTCGATGCGAAGGTGACGGTCGAGCTGACCGCGCCGCTGAACCTGACCCCCGACGCCCTCGATCAGGGCACCGTCCAGGTGCGGGTGAACGACCGCGCCGCCGACCCCCTCACCGTCACCCAGACCGGGCCGAACGCGACGGTGTTCCGGGGAACCCTCGACCTGGCGACACGTGACGCGCGTCATGGCGACCGGATCACCATCTCGTACGGCTACGGCCCGTTCGAGGTCAGCCGCTCCTTCACCGCCACCTGGGCGAGGCCCGGCGCCCACGGCTGAACACGCCGGCCCCCGTCGCGTCCGAGGCCCTTCCCGTCCTGCCCCGGCGCCCGCCCGCGCCCCGCTGGATCTCCTCCAGCGGGGCGCGGTGCCGCGAAAGGTACGGGGTTGCCCGCCCGGCCGGGTGCTGCCCGGCGGCGGGGTCAGCAGATGCGGGGCAGTTGTTCCCCCAGGGGAAGATCGACGACCCGCAGGGCTCCGACCAGCGTCCGCAGCACGACGCGCCCGGCCGGGCCCTCGGTGGCGCGGCCCAGCCGCACCGCCTCCGCGCCCTCGGGCAGCGCGCGCATCAACCGCAGCGCTTCATCGGCCGCCTCGGGGGCCACGAACGCGACCAGGCAGCCCTCGTTGGCCACCTGGAGGGGGTCAAGGCCCAGCAGATCGCAGGCGGCACCGACCTGTCCGGGCACCGGGACGGCGGCCTCGTCGATCTCGACGTGGACCCCGGAGTCGCGGGCGATCTCGTTGAGGGCGGCGGCGAGTCCGCCGCGGGTGGGATCGCGCAGCGCGTGAACGGTGCCGCCCAGCGGAGCCAGCGCCGCCACCAGGCGGTGCAGCGGCCGGCTGTCGGAGGCGATGTCCGTGACGAATCCGAGGCCCTCCCGGGTGCTGAGCACGGCCGTGCCGTGGGCCCCGATCGGTCCGCTGAGCAGGACCACGTCGCCGGTACGGGCGCCGGCGGCCGAGGGCGTCAGGCCGGGAATCCGCCGCCCGACGCCGGTGGTGGTGAGGAACAGGCGGTCGGCCTGGCCGCGCCCGACGACCTTGGTGTCACCGGCGACCACGGGCACCCCGGCGGCTCGCGCCGCCCCGCCCAGTGAGCCCAGCACCGCCGCGAGTTCGGTGAGCGGCATGCCCTCCTCCACGATCAGCGCCACGGTGAGGGCGAGCGGTTCGGCGCCGCGCATGGCCAGATCGTTCACCGTGCCGTGCACGGCGAGGGCACCGATGTCGCCGCCCGGGAAGAACAGCGGGCTGACGACGAAACCGTCGGTGGTCATCACCAGGGTGTCGAGGGACGGGAGCAGCGCCGCGTCCTCCAGCGGCCCGCCGCCGGCGCCGCCGCCGTGCCCGAGCGCGGGAAGGATGACGGTGTCGAGCAGTTCGGCGGAGAGCCGGCCCCCGGCACCGTGGCCGAGCAGGACCCGTTCGCCGTCCCCGGCCCGGGGCAGCGGGCAGCCCGGGGCGCGGTCGACCGTCCGGTCGTGGGTCATCTCGCTCACGCCGGGCTCCCGGTGGACGCCGGGGTGCGGCCGGCCCCGTGGAAAGCGGCGCAGGTGCCCTCGGTGGAGACCATGGGCGCGCCCAGCGGGGTGCGCGGGGTGCAGCGGACGCCGTAAGCGGCGCAGTCGGTCGGCAGCTTGGCGCCGGTGAGGATGGCGCCCGCGATGCACTCGGGGTGCTCGGCCGGCCGGAGCGCGCCGACATCGTGGCGCACGGCCGCGTCGAAGGCGGCGTACTCCTCGGCGAGCCGCAGTCCGCCGGCGGGCAGCGGGCCAAGGCCCCGCCACACCTGGTCGGTGACCCGGAAGACCCGCCGCACGGCGTCCCGCGCACGGCGGTTGCCGTCGCGGCGGACGGCGCGTACGTACTGGTTCTCCACCTCGGCGCGTCCCTCCTCCAACTGGCGCACCGCCATCAGGATGCCCTCCAGCAGGTCCAGCGGCTCGAATCCGGTGACGACGACCGGTACCCGGTACCGCCGGGCGATCGGTTCGTAGGCGGTCCACCCCATCACGGCGCAGACGTGTCCTGCGGCGAGAAACGCCTGCACCTCGCAGTCGGGGTCCTCCAGCAGCATGGTCATGGCCGGTGGCACCAGGACGTGGCTGACGAGCACGCTGAAGTTGCGCAGCCCCAGTTCCGCCGCGCGCAGCACGGCCATCGCGTTGGCGGGGGCGGTGGTCTCGAATCCCACCGCGAGGAAGACGACCTCGTGCCCCGGCTCGCGGCGGGCGATCTCCACCGCGTCCATCGGGGAGTAGACCACGCGTACGTCCGCGCCGCGCGCCCGCGCCGACAGCAGGTCGGTGGTGGAGCCCGGCACGCGCAGCATGTCGCCGAAGCTGGTGAAGACCACCCCGGGCCGGGCGGCGATCGCCATGGCCCGGTCCAGCGTCTCCAGCGGCGTCACACACACCGGGCAGCCGGGGCCGTGCACCATGCGGATACCGGCCGGCAGCAGCTCATCGATGCCCTGGCGGACCAGGGTATGGGTCTGGCCGCCGCACACCTCCATGATCCGCCAGGGCCGGGTGGCGACGGCGGCCGTCTGTGCCAGCAGCCGCCGGGCGAGCACGGGATCCCGGTACTCATCGAGATGGCGCACGGTGTGAGTCCTCCAGACAGGCGGTCGCTCAGGAGCGTTCTACGGTGAGGTCGAGGAAGTGGGTGGAACAGGAGATGCACGGGTCGTGGTTGCGGATGGCCCGCTCGCACAGCCGGCGCAGCTGGTCGTCGTCCGGCTCGGGCCCCGCCGCCAGGCGGGCCTGGACGACCTGCCGCAGATGGTCCTCGATGGCGTCCTGGTTCTGGGCGGTCGGCGGGATCAGGGCGGCGTCCTCGACGGTGCCGTCCGCGGCGAGGCGGTAGCGGTGGTAGAGCAGGCCGCGCGGGGCCTCGGTGGCGCCGTGGCCGGTGCCGGCGCGGGGCTCCACCTCGACCACCGGGGCCGGCGGCGGCTCGTAGGCGTCGATGAGGCGCAGCGCCTCGTCGAGCGCGTACACCACCTCGACGGCGCGGACCAGAATGCTGCGGAACGGGTTGCGGCACACCACCCCGGTCGCGGGGTCACCGAGCCCGGCGGCCAGGGCGGCCTGGCGGGCGAGCGGGGAGAGCCGGCGACCGCTCACGGCATAGCGGGCGAGCGGCCCGGTGAGATGGCGTCCGCCGTCGAGGGAGGAGTAGAGGGCGGTGGAGTCCGGGAGCTGACGCTCCACCACATGACGCTCGAAGTCGGCGACGGGAAAGGTGCGGGTGGGCAGCGCGACGGTGGTGTCCGGCGGGAGTCCGGCGGAGCTGGGGGCGGCCATCGCGGTGGGGACACCGGTCTCGATGGCGTACGTGCCCGGCTCGGCGATGGCCAGCAGCTCCCAGTCCGCGCCGGCGTCGGGGAAGTCGAAGCCCGCCACCCATTCCACGGTGGTGAGCGCGTCCTCCCTGGCCCGGCGCAGCCGCTCGGCCAGCGGCCTCAGTTCGGCTGTGGCGGGGACCCGGTGGAAGCCGCCGAGGCGGACGTTGACGGGGTGGATGGCCCGGCCGCCGAGCAGTTCGACGATGGCGTTGCCGGCCTGCTTGATCCGCAGCCCGCGCTCGACGTGCTGCCGGTGGTCCTTCGCCATCGGGATCGCCCCGTCGTACCCGAGGAAGTCGGGGGCATGCAGCAGATGGACGTGGAGGGTCTGGCTCTCGATCCACTCACCGCAGTAGAGCAGTCGGCGCAGCGCGGCCAGCTGCCCGGTGACGGTGACACCGCAGGCCGCCTCGATGGCCCGGCAGGAGCTCATCTGGTAGGCGACCGGGCAGATGCCGCACACCCGCGCGGTGATGTCCGGTGGTTCGGTGTGGGCCCGGCCGCGCAGGAACGCCTCGAAGAACCGCGGCGGCTCGTAGATCCGCAGCCGGGCCTGGGTCACCTCACCACCGATGACCCGCAGCCGCAGTTCGCCCTCGCCCTCGACCCGGGAGAGTCCGCCGACGTGGACCACGCGTGATCCCCGGTGCGTCATGTGTCCTCCTCCGGTGGGTCGGTGGCCTGCGCAAGGGGCGTGGACGCCTGCGCGAACTCGGGGGACGCCGCGTTGAAGGTACGCAGCACGCGCACCACGTCGGCGTCCGACATGCCGTCCCGGCGCAGCAGCGGGATGAACGCGGGCAGGTTGGCCGATCCGGAGGGGCCGAAGCAGCCGTAGCAGCCGCGCCCGTAGGCGGGGCACAGCGCGCCGCAGCCGGCGTGGGTGACCGGGCCCAGGCAGGGGGTGCCGTCGGCGACCGGGAGGCAGACCACGCCGCGCCGTTTGCAGGCGAAGCAGACACTGTGGTCGGGGATGTCGGGCCGTCTGCCGCTGAGAAAGGCGGTGATGATCTCGATGAGCTGGCCGCGGTCGATGGGGCAGCCCCGCAGTTCGAAGTCCACCGGCACATGGCGGGAGATGGCGGTGGACTCGGCGAGCGTGTCGATGTACTCGGGCCGCGCGTACACGGCGGCCCGGAAGTCGGCGACATCGGCGAAGTTGCGCAGCGCCTGGACGCCGCCGGCGGTGGCGCAGGCGCCGATGGTGACCAGGTGCCGCGAGACGTTCCGTACGTGCCGGATCCGCTCGGCGTCCGCCGGGGTGGTGACCGATCCCTCGACCAGCGACAGGTCGAAGGGTCCGGTGCCCGCGGCGGTGGACGCCTCCAGGAAATAGGCGATCTCCACCCGCGCGGCGATCGCCAGCAGTTCGTCCTCGCAGTCGAGCAGGGTGAGCTGGCAGCCGTCGCAGGAGGCGAACTTCCACACGGCGAGGGTCGGCCGGCGGTCTTCGGCGGCCATCACAGCTCCCGCACCGCGAGCAGCGGCCCGGCCTCGTGCCAGCCGACGACCGGACCGTCCCGGCACAGCAGCAGGGGCCCGAGCTGGCAGTGCCCGCAGTGGACGGTGCCGCAGCGCATGTTCCGTTCCAGCGACACCTGGATCCGGGGTGCCGGGACGCCACGGTGGGTCAGTTCCCGGGCGGTGGCGCGCATCATGACCTCGGGGCCGCACAGGAACACCGTGGTGTGCCCGGGCCGGAAGGACACCCGGTCGAGCAAGGTGGTGACCACCCCCACCTCGCCGGTCCATCCGGGTCCTGGCCGGTCCACGGTGACGGCCACCCGGGCGGTCCTGGCCCAGGTCCGGTGCTGGGCGGTGTAGAGGAGGTCATCGGGTGTGCGCGCGCCGGCCAGCAGGCTGATCTCGCCGTACGCGTCCGCCTGAGCGAGGGCGCTCAGCAGCAGGGGGCGCAGCGGGGCCAGGCCCAGGCCGCCCGCGATGACCAGCAGGTCGTGTCCGGGCGCTCCCGACAGGTCCCATCCGGTGCCGAACGGGCCGCGTACGCCGACCTGCCCGCCGATCCGCGTCTCGAACAGCGCCCGGGTCACCGCGCCCACGGCCCGCACGGTGTGTGTCAGGCGGCTGTTCGAGGGTGTGGTGCCGCCGCTGACCGACAGCGGGACCTCACCGCGGGGGAACCCGTACACCATCGCGAACTGTCCCGGCGAGAACGCGGGCAGCGGTTCGGCGACCGGCTCCAGGGTGAGGGTGGCCGTGTCCGGCGTCTCCTCCTGGCGCGCGGTCACCTCGTACGGGACGGGGAGCACACTCATCGCCCACCTCCGGGCGGGGGTCCGTAGAGGTCGAGCAGCCGGACGCGGGTGGCTTTCAGCCTCCCGCCGACCACGGCCGCGACGGCGCGCGCCAGGTCGTAGCCGAAGCCGGGGTCCGCCTCGCAGTGCGAACGGACCGTGGCGGCCTGGAACTGATGGGCGCTCACCGGGGAGAGCGCCCTGGCGCCCAGGTGCCACCGGTAGGGCGGGAACAGCCAGGACCAGCCGAGCAGATCGCCCGGCCCGAGCGTTTCGATGACCGGCGCGGGCCGGCCCGACACGTGGATGTCGAGTGCGACGGACCCGCTGCCCAGGATCCAGAAGTCGGCGGCGTCCTGCCCCTCGTCGAAGATCCGGCGGTCCGGGGGGAAGGACACGGTCCGGGACAGGGCGAGCAGCCGGCCGCGGTGCGCCGGGGTCAGCCCGGCCAGGAAACCTGTCGGCTCCGTCACGGCAGGTCCTCCCGCGCGGCGTGCTCCTGATGGCCGGTGCCCTGGGACTCCGCGTGCAGGGCGTGCGCCTCCTCGGTGATGTCGATGCCGACCGGGCACCACACCAGGCACCGGCCGCAGCCCACGCAGCCCGAACTGCCGAACTGGTCGTACCAGGTGCCCAGCTTGTGGGTGAGCCACTGGCGATAGCGGCTGTGTCCCGACTGCCGCACCGCACCGCCGTGCAGCCGGCTGAAGTCCAGGTCGTAGCAGACGTCCCAGCGGCGCCAGCGCTCGGCGTGGTCGCCGGTCAGGTCGGTGACGTCCTCGGTGGTCGTGCAGTAGCAGGTGGGGCACACCATCGTGCAGTTGCCGCAGGTCAGGCAGCGGGACGCGACGTCGTTCCAGCGCTCGGCGGCGTGTGAGTCGCGTAGCAGCAGCCGCAGGTCCACCTCGGGCATGGTGCGTCCCATCCGCCCGGCGGCCCGCTCCACGCCGGCTTCCGCCGCCTCCACGGTGGCCGTGTCGGCGGGCGAACGCGGAAGTTCGGCCAGCACCTCGGTGCCCGCCTCGCTGCCGGCGCGTGCCCAGAAGCGGTGTCCGCGTGCGTCGTGCACCTCCGTCAGGGCCAGGTCGTAGGAGCCGTGCACCGCGGGGCCGGTGCCCATGGAGACGCAGAAGCAGGTGGCGCCCGGCTCCACGCACTCCACCACCACCAGGAAGGCGCCCTCGCGCCGTCGCCGGTAGGTCGCGTCGTCGTGCCGGCCGCCGATGAGCACCCGGTCCTGGACGGCGATGGCCCGCAGGTCGCACGGGCGCACCCCGAGAAAGGCGTAGGCGGGCGGGGTGTCGGGCTCCTCGGTGACGGTGAGGGTGCCGTCCGGCGCACGGTCGGCGCTCCACTGCCGCACCCGCTCCGGATGGAGGTAGGTCTTCCACGACTGTGGTCCGGCGCTGTGCGCGAAGGCCATGGAGTCGTTCCTGCGACGCAGCCGGTAGCGGCCGGCGTCCAGCTCGACGCCCCAGCCGTAGGGCAGTTCGGCCGCGGAGGAGAGTTCGGCGAGCACGATGGCGTTGTCCCTGACGGTGGGGCCCACCACGGTGCGCCCGCGCCGTACCAGGGAGTGGACCAGGGCGTCGAGGCCCCGGACGTCGAGCACCGCGCCGGCGCCGGTCTCCCCGCTCACGGGTGAACCTCCTCGGGTCCGGTGGGCGGCAGGGGTTCTCCCAGCTCGCCCGCCACCGCGTCACCCATCGCGCGCAGTACGTCGAGGGTGCGCCGGGCCTCGGCCTCGTCCACCTGGCTGATGGCGAACCCCACGTGGACGATGACGTAGTCGCCGGGGTGGGCCGACGGGGTGTAGGCGAGGCAGGCGTCGCGCCGTACCCCGCCGAAGTCCACCGTCGCCATCCGCAGTCCGGTCTCCTCGGACACGTCGATCACCCGGCCCGGAATGCCAAGGCACATGTCGATCCCTTCTCGTCGGCCGCCGCCAACCGGGCGGCGGCCACCGCGGCCTGCCCGTAACTGATGCCGCCGTCGTTCACCGGTACGGCGCTGCCGACCAGCACCCGCAGCCCGAGCGCGCGCAGCCGGTCGGTGACCTCGGTGAGCAGCCGGGTGTTCTGGAAGCAGCCGCCGCCCAGGCAGACCACGGGCGGCGCCCCGTCCGCGACGGCCCGCTCGACCAGGCCGGCGGTGGCGAGGGCGACCGCCGAGTGGAAGCCGGCGGCCAGGACCTGGGCCCGGTCCCCGGCCGCGGCGCGCTCCAGCAGCGCGGCGAGGGTCGGTGACGGGTCGTAGACCCACAGTCCGTCGGCGGCGCGGGCGAGCCGCCAGGGCAGCGGCGCGGTCCGCAGTTCACCGGCCGCGCTTTCCAGCGCCGTCGCCGCCTGCCCCTCGTAGCTGACGACGTCACGCAGCCCGAGGATGGCGGCTGCCGCGTCGAACAGCCGCCCGGCGCTTGAGGCGCGCGGGCAGTTCACCCCACGCTCGATCAAGGCCCGCACCGCCTGTGCCTCGCGCGGCGTGCGCCGGGCGGCGAAGGCCGCCACCAGGGCCGGATCGGGGGCCGGGCCGCCCAGGCGTTCGGCGCCCAGGAGATAGCCGAGGGCCATCCGGAAGGGGGCGCGCACCGCGGCCTCGCCGCCGGGCAGCGGCGCGGTGCCGAACCGCCCCACCCGGCGATAGCCCGTCAGGTCCGCGACCAGGATCTCGCCGCCCCACAGCGTGCCGTCGTCACCCAGGCCGAGCCCGTCCAGAGCCACTCCGGTGAAGGGCTCGACCAGGCCGTGCTCCGCCGCGCAGGCGGCGACATGGGCGTGGTGGTGCTGTACGGCGATGTGCCGTCGGGCCGGCCGGGAGCGGGCCCATCCGGTGGTGGTGTATCCGGGGTGGAGGTCGTGCGCCACCGCCTCGGGGACGATCCCGGTGAGGCGGGACAGTTCCGCGAGCGAGGTTTCGAAGGCGTCCACGGTGCGCGCGTCGTCCAGGTCCCCCGTGTGCGGGCCCAGGACAGCCAGGTCGCCGGAGGCCAGCGTGAAGGTGTGCTTGAGCTGGGCCCCGGCGGCGACCAGCGGGCGCGGTGCCGGGACCGGCAGGCGCAGGGTGGCCGGCGCGTATCCGCGGGCCCGGCGGACGGTGAGCGGCCGGCCCGCCGCCACGGTGACCACGGAGTCGTCGGCGCGTGTGTGGATCATCCGGTCGTGGGCGAGGATTCCGTCCGCCGCTTCGCCGGGGAAGGCCCGCGCCGCCACGTCGTCGATGATGATGGGCGCCCCGGCCGGGTTGCCACTGGTGCACACGAGGGGGCGGCCGGTGTCCCGGGCGAGCAGGTGGTGCAGTGGGCTCGCCGGCAGCATGATCCCGATCCGTGCGGTGTGCGGATGCACCCCGGGGTCCAGGCCCGCGCCCGCCCCGCGGGCCGGGAGCAGGACGATCGGCCGGGCGGGCGAGGCGAGCACGGCGGCCTCCGCCGGGCTCACCCGGGCCAGCCGTGCGGCCGTCGCGAGATCCGGCACCAGCACGGCGAACGGCTTGTCGGGGCGCCGTTTGGCACGGCGCAGCGCGGCCACCGGGCCGGGCCGGGTCGCGTCGCACACCAGTTGGTAGCCACCCACTCCCTTGACCGCGATCACCCCGCCCTCGGTGAGGGTGTGCACGGCCGCCGCGAGCGCCGCCTCTCCCGAAGCCGTCGAGTCCCCGGCGCTCCAGGAGAGCCGGGGTCCGCACCGGGGGCAGGCCAACGGCTCGGCGTGGAAGCGGCGGTCGGCCGGATCGGCGTACTCCGCCGCGCACGGTGCGCACAGGGGGAAGGCGCGCATCGTGGTGTGCTCCCGGTCGTAGGGAAGATCGGTGATGACCGTGGCGCGCGGCCCGCAGGCGGTGCAGTTGACGAAGGGGTACCGGTGGCGTCGGTCGTCCGGGTCGGACAGCTCGCCCAGGCAGTCGGCGCAGGGCGCGGCGTCCACGGGGAGTTCGCGCACCGGGTGGCCCTCGGTGCGCCGCTCGCTGGCCAGTACCGCGAATCCGGGACCCAGTGGCGGCTCGCCGGGGTCGGGTTCGCCCACCGTCAGGTGTCCGACGGCGGCCAGTGGGGGTGCCTCGTCCCGGCACCTGGCGATCAGCTCGGCCAGCTGTTCCGGCCGGCCGGCCGCCGCCACGATCACCCGCCCGTCCACGTTGCGCACCCATCCCGCGAGCCCGAGCGAGGTGGCCAGCCGGTGCACGAAGGGCCGGAACCCCACTCCCTGCACGGTCCCCCACACTTCGATCCGGCAGGCCGCCGGGGCTCTCGCGCTCCGGCTATCCATCGCCGCCTCCCCGCTCGGCGACGACCGGGGCCCCCTGCGTACGGTGCCGGCGGATCTCCTCCTCGACGCGTTCCACCAGCGGCCCCACCGCCGCCGCCACCGGCCCGGAAAGGCCGGTGCCCAAGGAGGCGTCCCGGCCCTCCACGGCGAAGACGACAAGCCGCTCGGGCAGTGAGCCAAGAGTCCGGGAGAGCTCGACCGCCTCGCCGAGCCCCATGCCGTGCGAGCTGGTCGATTCGGTGGTCCGCAGTTCTCCCGCGGTGACCTCGATGCGGTGCACCCGCCCGGGGCGGCCCGGGTGGGCGTGGGCGGCGTCCACGACCACGCACAGGCCGGCGCCCTCCCAGATCCCGATCAGCCGCCCCGGGTCCCCGTCGCAGACGGTGAACTCGACCCCGGCCGGTGCACGGGTGCGGCCGGCCCGCTGGGTGAGCGCGGCGACCACGGCCCAGCCGACCCCGTCGTCACGCCGGAACTCATTGCCCACCCCCACGACCACCGTCCGGGCCCGCGTGTCCATGCTCCCCCGTCCGCCGGTGCCGGGTTCTTCCTGCCCCGGCCAGTGTTTCCGCCGGGAACCACGAGAGGTTCACGGCACGCCCCGGAAGACATCCGTTCGGGCCCATCACCGGGTTTACGCGCCCCCGTGGCGGCTACTCGCGCGGGCGCACCGGGACGACGGGTGGAAGGGTGAGCTGCCATGACCGATGTCCAGGGGGTCGCGGACTCCACGGACCGGATCCGCTGGTTCGAGGAGCTGTCGGCGGACGACATCCCCGTGGTCGGCGGGAAGAACGCTTCCCTCGGGGAACTCATCGGGAATCTGGCCCCGCACGGCATCCGGGTTCCCGACGGCTTCGCCACCACGGCGGACGCCTACCGCGCGTTCCTGGCCGTGGACGGCCTCGGCGACCGGATCGGCGAGCGGCTCGAAACGCTGAACGAAGGCGCCGACCGGGGCGAGGTGGGACGGGCCGTCCGGGAGATGATCCTCGCGACCCCGCTGCCGGTCACGCTCGACGGCGCGATCAGGAACGCCTACCGGACACTGTGCGTGCGGCTGGGACGGGAGAACCCGGATGTGGCGGTGCGCAGCAGTGCCACATCCGAGGACCTTCCCGAGGCGAGTTTCGCTGGCCAGCACGAGACCTTCCTCGGCGTCACCGGCGAGGACGCGGTGGTGGACGCGTGCCGCCGCTGCTACGCCTCCCTGTTCACCGACCGGGCGATCAGCTACCGGGAGCACCACCACTTCGAGCATCTGAAGGTGGCGCTGTCGGTGGGCGTGCAGCAGATGGTGCGCTCGGACCGCGCCGGTGCCGGGGTGATGTTCACGCTGGACACCGACAGCGGTTTCCCGCGCGTCGTGCTGGTCAACGCCGCGTTCGGCCTGGGTGAGTCCGTTGTCTCGGGTGCCGTGGACCCGGACGAGTACGAGGTCTTCAAGCCCTTTCTGCACAAGACCGACCTCACCCCGGTGATCGTCCGGCGGGCCGGCGGAAAGCAGACCAAGATCGTCTACGGCGATTCCCCCGAGGCACCCACCCGCACCGTCGAGACCTCCGGTGCGGAACGCCGCACGCTGGTACTCGATGACCAGGAACTCCTGCTCCTGGCCCGCTGGGCGACGGTGATCGAGGAGCACTACGGCCGGCCCATGGACATCGAGTGGGCCAAGGACGGGGACACCGGCGCGCTGCACATCGTCCAGGCCCGCCCGGAGACCGTACAGTCCCGCAGGCAGGCCGCCAGCCTCCGCTCGTACCGGCTCACCGAACCGGGAGAACGCCTGGTGAGCGGCCTCGCCATCGGTGACGCCATCGCCGCCGGGCCCGTGATCAAGCTGACCCGCGCGGCCGAGGCGGACCGGTTCGAGGACGGCGCGGTGCTGGTCGCGAGCGTCACGGACCCGGACTGGGAGCCGGTGATGCAGCGGGCCTCCGCCGTCGTCACCGACCACGGCGGGCGGACCTCGCACGCCGCGATCGTCAGCCGGGAGCTGGGGGTGCCCGCGGTCGTGGGCGCGGGAAACGCGACCGTCGTGCTGAACGAGGGCCGCCCGGTCACCGTCTCGTGCGCCGAGGGGGACAAGGGTCACGTCTACGACGGGGTCCTGGAGTACGAGGAGCGGGACCTCGACCTGACCCGGGTTCCCGAGACCAGGACCCGGGTGATGCTCAACATCGCCAACCCCGGCGCGGCGTTCCGCTGGTGGCGCCTGCCCGCCGACGGGGTGGGGCTGGCGCGGATGGAGTTCATCGTCGCCCAGCACATCGGCGTCCATCCGATGGCCCTCGTCCGGTACGACGATCTCACCGATCCGACCACCCAGCACGAGATCGCCGAACTGACCGCCGGATACCCGGACAAGTCCGCCTTCTTCGTGGACCGGCTGGCCCAGGGCATCGCCCGTATCGCCGCCGCCTGGTGGCCGCGTCCGGTCATCGTGCGGATGAGCGACTTCAAGACCAACGAGTACGCCAGGCTCATCGGCGGCCTGCCGTTCGAACCCAGCGAGGGCAACCCCATGCTGGGCTGGCGCGGGGCGAGCCGCTACTACCACGAGGGCTACCGCGAGGGCTTCGGCCTCGAATGCCGGGCCGTCCGCCGGGTCAGGGACGACATGGGCCTCACCAACACCGTCGTCATGATCCCGTTCTGCCGCACGACGACCGAGGCCGATCGCGTTCTGGCGGCCATGGCCGAGCACGGGCTGATCCGTGGCCGCAACGGCCTGGAGACGTACGTGATGGCCGAGGTCCCCTCCAACATCATCCTCGCCCGGCAGTTCGCCGACCGCTTCGACGGGTTCTCGATCGGCAGCAACGACCTCACTCAGCTGACCCTGGGTGTCGACCGCGACTCCGCGCGGCTGGCCGAGCTGTTCGACGAGCGCGACCCCGCCGTCACCCAGAGCATCGAGGCGCTGATCGCCGCCGCCCACGGCGGGCACCGCGAGGTCGGCCTGTGCGGTCAACGTCCCAGCGACGACCCCGATTTCGCCCGACTCCTGGTGACCGCGGGCATCGATTCCCTCTCCGTCACCCCGGACAGCTTCCTGCGGGTCAAGGAGAACATCGCCGCGGTGGAGGCGGGCCGGCCGGCGGGCGGCGGCGACCGTCCCTGAGCCGGCCGCCGAGCGCGGTCAGCCGCGCGGGACGACCGCGACCGGGCACGCCGCGTGCTGGAGCAGGGTGTGGGAGATCAGCCCCAGATGGAGTCCGACGGGTGTGCGCCGTTCGTGGGCACCGAGGACCAGCAGATCCGAGGTCTCCGCCACGGTGAGCAACTCGGTCCTGGCCACGCCGCGCACCGCGCGCTGCGCCACCCGGACGCCGGGATGCTGTTCCTTGCCGGCGGCCAGTGACCGGCTCAGCAGGGCGGCGGCCGTCCGCTCGTCCTCCTGGCCGGTGCCTCCCTCCGCCGGAGAAAGCCAGGCGTGCACCGCGCTCAGTTCGCACCGGCGGGCTGCCGCCTCCTGGAAGGCGAACGCGACGGCGGCCGGGTTCTGCTCGTTCTTCACCCCCGCCAGGACCCGCCGGAAGTATCCGTCCCTGGCCGGTGCGGTGCCCCGCACCACGACGACCGGGCAGCCGGCCCGGGCCACCACACCCAGACCGACCGTGCCCAGCAGCAGCCCGGCCAGTTGTCCGCGACCGCGTGATCCGACCACCACCATCGAGGCGGAGCGCGCCTCGTCCAGCAGGGCGGGCACGGGCGGTCGGGTCAGGACCTCCACGCTCACCGTCACCCGGGGCCGGCGCTGGGCGGCACGCCGCCGCGCCGCGGCCAGCACATTGCGGGCCATCGTGCCGCCCTCGGGCCGGCTCAGCCCCACCGAGGGAGACATCACCTCGTACTGCTCCCAGAACGAGGCGTACACCATCCGCAGCTCACGGCCGTGGCGGTCCGCGGCGTCCACCGCCCAGTCCGCCGCCAGCAGACTGGAGTGCGATCCGTCGATTCCCGCCACGATGGGATGCGCCATCGCCGCCACCGCCCTCCGCGCCCTTCCGGGCTCCCGGACTCCACTTCCGGGTTTCAGCTCACCACCGGGGGGCGGCACCCGCCAGGCGACCGGGCCATCGGGCGCCGGGGGCCGTGTATGCCGTTGGAGCGGTCGCCGCCCCCGTACGGCTCGGCTCACCGGCGGCGCCCCGCCGCGCGGTGGATGCTGGTTCTCCCCCCTTCAGGCGGTGATCCCGGATGCCACACACCGGCGTCTTCGACATGACGCACGCGCTCCTGTCCGACGGGACCACGGTGTGGCTGCGTCCGCCCCGCCCCGGGGACCGCGAGCCGATCGCCGGCATGTTCGCGGCCATGTCCGCCGAGAATCTGCGGCGGCGCTTCTTCGCCGCCGGCCGGCGGTCCGGTGAGCGGGCCGCCGACCGCATGAGCGCGCCGCGACGGCGCGGCTATCACGGCGTCGTGGCCGGTTGCGGGGACGCCATCGTCGGGGTCGCCGACTACGAACGGCTCGACGTGGACGACGCCACCGCCGAGATCGGGCTCGCGGTGGCCGAGGGGTGGCACCACCGCGGTGTCGGAACCCTGATGATCGAGCACCTGGTGCACGCGGCACGGCAGGACGGCATCACCCGGCTGACGGCCGAGGCGCTCGCCGACAACCAGCCGGTACTGCGGGTGTTCGCCGACCTCGGGCTGCCGGTCTCCCGCCACTTCGACGGCAATCAGGTGCGGTGCACGGTGCGCCTCGACGTCCGTGACGAGCGGTACCTGGGCGCCCTGGACGAACGGGCGCGGGCCGCCGGGGTCGCCAGCATCGTGCCGCTGTTCCGTCCCTCGTGCGTGGCGGTCATCGGCGCGGGCAGCAAGCCCTCCTCGGTCGGCCGCGCCGTGCTGCGCAATGTGATCGGCGACCGCTTCGCGGGACTGGTCTACGCCGTCAATCCACACGCCCACTTCCTCGAACACGTCCCCGCCGCGCCCACGGTCGCCGAGTTGCCGAGCGTTCCCGACCTGGCGGTGCTCGCCGTTCCCCCGGCGGCGGTCCCCGAGGCCGCCGACGCGTGCGGCCGGGCCGGGGTACGGGCGCTGGTGGTCATCACCTCGGGTCTCGACGCGGCACAGGGCGGTGCCCTGCTGGCCGCCTGCCGCACCCACGGCATGCGGCTGGTGGGGCCCAACTGCCTCGGCATCGCCAACACCGAGGACGACGTCCGGCTGCACGCCTCCTTCGCCGCGCACCCCGCGCTGCCGGGAACCGCCGGGGTCGCCGTGCAGTCCGGGGGCGTCGGCATCGCTCTCCTCGACGGCCTGTCACGGCTGGGCATCGGGGTGTCCACCTTCGCCTCCCTCGGCGACAAGTACGACGTGAGCAGCAACGACCTGCTCCAGTGGTGGGAGGAGGACGACCGCACCGAACTGGCGCTGCTCCACCTGGAGTCGTTCGGCAACCCGCGGGCGTTCTCCCGTACCGCCCGCCGGGTCGCCCGCCGCATCCCGGTGCTGACCGTGGACGCCGGGCGCTCCGCCGCGGGGCGGCGGGCCGCCGCTTCGCACACCGCGGCGGCGGCCACTCCCACCGTCGCCAGGCGGGCCCTGTTCGCCCAGGCCGGGGTCATCGCCACCCGCAGCATCGCCGAACTGCTGGAGACCGCCGCCCTGCTGCACGGCCAGCCGGCCCCCGAGGGCCCCTCGGTGGCTGTGGTGTCCAACGCCGCCGGGGCGGGAGTGCTGGCCGCCGACGCATGTGCGGAGGCGGGGCTGACCGTCGCCGAGTTCCCGCAGGACCTGGTCGAGGCGCTGCGTCCCGTCCTGCCCGCCGACGCCGTTCTGACCAACCCCGTCGATGTGACCCCGGCGGTCGGCGAGGAAGCCCTGAGCCGGGCGCTGGCGACGCTGGCCGGCCACGACAGCGTGGACGCCGTGCTGGTCGCTCTCGTCCCCACGGCGATCGGGCGCTTCACCGGCGAGGACCTGCCGCGCGCCGTCACCACCGCCGACCGGGGCACGCCACCGCGGCCGGTGATCGCTGTTCTCCTGGACCAGCCCGAGCACGTCACCCTGCGCCCCACGCCGCACGGCCGGCCCGTTCCCGGCTATGCCGACCCGATCCCCGCGGCCCGGGCGCTCGCCCACGCGGTGGCCCACCATCGCTGGCGGACCCGGCCCGCCGGTGTCGTCCCGGAACTGACCGACACCGATCCCCAGGGCACGGCCGGAACCGTCGACAGCTATCTCACGGCGCATCAGGAGGGCGGCTGGCTCGACCCGCCCCACTGTGCCCGCCTGCTCGGTGGTTACGGCATCCCGCAGATCCCCTGGTTCCGGGCCACCGACGAGGACACGGCGGCGGACGCGGCGCGGCGGCTGGCGGGCGGTGCCGGGCGGGTGGCGCTCAGGGCGTACGGTCCAGGGCTGCGGCACGACAAGAGCGAGCGGGGCGCGGTCCGTCTCGATCTGGTTCCCGGGGACCAGGTGCGTGCCGCCCACCGGGAGCTGTCCGCCCGATTCGGTGACCGGATGGACGGCGTCCTCGTGCGGCCGATGGCGCCCCGCGCGCTGGAACTGTTCGCCGGGGTGATCCAGGACCCGGTCTTCGGCCCCCTGGTGCTGTTCGGCCGGGGCGGCACCGCGAGCGGGGCGGCGGACGACCGGGCCGCCCGGCTCGCCCCGCTCACCGACAGCGATGTGCACGACCTGCTCACCGAACCGCGCATCGCCCCGCTGCTGGGTGAGTTCACACGGTCGGCGCACGCGGACCTCGCCGCGCTGGAGGATCTGCTGCTGCGGCTGTCGGCCCTGGCGACCGATCTGCCGCAGATCACCGACGTCGATCTCAACCCGGTGATCGTGGGCGCCGAGGGTGCGCTCGTCCTGGACGCCCGCGTCCGGGTCCGCCCGGTGCGGGCGCGAGCCGCGTTCCCGCGAAGCCTTCCCTGAGAGGCGGCCGACGGGTCCGGTCCCCCGGATGGCGGAGATTGACGGCGCGGGATCGGGTTACCCGCCGCTGTCAGGTCTGTCCCCGGCGAAGCCCCGGGCGGACGAGAACCGACGACCTCCGCAGGTGCCATGGACATTCCGATCCTCCCGCTGGCCATCACGATGATGGCGGGCCCTCAGATCATCTCGGCGATCATCTTCGTCACCGTGCCCCGCGCGACCAGGGTCTCGTTGTCCTTCGTGGGCGGCGTGGCGCTCGCGGTGGCGGCCGGTGTGCTGCTGATGCTGCTGGTGGCCCATCTGCTGGGCAACGCCGTCACGCTGGGCAGCGAGTCCGACAAGGGCTCGGCCGGCAACATCATCAAGTACGTGCTGGTCGGGCTGCTGGCCCTGCTGGCGCTGAAGAACTGGCGGGGCCGGGCGACGGCGGAGCCGCCCAAGTGGCTCGGCTCCCTGATGTCGGCCGGCACCTCACGGGCGTTCACGGTGGGCCTGCTGGTCATCCTGCTGATGCCGTCCGACCTGATCATCATGCTGACGGTGGGCGTCCACCTGGCACAGCGCCACGCCGGCTTCACCGCCGCTCTGCCGTTCATCGTCCTGACGGTGCTGATCGCCGCGCTTCCGCTGCTGCTGCGCTCGCTCTTCCACCGGCGGGCCGAAACGGCCATGCCGGCCGTACGGGACTGGATGAACACCCACAGCTGGCTGATCAACATCGGCGTCTGCGTGCTCTTCATCGTGCTGATCCTCTCCGGAGCCTGACCCCGCTCCCCCGGCGTGGCGTCACCCGGACGGCCCATGTGTGATGGTCGCGGCCGGGACATCGGAGGGACCTTGGGAGCATGGAGAACACCCCCGAACCCGTGGGCGCGGGTCGCCGGTGTGGTGATCGCCGGCCTGCTGATGCCGGCGGGTTTCCTGTCCGTTCCCTACTACCCCCTGTGGTCCCTGGTGCTGATCGCGCTGTACGCGTTCGTGATCCGGGCCCGGTGTGTCGTGCGGCCTCCGGGCCGCCCGTGAGCGAGAAGAAGACCGGCTGCGGAAAGAGGCGGAGATGACGGCGACTGCGGGCCACGGCAGCGGAGACCTGGGACGGCGGGCGGCCATGCGCCGTACGGAACTCGGCCTCAGCCGGGCGGAGGTGGCCGAGCGGGCCGGGTTCGCCGAGGAGTATCTGCGGCACGTCGAGGAGGGGGCCGACGTCGTTCCGGGAACGGCTTCGCTGCTGCGGCTGGCCGCGGCGCTGCGGACCTCCGTGGCGGCCCTGCTGGGCGGGGAGGCGGAGCTGCCACCCGGGCTGGGGCAGGCGGCCCATCATCCGGAACTGGTGGAGCTGAGCGAGGAGGAGTGCCGCGAGCGGCTGGCCGGGCACGGGGTCGGCCGGGTGGCGCTGTACACCGAGCACGGTCCGGCGGTGGTGCCGGTGAACTACACCACCGTGGACGGCTCGGTGGTCTACCGCACCGCGCACCGCAGCACCCCCGGCCAGGCGGTGGGGCAGGAGGTCGCCTTCGAGGTGGACCGGATCGACGAGGCGATGAGCCAGGGGTGGAGCGTCCTCCTGGTCGGTCGTGCCCTTCAGGTCGGCGCGCCCGAGGAGGAGGTGCGGCGGCTGGCCGAGGCGGCCCACTCCGCGCCCTGGGCCGGCGGGGAGCGTGAGATGTGGGTGCGGATCGAGCCGGAGCGGATGACGGGGCGCCGCATCAGGGTCCGCTGACCGGGCCGTGCGGGCCGGGTCGCCGGTGCCCGGTCGCCTCGTACGGTGGCCGGCCGCGGTTTCCGTCAGCCGGCGGCGTCCTGGCCGATCTCCCCGCCCGCGGTGGGTTCCAGCACTCCCATGCCGATCAGCACCAGGAGGATCACTCCGACCGCGATCCGGTACCACACGAAGGGCAGGAAGCTCCGGGTGGTGATCCAGCGCATGAACCACGCGATGATCGCGTAGCCGACCAGGAACGAGACGAGCGTGGCGACGATGGTCGGCCCCCAGGACACGTGGGTGTCCCCCTCGCCGATCGACTTCAGCTCGTACGCTCCGGACGCCATGACCGCGGGGATGGCCAGCAGGAAGGAGTAGCGTGCCGCGGCTTCCCGGCTGTAGCCGAGAAAGAGACCGCCCGTGATGGTCGCGCCCGATCGGGAGACACCCGGCACCAGTGCCAGGGACTGGGCGAAACCGAAGAGCAGGCCGTCACGGACGGTGAGCTGCTCGATGCCCTTCCGTCGCCCGCCGGCCCGGTGCCGGCCGCCGCTCCCGCCACGGGCCGCCATCCGGTCGGCCACGCCGAGCAGAATGCCCAGCCCGATCAGCGTGCAGGCGATCAGCCGCAGGTCCCGGAACGGCCCGTCGATGGAATCCTTCAGGGTGAGCCCGAGGACGCCGATCGGAAGGGAGCCCAGGATCACCAGCCAGCCGATGCGGGCGTCGGGGTCACCGCGCATCGCCTTGTCGGTCAGCGACCGGAACCAGGCGGAGAGAATGCGGACGATGTCCTTGCGGAAGTACAGCAGGACGGCGATCTCCGTGCCGATCTGACACACCGCGGTGAACGCCGCCCCGGGGTCCTCCCAGCCGGCGGCGACCGCCGTGAGCCGCAGATGCGCACTCGATGAGATCGGGAGAAATTCGGTCAAACCCTGAACAAGACCGAGTATGAGTGATTCGAACCAGGACATGATCTTTCCGTTACATTCTCTTGCTTACGGGTGCCAACCGCTACCGGCATCCACGAGGTTCACCCTCCGCGTGAGGACACCGCCGGTGACGCGTCCACGGAGAAGGGATGATCCGAAAGGTCAAAGGTGTGCGCAGGAAAGGTCCAGTGGCACCGGGATTCTCGCCTCGGGCAGCTCTCTCCGCGTCGATGCGGCCATGGGAGAAGGGTGCCTTGCGCGAGGGGGCGCCGACTCGATCGAGCGGACATTCCACCGAGAGTTCATCTCGTCTTCCCTCGCTCCCCCGGGCGGCGACCCCGTAACCGGGCGAAATCACCGGCGCCGGCATGGGTGGTGGTCCCGCGGCCGATCACCCGGGGCCGCCCGGGGCCTGGGCGAGGACACCGGTGGCGTGTGGTCTCCCTGAAGGCTGCCCGCCACCCGCCACCCGCTGCCCGGGGTCAGGGCAGGCGCAGGACCATCGTCCGGCGGGGGCCCACGCTGATCGTCGAGGTGAGAGACACGGTGCTGCCCGTGACGAGGTCGGTCGCGGAGGTGTAGCCGGCCGGGCCGTTGAAGGTGTGGGTGGTCCCGGATGTGGTGTTGACCGCGATGATGTACGGGCCGTACTCGCAGTGGTAGAAGTCCCCGCGGCCGACGAAGATGTTCTCCGTGCCGGCGGACGGCTGGGAGAGGCCGGACGGCACCCTGGCGCAGGACAGCACCTCGCCGGCGAACGCCTGGGTGAGGGCGCCGCCGGGCGGGGCGATGCCGCCGTTGCCGAACTCCTGGTTGATCCGGTTGGGCACGGTGTAGCGGACCCCGGAGTCGACGAAACGCACGTTGTGCCGGATGGTGCCCGAGCGCTCCAGCTGGGGGGTGATCAGGTGGACGCGGGCAAAGCTGTTGACCGCGTATCGGGCCCGCCAGTACAGCGAGACATACAGCCGCTCATCGCCGTGCTTGACGGCGATCACGCCGTTGTCCGGGTCGGAGAAGACGAAGTCCGGCCGGCCGTCGGTCATCGGCAGCACCGCCGAAGAGGCGGCCCGGCCGGTGATGGTGGTGTACGCGTCGGGCAGTTGGATCAGGTTCAGGGTGACCAGTGAGCTGCTGTCGGAGAGCAATGACCGCACACCGGAGAAGAACTGCCCCTCGGCGATCATCTGCTGGGCGTAGCCGGTGATGGTGCTGTCGCCGGTGCGGGAGGCGGCGACCACCGCGCTGGACTCGGTGCCGGTCTCGTCGGCGTAGGTGACCTTGCCGGGGTACTCGCTGTCGCGCCAGCCGATGACCGTCTCCTGGGCCAGGGAGCGGTTGCCGTCCGCGTCCAGGACCGGGTAGCGGAACACGGCGCGCGCTTTCATCAGCTCGGTCAGCCGGTTGCGTATCTCGGTTTCGTTGCTGGCGACGGCCATCTCGGAGACCAGGTACAGGATCTCGCCGTAGCCACCGACGTAACCCAGTTCGCGGGTCAGACCGGCCGGCGTGGTCTGGTGGAACGCGTCCCCGTACGGCCGGGTGGGGTTGCCGGCGGCGTCGTCCGGGCCGAGCCAGGGGGCCATGCCCAGGGCCTCCCGCAGATACCGCAGCGCCGCCTCCTGGGACCAGGCGCCGGACGAGCCGAGCGAGCGCAGCGCCCGGTCGGCCCAGTACAGGCCCAGGTCGCAGCGCATGCCCTGGTTGGCGTACTGCGGCCGGTTGCGGCGCCAGTACTCGCGGCTGGCCAGCATGATGTCCGCGTAGCGCTGCCCGCGCGTGGAACTGCCCAGGGCGGCGCCGAGGTACGGGTTGAGCTCCGCCGTCACCAGGCTGATGGCGCGCCCGGCCCGGCCGAGGCCGAGCCACTGCTGGCCCCAGCCGCCGTTGATCACGGAGTTGTCCGCGTCGTAGGCGGCCACCAGGGCGTCCAGGCCGCGTACCAGGGCGGTGATGGCGTTCGCGTTGTGGTAGGCGCTGCTCCAGGTGGAGCGCCAGGCCGTGGCCAGGCCCATCAGCCGGGTCGGATCGGGGTCGGTGGCGGACATCCAGGTGGTCAGCCGGCTGTTGGCGGTGCTCTTGACGCTGTCCAGCACTTCGCTGCCCGGGGAAGTGCGGACCGGGGCGTCGCTCACCCGGGACGACGGGCCCTGTACGTCGTCGGACGGCAGGGTGAGATAGGGGGCGTTGTGCGTGTAGACACGGTAGATCGCCCGCGAGGGGCCCTCCATGTTTCTGTAGTACTGGTCGGCGGTGGTGCCGTAGCCCCAGATCCGGCCCATGGCCCGGATCTCCAGCCTGACGGCGGCGCGTCCCTGGGTGAGGGAGCGGGGCAGCGGCAGGGTGTGGTAGATGAAACGGCCGTTCAGCCGGCCGGCGGTGTCGGCGGGGATGTCGAGCGGGTCCACCGCGCCGAGGTGGTAGTGGCCGACCTGCTGCCCCTCGCAGAAGAGCTGGAGCCGGCCCAGCGGGGCGGCACGGTATTCGGAACCGTCGAACTTGACCGTCACATAGGTGAACGCGGTGGAGCCGCCGTCGACGCTCATGTTCATCGACAGGGTGCCGCCCCAGAAGCCGGCGACCGTGGGCGGGTTCAGCCGCCTGGCGGGCTGGCTCCGCAGGCCGGTGAGGGTCGAGGAGAGCGTCGCGGTCACGGAGTGGGCCGACTCCGAGGCGGAGTTGCCGAAGGTGACGGTGTCCAGCGGGCCGGCGGCCGGCGCCGCCGCGGTGGCGGCGGGAGCGGCGCCCGAGAGGGTCTGCCAGACAGGGACCAGGGTGCCGCCGGCGAGGGCGGCGGTGCCCAGCAGGAAGCCGCGCCGTCCGGGCGTCGGGGTGTGCTCGGGTGTGCTCATGGAGCCTCTTTCCCTGAGAACAGTGGTGGGGGGTGGTGGAAGGACGGGCGGATGGACCGGCTCGCGTCCTGCCCGGGGACGTTAGGTCGCCGGGCGGCGCCGAGGAAGCCGCACCGCTCCGACTCGAAACTTTCGTCCCGGCACCCCGGCACCGCCGCGCCGGCGAAATTTTCGGTACCCCGAGGGCGGTAGTCAGGGCCCCGCGTATAGACGTACGTTTTCTATCCGTGACCAGCGCAGATACGACCCCTCGGAGGAATGGAACCGTGCCCCTTCAGCTCACCGCGGACAGCGGCGGCCCCGGAACGCCGCTGCGGCACTTCTGGAGCGAGTGCGTCGGCGCCGGCCGCGCGCAGGAGGGCCTGCGGGCCGGCTGGCAGGAGCACCTGCGGCTGGTGCGCGGGGCGTGCGGATTCCGCTCCGTACGCTTCCACGGCCTGTTCCACGACGACATGTTCGTGTACCGCAGGGGTGCGGACGGCACGCCGATCCTGAACTTCCAGTACGTGGACGACCTGTTCGACCGGCTGCTCGACCAGGGGGTGCGCCCCTTCGTGGAGCTGGGCTTCGCACCCGCCGACCTCGCGCGGGAGCGCGCCACGACCTTCTGGTGGGGCGCCAACGGCGCTCCGCCCACCGATCTCGACGAGTGGGCCGGCCTGATCCGCCGGACCGTCACCCACTGGGTGGCCCGGTACGGGCTCGACGAGGTGCGCACCTGGTACTTCGAGGTCTGGAACGAGCCGAACCTCGGCCCGTTCTTCCGGGGGACGCGCTCGGAGTACTTCGAGCTGTACCGGGTCACCGCGCTCGCCGTGAAGGAGGTCGACGACCTGCTGCGGGTCGGCGGCCCGGCCACCAGCAACTTCGTTCCCGACGCGCGCTTCGCCGGGGAGCGCGAGGACCTCGCGCAGCACTCCGTGGTCAGCGAGAGCACCGACGTGGACGCCCTGGAGTGGCGCCCGGTCTGGCTGGAGACATTCCTGACCTACTGTCACGAACACGCACTGCCGGTGGACTTCGTCTCCACCCACCCCTACCCCACGGACTGGGCCCTGGACGCGCACGGCCGGATGGGCCAGCACACCCGGGGCGTGGACGCCACCCCGTCCGATCTGGCCCTGCTGCGGCGGATCGTGGACGAGAGCCCGTACCCGGACGCCGAGATCCACCTCACCGAGTGGAATTCGAGCCCCTCCCCACGCGATCACACCCACGACCACCTCCAGGCGGCGACGTACGTGGTCCGTACGGTCCTGGCCGCCACCGGCCTCGTCGATTCGCTCGCCCACTGGACCTTCACCGATGTCTTCGAGGAGCAGGGCGGGGGCGACACGCCCTTCCACGGGGGCTTCGGCATGATCACCTATCAGGGCATCCCCAAGCCGGTGTTCCACGCCTATCGCTTCCTGAACCGGCTGGGCGACGAAACGCTCGCCCGCGTGCCCGGAGCCGTGGTCACCCGGCACCGGGCCACCGGCCGGGTCACTGCCCTGGCCTGCCACTACCCGGCCGAGGTCACCGAGACCATCCCCGCGTCCTTCGGCGACCGGAGCACCGCCGAGGCGACCCTGGAACGGGGCGCCCAGGAGCCGCTGCGCATCGAGATCACGGGGCTGGCCCCCGGCACCCGGTTCTCCGTGGAGCGGCTCGACCGCGAGCACGGAAACGCCATCGCCGCCTGGCACGCCATGGGCGATCCCGCCGCCCCCACCCGCGAGGAGACCCGGCTGCTGCGCGACGCAGGCCACGCTACCGACCGCGCCGTGCTGAGGGCCGACGAGCACGGCGTGCTGCTGCTCGACACCCCCTTCGTCCCCTGGCAGGTCCTCCTGCTCGACCAGCTGTGAACACCCACCCGCTCTCCCCTGGAATCACCATGACCACTACCCCGAAGGGCCGGACCCGTCCGGCGGAGGCGGTCCTGTGGATCACCCCGAAGATCCTCGACGACCTCGCCGCCCCCCGGGCAGGCGTCGCAGCCTTCTTCGACCACTACCGCGACTGGTTCGCCCACGGCCGACCGGTGACCGTCGTCTCCTGCGCGGGCAACGGCGACCACATCCTCAACTACGCGGGCCCCGACCGGCTCGACGAACGCTTCGACTGGGCGCGCTACAACTGCTACGCGGCCGGCACCGCCGGTGGTGCAGGACCGGACGCGCTCACCCGCGCCCACAACCTGGACTGGCTGAACCGGGTCCGTGAGGGCGGTGAGCGCTCCTTCAACCCCTACTCGGCCGGGCCGATGATGGTCCTGTCCGAGCAGCACCTGGACTACCGCCGGCTGACCGCCTGCTACGCCGCGATCCGCGCCGAGGCGACGGCGCGCGGGCTGACCGTCACCCTGCTGGAATACCTGGAACCCGGCCCCGAATTCTGCCGCTCGCAGTGGAAGACCCGGCGCCACCCCGAGGTGGCGGCGGCCACCGCCGACGCCGGGGGCCACCAGGTGCCGGGCGTCATCGACGTCACGCTGCCGCTGGCCGCCGACACCGCCACGTACGCCGCGTACCCCCACGGATTCCCCGCCGGACTGCCGGCCGGTGACTTCGTCGCCGCCCAGAGCGCCGCCTATGTCCGGGACTTCGCCCTGGACGGCGTACTGCTGGGCAACCAGTTCGGCCTGGTCGGCTTCTGGCACCCCGACAACGCGCCCGAGAACACCGCCGAACGGCGGGCGGGCATCGCCCGGTTCTTCGACCGGCTGCGGGCGGAACTCGGCGAACACCTGGTGTACTGGATGGACACCTACTGGCCGGCCGCGGTCGAGCGGGACTCCTGGGGCATGAGCGAGGACTGCTACCAGCAACTGGACGCCATCCTCGTGTCCACCTTCGCCGTACTCGTCGAGCGCACCCAGGTGGTGCCCAACCTGCGCTCCAAGGCGGCCCTGCGCCATGCCGGGAGGGGCCCGCGCACGCTGCTGGGGCTGGACTTCGTCGATCCCTGGTACTGGTACCGCACCCACCTGGACGACCGGCGCACCTACCTCTTCCAGCGCGAGGTGCTGGCTCAACACGCGGCGCTGGTGGACGGCGTGTCGTTCTTCGCCAACGACACCTTCGGCCACTTCGTGCCACCCGGCCCGCTCACCGAGACACTGACGGCGCTGCGCGACGCGGAATCCGGCGGGGGTTAGCGATCCCCGGAGCCGGTCCGGGAGGGCGCGGTCACCGAACCACGGACGGTCAGCTCGGTCGCGATCCGCCGCGACCAACGCTCCCGTGGGGCGTCCAGGCCGGCCAGCGCCGCGGCCCTGCCCACCTCCTCGTACGGCACATGGACGGTGGTGAGGGCCGGGGTCAGGTCGGCGACCAGCGGGATGTCGTCGAAGCCGACGAGCGACACATCGCGCGGCACCCGAAGGCCCGCCTCGCGCAGGGCCCGCAGCGCGCCGATGGCGACCGTGTCGGTGACGGCGCAGACGGCGGTGAATGCCGGGCCTCCGGCGAGCGCGCGGCGGGTGGCCCGGTATCCGCCGCTGTCGGAGAAGGCCGCCGGGACGATCAACCGCTCGTCCGGTGCGACGCCATGGGCCCGCAGCGCCGCGCGGTGGCCGGCCACCCGTTCCCGCGCGGTGTTCACCGGCTGGTCGCCCAGGTAGAGGATGCGCCGGTGCCCCGCCGCCAGCAGATGCCCGGTCGCGGCGACGGCGCCACCGTGGTTGTCGTAGGAGACCGCACGCACCAACTCACCGTCCGCCGGGCCCGGGTGGCCGCACAGCACCAGACGGGTCCCGGCCGGGCGCAGTACGCGGGCGAAGCGCGCGATCCGCTCCCGCCGCGCGTCGTCCGCGACGGCACCGCCGACCAGGATGACCGCGGCGGCGCGCTGTGCGCGCATGAGGTCGATCACCGCCTCCTCGCGCGCGGGGTCGCCGTGCGTGGTGCACACCATGCACAGCCGGCCGAAGCGGCTGGCCACCTCCTCCACCCCGCAGGCGAGTTGGGCGAAGGACGGGCCGACCATCTCCTCGACCACGAAGGCCATGGTGCGGGCCCCGCCGACGGACAGCGCGCGGGCGTTCTCGTTGGGCACGTAGTCCAGTTCGGCCACCGACCGCAGCACCCGCTCCCGGGTCACGGGAGCCACCCGCTCGCCGCCGTTCAGCACGCGGGAGACCGTCGCGACCGAGACCCCGGCGTGCTGGGCCACCTCCCGCATGGTGCTGCCGCCCCTGATGGGCGCTTCCCCGGTCACGAGGAAACCGTACCCGCCGGCGGCCCGCCCCCGTAACAGCGGAAAGTTTCGCTTTTCCACCCGGCCGATTGACACCGGCACCCGCCGCCCCGATGGTGACGGCCCAAGGATGTAACCGGTTACACAGGAGGATCCCGGGCCATGCACGCTCATCATCCGCACCGCCACACCGTCAGCCGCCGGACGATACTGGGATCCGCCATCGCCGTGGCGGGCACGGCTGCGCTCGGCAATGCCTCGTGGTGGCCGGGCGGCACCGCCCGGGCCGCCGAAGCCACCGGGCCCGCGAGCCGCTTCACCGATGTCCTGACCTTCGGCGACCCCGCCTCGGAGCGGGCCCACCGGCTCACCGGACCGGGGACCAGTACGGTGACCGGAGCCGGCGGCCGGACCGCCCGGGTCGCCCACCCACTGGAACCGGCCGGAAACCGGCTCGCCGACCTGGTCTTCACCCTCGCCGTCGATCCGCACCGGCAGAACTACCTGACCCTCAGGTTCTGGGGCGAGGACAGCTCGGCCTACAAGACCGTGGTCCTCATCGACGGCCGCCAGGCCGGCTACCGCACGCACGGCGACTACGAGGCGATCAACCCGGGCACCCGCGGCGGCCTGCCCGGCCGGTTCTTCTTCTCCACCGCCATGCTGCCGCTCGCCGCCACCCAGGGCCGTACGACGGTCGAGATCACGCTGCGCACCTACCACGACAGCTATACGGGCACCGCGACCCAGGACTCGCGCCGCTGCTACGAGGCGTACTCCCACACCGACCCCCGCCTGGCCCCCGCCCCCGGGGACAGCACCGGCCACACCCCCGCCGCCCAGGCCGCGCCGGGGCTGACGGCCGCCGAGGAGCAGGCCCTGGTGGACCGCTACCGGCGGACCCAGACCGACCTCTTCACCACCCTTACGGCCCGCGCCGACGCAGATCCGGGCGCAGCCATGTCGATCGAACGCTACAAGGACGAGCTGCGGTTCTACGCCGAGGCGCTCCTCGTCGACTGGTGCCCGGCCCGCACCCCGCAGGAGAAGGCCGCCGCCCTGGGCCGGATCTTCCGGACCATCGACGGCTGCACCCGCCGCTACTACGCCGATGTGCGGAGCCTGGGCGACGGCGGCCACCAGTCCGACTGGGGCGGCTACTACAGCGCGCTGGGCGAGGCCCTGTACATCGTCGAGAACCTGATCGACGACGAGGACGTCCACGGCCGCGAACGCTTCCGGTCCTTCCTCGCCGAACCCTTCGAGACCGGCACCACGGACGGCCCCAACAGCATCGCCGGGGTGGACCACGACGGCGGTCCCCTCACCCGGGGAGCGGCCTGGGAGCGGGTGCTGAAGGCCACCTTCGACTTCGCCCGCTCCCGGCTCTCCTACATCTACAACCAGGTGATGTACACGTACGAGGGCGCGTGGAAGGCCCACGAGGGTCTTCGGGTGATCGGCTCGGGGCACTACGAGGGCCGCCCGCGCAGCCACCGCATCGCCGGCGAGGCGCTGGGCTTCGCGCCGTTCCTCGGCGAGGAGGTGCTGCTCGGCCCGGACGGGCGCGAACTCGACCTGTACCACTCGCTCTTCCAGCACGACAAGAACGCCGTCTACACCGAGGACTACCTCCAGGTCGTGATGCGCGGGCTGGCGCGGAGCAAGCTGGACGGGGCGGGCGAGGTGGTGCGCCGGCTGCCGTACGGCAAGCACTACACCGGCATCACCGCCGCCGGGCTGTCCCGCGAGAACCACTACGTGGGCACCTACGGCGAGTCCGTCAACTACCTTGCCTCATGGTTCCACCGCACCTGGGACCATGCCGGGGACGAGGAGCTGAACGACGACATCGTGCGGCTGGCGCTGCGCACCGTCCACGCCCGCGGCCTCACCCGCTACCAGGGCGAGGACGAGGCGGGCAACCGGGTGATGATGATGGAGCAGGTCCTGGACGCGCGCAGCTCGGCCTACCCCGGGCGCGTCGCGTACACCGCCGACGTCAACAGCGGCCCCAGGACGCTCACCTTCGCCTCGATCGAACACCACATGGCCGACCACCCGGAGCGCTACGCCGGCGCCGCGTGGCAGACGTACTGGGGGTATGCCCGGGAGGCGGTGGGCTTCGCCCAGCAGCAGCTCGCCGACAATCAGCTCTTCCGCTACTTCGACTCATACGTCCTGCCCCACCACAAGTACGACCTGCGGTTCGCCGAGACGTACGCGTATCTCACCCGGACCCGCGCGCGCTACCCGCGGTTCGGCGGACAGGTGGCGGCGGGGGTGCTGCTGCCCCACACCGACCTGCGGCGCTACACCGACGCCGAACTGGCCCGGCTCGGCGTCGACCGGACGCGCGCGCGGGAGCACGAGCGCTTCGCCTGGGTGGACATCGACAACGCCTTCGTCTCCCTCCGCGACGGCGACACCCACCTCTTCGGCTCTCTGGTCGAGCGCAACGCGGGCTGCATGGGCAACGGGCGCGTCCACGTACAGCGGGAGGGTGACGAGCAGTTGTGCCAGCTCGCGACCCAGGGTGTGCTCACCCACCGCGAGTACGCGCTGCGCCAGAACACCGTGGAGGACCCCACCGTCCACGACCGTTACTCCGACGGCTCGGTCAGGCTCGCGATGACCGGTGAACTGCTGCCGGTCGCCCACCAGCCCGGGGTGGGCAGGACCCACCGGGACAACAACGAGCTGGACACCCCCTACGCCGGTTACCCCGATCTCCTCACCGCCCGCTACGGCCGCTATCTCATCGCCATCAACACCACCCGCCCCGCTCACGGCAACGCCACCCCTCACGCGGTGGCGCTGCCGCCCGCGGTCCGGGGGCGGGGCACGGTGGCGGATCTCGTGTCGGGCCGGGAGCTGCGCGTGCGGGACGGCGCGGTGAGTCTGGAGCCGTTCACCGCCGCCGTCCTCGATCTCGGTACCGAAGAGACGGGCCGTGAGACGCCCGCCGCCGTCGACATCGTGGTCACCACGCCGGGCTCCCTGGGGGTGGGCCTGACCTGGCGGCCGGCGGCCGGGGCCGGCAGTTACACCATCGCCCGCTCCTCCGGCGTCGGCGGCCCGTTCCGTACCGTCGTGCGAGGGGTCACCGGCACCTCGTACGTGGACGGTACGGCACGGGCCGCCGGCACCTGGTACTACCGGGTGACGCCGGTCAACAGCCATGGTGAGGGCCGGAGTTCCCACGCCGTCGCCGCCGAGGTGGCGCCCGCGCACACCCCCTCGCTCAGCACCTCCGGAGGCTGGCGCGACGACGCCATCGGGGCCGGATCCGGCGGCGTCACGACCGTCAGCGGGCGGCGTGTCACCCTCGCCCGGGTGCGGGGCGAGGGGTTCGGCGCCGGGGCGGATCACCACATCTACCGCCGTTACGCGGCCGACTCGCTCCTCATGGCCAGCCGGCTCGCCCACGGCGACACCACCGTCACCGCCACCCTCACCGACAACGCCACCGGCGGCGTCATCCTGCGCGACAGCACCGCGGCTGTCGCCCGCTACGTCTACCTCGGCGCGGACACCGACGGCTCCCTGGTACTGCGCCACCGCTCCCTGGACACCCGCGAGGACATCGGCGCCGGCACCCCGGGCCAGGGCACCTCGGGTGGCCCCACCCGCAGCCCGGTGACCAGCGCGCTGGAGGGGTACGACGCCACCGCCCACCCCCACCTGCGGCTCGTCCGCGACGCGGGCACCCACGACATCACCGCGCTGGTGTCCGCCGACGGCAGCAACTGGCAGAAGCTCGCCACCGTGTCTCTTCCGATGACCGCCGTGATCCACGCGGGCGTGACCGCCACCACGGCCACCACCTTCGAGGCCGTCTCCGTCACCTCCTGACCGTCCACCACCGACATGACCCACGGTCCGCACCGGACCGTGGGTCATGGGTTCGTACGGTGTCCGGGGGCCGCGGCCGGCACCCCCAGGTCCGGGCGGCGCCGGCAGCGGCCTCCTACTCGAAGAACTTCAGACTGGCGCCGGTGTTGGTGTTGTCCCCCGGGACATTGGCACGCCGGTAGGTGGTGTTCCCCCACCACACGAACGTGCCGGTACGCCACTGCCGGTTGGACCAGCTGTAGGGCGTGCCCTTCGGTACGGCGTGGTACATGAAGGGGGCGCGCGGCCCGGACGGGGGGCTGTGGGCGATGTCGCCGTGGGTCAGCGCGAAGGTGTGGCTGCCGGGGCCGTTGACATGGATGGTGGGGTCCCACCCCTGCATCATCGTCGCCGGGTTGGAGCCGAACACCGCGCCGTTGGACTTGTACCAGTCCCACACATAGGTGGGGTCTCCGCCGGCCCGCAGCCGCAGGTCGGCCAGAAGGTACTGGTCGCTCCAGGAGCCGTTGGCCGAGTAGACGATGTGCAGTTGGCCGTGCGGGTCCATGATCGGCAGGGGCGCCTCGTTGATGTACGGCTGGCCGACCACCCGCTCCCAGCTCTCCCGTGGCTGCGAGATGAGGTACCGCGACCCGGTGGGCGTGGTGGGGTTGCTCATCCGGCACAGGTAGAGGTTCTGCTCGATGTTGGTGTCGCCCGACCAGCCGGACCACACGAACCACAGCTGGTTGTTGAAGGTGAAGGCCGAGCCGTCGATGGCCCATTTGTCGTCGGGCAGCGCCAGTTTCCGCTCCGCCCCGTACCCGCTGTCCGGCGAGTCCGAGCTGATCACATACATCCGGTGCGCCGCGCTCACCCCGCCCGAGAAGTACACGTAGTAGCGGCCATTGATGCGGGTGATCTTCGGCGCCCAGATCTCGCCCATTCCCGGGTCGAGCCAGATCTGCCGGGGCGGCACATCGAAGAGACCGACCAGGGTGGACGCCTGGCGCACCGAGATGCCGCCGCCGGTCACCTTGACCGCGTAGTACGTGCTGCCCACCCGGATCACGCTCGGGTCGGCCCCGTTGAGAAAGGTCGGCGCGGCGGCGCGTCCGAGGTCCGTGGCGGGCGCCGCCGTGGCGGCGCCCTGGAGCGCGCCGACCGCCGGCAGCGCCGTCGCGGCCAGCACGGAAGCCTTCAACAGGGAACGACGGGGTGGTCCCGACGCGTCATGAGCCATGGGCCTTCTCCTGCCTGGAAGTTCAGGAAACGGGGAGCGGCACCCCGGCGGTGCGGGTGCACGGGGTGCCCGGCGGACTCCACCATCAAAACCGGCCCGGTGGGTCCGGACAAGGTGATGCGGGTGTACTTCCGGCGGTCCGGAGAGGTCCCGTCCGCTGCCCGACCGACCGCGCCTCTGCCCCGCCGGGACCCGGACGGAGCGAACTCACCCCCGCGCGTCCGCCGCCCCGCGAGACCTGCGACGGTGCCCCCGTCGCGGCCACCACCTGCCGGGACGGCCGTAGGACAGAACCCCATGGTCCGCAGGGGACCGTGGGGCGGTGGTTGGTGGGTTGCTGACATGAGTCGTCCGGCCGGCACCGCCGTTGACGGTTTCGTCGTGCGTGGCACAGGTCAAGGCCGGTGGCCGGCGGGGAGTCGGGGATCCCCAGGCGGAGAAGGCCGACCGGCGGCGAGGGCGCCGGTGTCCAGGGGGCTCCAGTGGCAGGTGAGGAGGCAGGCGACATGGCCGGGGCGGCTGCCCGGAGTTGGTGAGGTGGGCGGTGAGTGCGACTTTGTAACCTGCGCTGACGGGCAGGAGCAGGTCATCCCCTACCGCAACTCATCCCGTACGGACTTTTCGAGGAGGGTGAACGACTTGGGCGTACCGCCCGGCTGCGGCTTACCCTCTTTGCGTCCCACCACCCGGTAGCCGGCGCTGAGGTAGTACGCACTCAGGCGTGCGTTGGTGGCCAGGCAGTCCAGACGAACCAACGGCCGGCCCGCCTCGGCCACGCGGCGCTCCGCGACTCGCAGAAGCCGCTGCCCCGTCCCGGGCGGGACACTTCTGTGGTCCACCATCAGCCGGTGCACATAGCCGGCCGTCGGCGGCTGCGGCCCCCAGGCGTCCTCGTCCTGCCACCAGAGCTCCCAGGCCCCGACCACACGACCGGCAGCCTCCGCGAGCCATACCTCCCCAGTCTTCATGATCCGACGGAAGTGGTCCCCGCCCAGCTCACCGGGCTGCCACTGACCAGTGACGCCTCGGGCAAGCATCCAGCGGGCCGCGTCGTCGCGCAGACGTACGACAGCGGCAAGATCGGCGTCGTCGGCGAGACGGAAGCGCAGGTCGTTCACGCCGCGATCCTCGCACAGGCATCCGCCCCCGCACCGACCGGCCGCAAGGGGCCCGTCCGGAAGAAGGACGGACACGTATCGCCGCCTGAGCGAGTGCAACTGATGCGCGGCTATGGATCATTACTCGCTGGGCAGGTAGCGGCACGGATGTGGCAGCCGTGCGTGGGCGAAGCGGATCCAGTGCCGGGTCGACGAGAACCCAGCGGGACCGGGCGATGGCCCAGCACAGCAGTTCGGCGTCCGTCGGTTTCGGAGGTCGCCCGATCCGGCGGGAAGGCGCCACACGGTCGTCGATGAACACGTACAGTGCCGCGGGTCGCACACGAACCAACGGACACCCTTTCATCATGGTCGCGGCCGGCACAGACAGCGGACTCCTTCATCTGGCGGCCGACGACGAGGACAGCTGAGCGCTCGCTACTCGGACCGCAGGACGAAGAACAGGAAGGACAGGAAGCGCGGCATGGCCGCGATAGCCTCGGGAAACATTTCGTGGGCTGCGGGGTCAGGAGCCGGCTCGCTGATGACCGAGATGTGGAAACCGGCCCCGGTGAAGGCCTCGATCGTCGCGTGCAGCGGCCTGTGCCAGCGACTCACCAGGGCGCTCTGGTCGCCTATGGTCCACTCTGTGGTCCAGTTGGTGGTGTCGAAGTAGTTGCATTCGGCCTCGCGGCCGACCTCACGGTGTATGAGGTTGACGGCAAAGGGATGGTCGACGGAAGCGATCAGCCGACCGCCGGGCTTGAGTATGCGTCGCAGCTCGGCCAGAGCGGGCCCCCAGTCCTCCAGGTAGTGCAGCACCAGGGATGCGACGACATCGTCGAACGTGTCGTCGGGGTAAGGAAGCGGGCGGGCCAGGTCCGTCACCTTCAGGTCAGCACCGTCGCCGAGCCGCTGCCGGGCCAGCTCCAGCATCTCGGCGCTCGAATCGAAGCCACTCACAATGGCGCCACGGTCGCGCAGCGCGGCGAACAGGAGCCCCGATCCGCAGCCGGCGTCGAGAATCCGCCGCCCGGCCACATCCCCGGCCAGGGCCAGCATCGCCGGACGCTCGTAGTAGGCATTCACCAGGTTGGTTTCGTTCACGGCCGAGTACGCCTTGGCGAAGCTGTTGTAGTCGTTGACCGTCGGCTGATCCACATCCACCGCCGACGGCGGGGCCAGCCGGACGGACATCACGTGCTCTTGGCGCTCGCTGGAGATCATGGCGGGAAAGACGAGTGCTGCGCCGGTGCGGTTCCCGCCTGCGGCCCACGGCCGCGCGGCGTCGTCGTACCGGTCGGTCTCCTCCGGCCGGGAGTCCTCCCCCTGTCCGGGCCACCCCGGTTCGGATCGGATCGTCCTCGGTCGCCGCCCGACGGAGCAAGATCACTTCCGTTGGCCACGCGGTTGTTCATACGGGGCCTCCGAGTGCCCCGGACAACAGAAAAGCCTCAGATCAACTGGGGTCTCTGCGGGGGCCCGAGGGGGGAACCGCAACCAACATCCACACATCCGCCCCCTGACGACGGTACTGGATCTGCCCGTGAGGACTGGGCAAGCAGGCTCAGCAGCCCCGTTGCCCCTTCATCACCCGGGACGTGAGCCGGGCGAATCTCCACCGCCGCCCATCTCGCCCACCGGATGACATGGGGTGCCGAATGGTCAGGAAGGCGGCCGGACAGCCGGCGCACACCAGGCCGCCCATGCCGCTGCCGACGACGGTGGCGTCCCACTCGGCCCGCTTCACCATGCGGGTCAGCCGTCCTCTTCTCGCGGTAAGCGGTGCGTGCCCGGCCGGGACCGTCCCCGGGTCTTCCGGAGGGGGCGACGTCCTCGTCCTGCGGGCGGTGTCCCGGGGCCCCTCCCGTACGACGACGGCCCTTCCGGACCGGGTCCGGAAGGGCCGTCGGGCTCGGCTGCGCCGGCTCAGGCCCGCGAACGGCGGACCGCCTCCAGGGCTACGATCGCGGTGCCGCCGACGAGCAGGTGCATCACTGCGATCGTGATCGCGGTGCCGCCGTCGGTCTCCAGCGTCAGCGGACCGACGAGGCTGATCAGCGTCGTGGCGGCGGCCAGGATCTGGGCCACCCTCAGGAAGCCGGGCTTCCACCGTGCGAGCAGGGCGGCGGCGGTGACCCCCACCGCCGGCGCGAGCACGGACACGATGATCACGTCGGCCGTGCCGATCTCGTCCGGCTTGCCGTTGAGCTCCACGACCAGCGAGGCTCCCGCGGCATCGCCGATGAGCAGGACGATGACGTTGACGACCGCGGCGATGACCGCGGCGCCGGCCACGGCCTGCCAGGCGGGCAGCCCGCGTCGGCCCTGGGCGGTGTGGGTAACGGCGGGGTTGCTGCTGGCCATGGGCCCTCCGGATGTCGTGTGGCACCGGGGACGGGGCGTGGCGCGACCGCCCCCGGCGCGGTGGTCGATGCGGTGCCCGGCGCCCGGGGGCGTCAGACGCCCAGACGCGCCGCGATGCCGTCGAGGACGCAGTCCAGACCTGTCTCGAACTGCCACCGCAGGTCGTCCTTGCGGGTGGCCTCGCCGATGTAGCGGTGGTACTTCGGATAGCGGCCGGTGTTCATGAGCCAGGTCATCTGGGACGCCAGTCCCGAGCGGGCCTCCTCACGGCTTGACCAGCCCCGTACGCGCAGCATCCGCGTCAGGCCGATCTCCAGGTCGACGGCGCCGTGCACGTACGCGGTGACGGTGCTACAGACGGCCATCGCCGTATCGGCGTCGAGACCGACGCCGTCGAGCGCGGCGAGGGCGCTCTCCGGCACCGCCAGTTGGTTGGGGGTCGGCGCGCCCCAGCTCACCCGGGCCACCCAGGGGTGCGCCAGGAGCACCCCACGGATGCGCAGGGCGAGCGTCCGCATGGTCTCCCGCCAGTCGGCGTCGCCGTCCGGGAGTTCCAACTCCCCGTAGACGAAGTCGACCATGAGCTCCAGGAGCTCGTCCTTCCCCGAGACGTAGCGGTACGCGGCCATGGGAGCGACGCCCAACTCGGTGGCCAGGCGTCGCATGGTGACGGCGTCGATGCCCTCGGCGTCGGCGATCCCGACCGCGGCCGTGGCGATCCGCTCGGGGGTGAGCGTCACGCGGGGGGCGGGGGCCGGGCGGTCGAGCCGTTCCCACAGGGAGACGCGGTCCCCGTCCTCGTTCTGGGGCTTTCCTTCCTGGGCAAGCATCGCTGGGCTCCTTCCGACGCGCTTGTGTACAACGTATCAGAGGGTAGACAACGTACATGGGCGCCAGGGGACGGCCCCCGACAGCGCGCCGGACCCGGGGCCCGCCCGCCCCCGGCGGGGATCAGGCTGGGCGGACCGCAGGGCGCGGTACAGGTCTCCTCCGGCTGCGCGCCGGTCATCGGCGGCAACCCGCCGACGCTCTCGCGGGCGAGGAGTTCGGCGTAGCCGGTGACGGGAGTGCCGCCGAACCGCTGGGCGGTGCGCCGGGCCTTGTCCGCGTCCCGGCCGGCGACGGCCGCGACCACGGTGCCGGGACGGGCGGCGAAGGCGGGCAGCCTGCGCCGGACCGCGATGTCCGCGCAGCCGGGCACGCCGATCCGCACGGTGTCGGTCATCCGACCCGCTCCGGCAGCGCGTTGAGGACGGCAGGCGGCTGCGCGGCCCCGAACCGGACCCGGACACCGCGTGGGTGGTGGTGCGGATCTTTACCGGGTTGCTGCCCGGGCTGGGGATCTTCGCCATCGCCGAAGGACTGCCCCGCGACGCGATCCCAGCCCCTCCGCCCACGACCGCACCCAGAACACGCTGCGCATCCAGGGCCGCAAGGGCCGGACCCGGCGCGTCGAACACCGCACCGCCTCGACGAGACCATCGACCCGATGACCCTCGCCGGCGCCGGAACCGACAAAACCCCACGGTCCGCAGGGGACCGTGGGGTAATGGTTGGTTGGTGTCCGAGGGGGGACTGCAACCAATACCCCACGCATCCGGCCCTTGACCACGGAGCTGGAACTGCTGGGCCGCTGATCTCAAGGCCGGGTTCGGACGTGCCGGGAAGTCAGTCCAGTCTGCTCCGCGCCGAAACCAGTCCTGCATCGGCGTGCGGAATCAGTTTCCCCGAGCAACGACCGATTCCCCGCCTTGCGTCCGAAGGGCGTCCTTGGCGGGCCCGAGGCACGCCACGCTCGGTGAGTCGACAGGTCACGGGGACAGGCTGGGCCGGCGGAGACCGCCCTGATGCTTCGTCGTTCCGGTTTGGCCCACCCAGTGGCGGCCACACTGGACAGGCACGACGCCCTCGAGTTGCGGTCGATTTGCGGTTGGCGGTGCCGGTGCCGGTGGCGGACGCCGGATACAACGCGGACTTGCCTTCCGGGGCACCCTTGCGGGCAAGAGCCTAGCCGATGGGCTGACGGCCAAAGCATGCGAGGCTCTGGCAAAGTTCGTTCCCGGTCACAACCCTAGCCCTTTTGCAACACCTTGCGGACATAATCTCGATAGCGCACCACTTCCGAGTTGAACTCAGAATTATCCGGATCCAAACAAGCAGCTGGCCCAGGCAAACCCGCCAGCTCACGCAGCGCTGGCTCGAAATCTGGATCAAGCCCCTTATGGCATGTCCCACAAAGTGTGACCAGATTCTCCTCGGCCGTTGGGCCATTCATTCGCCAAGGGATGAGGTGGTGTACGTGAAGTTCGATATCCGTATGATCAGTTGCCCTGCGGCCGCAAATAGTGCAGCGGAAGCTATCACGCTTGAGAACCTGCATGCGCAGCTTCCGAGTGGGTGCTCGACGCTCCACAGCCTCGTCGGCAAGGTGACCAGTTGCCAGGTATCCGAATCCGCCAGCCTCGGCAGAGCCATCACGAACGCATTCGAACGGTCTAATCACTTCAGGTAGACGAGAAGTAGCGAGCCCTCTCTCGACAATTGCATTGCCACCAATCCGCAGGTAGACGGAAAGTTGGATATCGTCGATTACCGATACCCAGCCTCGTCCAATCGTGGTCCATGCGTCGGTCATTCGCTGGGGGTCCATCAAACTTGCAGCACGAATCTCCCACCCAGGATTTCGCGAAGACTGGCTTACCCAATGAGACTGCCGTGACCAGTAAGGGTTCCCCCTTCGGTTTGCCCCCAAGGTCAGTGCATAGTAGTCACTATGTGGGTCGAACCGCTTCATCTGCACCAAGACTTGAGACGGTTCGACGGAGTTATCAGCGCCCTTGTTCATCACAAGGGAAATCTTGTCACAAGAAATTGATTATTGATTGCATAGGATTTCATCAGGTTGCCATCGTTCAAATTGCCAGATTCGTGCATAATATCCCTTATCGCCTAATTGCCCCTCGCGTGAGAGCAAAGCTTGAGCGAGCGTCATGGCAGTATGAGTGATGGCGCGAAGGACGTTCAGATGCGCACGACGGCCCAACAGTCTAACTCACGTCGCCAGCGCATCCATCCGTTTCTGAATCGTCCACCTTACTTGCTGTCCCTGCCAACGGTGTTCTCAATGGAACCGTTATTGGCGCTGGGGCCGGCCCGGGTTCTCCCGGGTGTTCATCCCCTGCATCTCCAGTACGGTGGTCACCCCGAACCGCAGGGCCAGCGCCAGGGACCCCGGGCGGGGTGGACATGGGCGTCGATCAGCCCGGGCGGCAGTGCGGCGCCGCTGCCATGCGGGGCGCCGGCCGCGACGCGTCCTGCCCATCGCATTGTGGTCGGCAGCAGCAGTTGTGCCAACCCTCACGAGTCCTGCCGCGCTGGTCGGTTCCGGAGGTGATCCGGGAGGTGCCCAAGATCAATGGGTTGGGCTGACCAATCGGTGATCCTTTAGGTGACCCTGAACTGGCAGTCGTATCAGTGATCCCATTTTCATGAGATCGCCCCCAGGAATGAGACGAAGCAGGTCAGCGCCCCGTTTGGCACCTGCGGCGAGGGCCGACTGTATATCGGGGCAAGTAAGTATCTCGATCCAACCCAGCGGCGAGGCCAGCCCTCGCCGCCACTTGCCTTTCGGTGGATAATCGGAACCTGCACTTTCTCCAACTTATCCATCTCTCTATCATTGCTTTCCGAATCTACTCCATTTGCCATTCCTTGTTTCCGCAGTCATTTGAGCCAAGGCCTTAATCTGTTGACTCGGTTGGCTGCTGATCCTGGCGTCGACGCCTCGCCAGAGGTGAGAGGAATTGACTGACTGCTAGCTCCCCGTCAGCGCGCTGCGGGGGCCGCCGCTGGCTGGGGAATTCACCCCACAGACGTTGGCGCGCCAGAGGATATTTGGATCGGTCGTGACCTTGGCAGACCACGACGGCTTGCGTCGTGCATTCCGGCCCATTCCTTAATTTCGGTCGCTGTGCCCAGTCCGAGGGCTTGCAGCCGACGGGAAGCGGCAGAAGCGCCTGGCCGGGGTGGACGAGATGGTCACCTCGCTGTCCGCGAAGGGACCCACGACCGGGGAGGTCCAGGCCCACCTGGCCGAGGACTATGGGACGGAGGCGTCCCGTCAGACGATCTCCGCGGGCCAGATGCGAAGGAGCCATTCTTCGATGCCCCGGAAGAAGAGTTCTTGGGCGTCGCGGGCACGGGTACGTCCGCGGCTGTACGCGGCGAGGTGGTACGTACCCGGCGGGCCGAGGGTGATGGGGGCGCCGTAGCAGGTCCCGTTGAGGTCTCGCAAACGGAGTACGCCTCCGATAGAGCCGATGACGATGCCTGTGCCAGTTTCCCAGGCGCTGGCTGGCTCCGGAAGTGGTTTGCCGCTCCAGACCTCCACTCGGACCGTGGGGTAGAAGTCGTTCCCCCCGGTGATGAACAGTGCTCCCCCTGCGGGTCCGGCGACGGCGATCTGGCCTTCGGGCACCGGGGTGCCCATGGCTGTTGAGCCTTCCAGATCGTCGAGGATGAAGGTCCGGAAGGAAATCTCCGGCTCAACCTCTACGTCCGACAGCAGAACCGATTGACGGTGACGCATTCGTGCCTCTCCGAGGGCTGCCCAGTCATGACTGGGCAGCCCCTTGGTCGTTCAGTTAGTCTCCAATAATGACCCAGTAAGGGTCACTGTCCAGTATGCGCTGCTGGGTGTACCACGCCCCAAGCCGACTACCGGCCAGCTGGTTGTCTGAACTGTCGATGACCTGCACGGAGAAAAGCCCATTCGCAACCGACGCCCCCTGGTATGTGGCAGCGAATGGGTATTCATCGCAGTCAAGTCCCCGCTGACCATAGTCCCGACCGTAGAGCGCCGCACAGAGCTCTACAGCGACAGCACGGTTTCTATTCCGCAAGGAATTATCGTGGTAGGCCCGCGTGAGGGGCTGAAGGCTTTCAGGTGCGCCAGGAATGGTGCCACGCTTCGGCGGAAGGGTGAGCTCCGGCGAATATTGGGCTATGCGGATATGGGAAGCCGCCTGGGTGACAGTGGGATCCGATATGCTGAGCTTGTCGAAGATCTCGATTACGAGGTCAAAGACACAACCGGATTGCCCTCTGAGGTAGGACGCGGAATCGCATCGAAAGCCGTTCTCAGTGAAGGCATGAACCTCACCCTGAGCAGAAGCTTTGCCCGTGAAATTGTAGAAGCTGACACTATCCACATTCGAATCGCTCGACTCGGGAGAGCTGAATCCGAAATATGTGCTGGGGGAGGTCATCCACTGGGAAATCTTGGCAGTTCGGCCATTATTGCCACCGGCCCTACAGACTGCGCCAAAATAGCCTACGCATTCCATTTTGAGGCCAAATTCTATTTCAGCGGCTATGGCGGCGTTGCCAGTGAGGCGGATGTCCTCCAGGACAGTCGCGAATCTGACGCTATCGACGTCAGCATCTGAAGGGTCCCGCACGCGGTCACCTGCCTGCCCAAGCGTGACAGCCACGAAGTGTGCCGCAGCTCGCTCAGTGCAGCCACTGGAGCCGCATTCGGCCTCGTATGCGATCATTTCCCTGACGCTGCACCAGGTCATATGGCTCAAGACGACGCCAGCTTCTCGGCGAGCTAACTCGCTCTCCTTGCACGCAATGACGTCTGATGTGCGGAAGCCTTCACCGGCAGCGTCGACCTCACTGTGCCCTTGAGTCATGCGCTCAGCAAGTTCGATGCGAGCAGCCACCTCCTCCGGCCCCTCCTCGGGGATGAGAAGCGACCGGTCCTCGAACCTGGTCTTCTCCGTCTGCGAGTTCTCCCCGATACCCCCTGTCCCCCCGCTTACCACTAGGCCAGTGACGATGGCGCCATCCTGCCGAACCGCCGCGTCGTTCTCCAGCGCCTGCGCTCCGAGCGAACTTCCGAGCAGCAGACATGCGGTGACGGCAACAAGAACGGATCTCAATCTACTTCGCATTTACCCCACCCAATTGACCCATGCGCAGCCGGATGACTACGCCGGGTCACACCTTAGGCATAGCTGACCTGTCCCTGTCATGGGGAGGTCAAGAGGTTGACCGAAAGTGACCCCTTTGGCCAACAGGAGGTCCATCGCAGCTCAATGACCCCACCGGCAGTTCTATGCGTAGCTCATGGCAAGGCAGTGGTAGATAGACGTGTGACCAGCGGCTTCGGCAGGCCCAGTACTGGCTCTGTTCGAGGGACAGCGGTCTGTTTGATGGCACTGCGGGGGTGAGTTCTTCTCTATACGGGTGTCAGCACAAGCTGTTCCTGGCTCCTCGCGCTGCCGCTCATGGCCGCAACCTCTTCCCGTCCCCCCGTCGCAAACATCACGCTCCCCGCTTCGGTGTGGTTGAGCCCCTCCCGTTCGTCAGCCGTCCCCGTTTGCCCGTCGCCTGGGGTGGAGGGTGTGGTGCCGGAGTGGGCGGTGACCCGGATTCGCACCGAGTTCGCCTACCGCCCGGGCAAGTCTTCCCTTCCGCTGCTGCACATCGACCTCGGTGATCTCGACGA
Organism: Streptomyces sp. NTD107; assembly: GCF_059510435.1. Lineage (NCBI taxonomy): Bacteria > Bacillati > Actinomycetota > Actinomycetes > Kitasatosporales > Streptomycetaceae > Streptomyces > Streptomyces sp. NTD107. The sequence continues at coordinate 382,295 of NZ_JCAJZV010000005.1, read as the reverse complement.
AGGCATGGGCGCCCGGGCCCCGGCTCCTGGGCCCCGAGGATCACCGCCGGTCCGTCGCGACCACCGTTCCGATGGTGGTCCTCGCGCAGTTGCCCGCTCATCTCGTGCACGGCGCCGAGGCTGCCTCGCCGGTGACCAGTGCGATGGATGAGGGGCTGTCGGGTTTCTTCTACCGGGCCTAGCGGCTTCTGCAGTCGGAGAGGCGGCTGCTGGTGGCGTGCCGTCAACAGCACCGGGAGGGCGGCGAACTGGTCGATCCCTGCGGTGGGCTGATCGCGTGTGCGCGGTCGGCCGGGTTGGTGTACGTGCAGCACATCCTGATCGTGCACGCCGCCGCGCACGGTAATCGCCTCCATCCAACCCCGGATGTTCCGCCGGCTGATCGGGGCCGGCATCAGCCGGTCCACACCGATCTGCTGCTGTTCACCACGGCCTGAATTGGAGGTTTTGTTGAGTCACACGGTGTGGAACACCGCTCCCACGTCCGCGCCCTCTCAGCGTTTGGGACGTTATGTGTCGGTCAGCGCAAATCCGGGGAAGATGCTGCCCGCCATCGCCGCCCACGCCATCCAGCGCTACACCCGGCCCGGGGACCTGGTGCTGGACCCGATGTGCGGGATCGGCACCACCCTCGTCGAGGGTATCCATCTGGGCCGGAGGGCGATCGGTGTCGAGTACGAGCCCCGCTGGGCCCGCTTGGCCCGGGCCAACACCGTCAAGGCCATCCAGCACATGGTGCACGGCGCCGGAGAGGTGATCCAGGGCGACGCCCGGAACCTTCCGGATCTGGTACCGCCGGAATACCACGGCAAGATCGACCTGGCCGTGACCTCACCGCCGTACGGAAACTCCGCGCACGGCAGAGTCCGAGCCACCAAAGAGACACGTGAACCCGGCGTCGTCAAATGGAACAACCGGTACAGCCGAGACCCCCGCAACCTCGCCTACACCAGCACCGACCGGCTGCTGAACTCCGTGACCCGGATCTTCGCCCACACCCACCGCCTTCTCGCCCCGGGCGGAACCCTCGTCGTCACCGCCCGACCGTGGCGCCACCACGGGGAACTCATCGACCTCCCCACCGCCATCCTCGCCGCCGGCCGCCAGGCCGGCCTCACCCCCACCGCGCGCTGCGCCGCGCTCTTGGCCGGCATCCGCGACGACCACCTGGTCCTGCGCCCCTCCTTCTTCCAGGCGAAGAACATCGGCGACGCCCGCCGGCAGGGCATCCCGCAGTGTCTGATCGCGCACGAGGATGTCCTCATCTTCCGCAAAGCAGGCGCCCCGCAGTGAGCGGGACTGAGAAGCCGCAGGGCGGCGGTCACCGGCCGCCGCCCTGCGGCTTCACCGTCACCTTCCACCTGGACGAACCTCACCTGACCACCGGCGCCGCCGCCGTTCTGCTGCGTATCCTCCAACAGCACGCACACAAAGAGAAAAGGGGGGATAAAGAGCAGATTGGCCCTCTTTCGGATATCGAGATAAGCCTTGATGAAACCTGACAGACAGGTCATCAGTCGCAGGCGATCTCGCGCGAAGGAATAGCCGATGACGACTTCCGATTCCGCAGTTCTTCCCTGGCGGGCGCACCTGGGCCGGCAGCCCGCTCAGCCGGTAGAGAAGTTCCCACGCGAAGGGTTGCGGTTCGCGTTCAAGGGGCGGGTGTCCACCGAGGACCAGCAGGATCCGGAAGCTTCCCGGCGGTGGCAGCTGGAACGCGCGGAAGCCCTCATCAAACCGGCGGGCGGCCGGGTCACGGCGGAGTTCTTCGACGTGGGGCAGAGCCGGGCCCTGCCGTGGAAGCGCAGGCCGCAGGCCGCCGCCCTGCTGGCGGCGCTCGCCGACCCGGCCCGGGGGTTCGACGCGGTGGTGATCGGTGAGCCGCAGCGCGCCTTCTACGGCGGTCAGTTTGGCAACACCTTCCCGCTGTTCGTCCACTACGGGGTGCCGTTGTGGGTGCCGGAGGTCGGCGGGCCGATCGATCCGGACAACGAGGCCCATGATCTGATCATGTCGGTGTTCGGCGGCATGTCGAAGGGCGAGCGGAACCGCATCAAGGTCCGGGTTCACTCCGCCATGGCATCCCAGGCCCTGATGGAAGGCCGCTATCTCGGCGGACGCCCCCCGTACGGGTACCGGCTGGTGGATCTGGGGCCACACCCGAACCCCGGCAAGGCGGCGGACGGCAAGCGCCTGCGCGGCCTCGAACCTGATCCGGACACCGCGTGGGTGGTGGTGCGGATCTTTACCGAGTTCCTGTCCGGCCTGGGGATCTTCGCCATCGCCGAAGGACTGACCCGCGACGGCATCCCCAGCCCCTCCGCCCACGACCGCGCCCGCAACCCCCACCGCGACGGCCGGGCCTGGAGCAAGAGCGCCGTCCGGTCGATCCTGCTCAACCCCCGCTACACCGGACGGCAGGTATGGAACCGGCAGGCCAAACACGAATGCCTGCTGGACATCGAGGACGTCACCCTCGGCTACACCACCGCCATGCGCTGGAACACCGAAGACAAATGGATCATCTCCCAGCGCATCGTCCACACCCCGCTCATCGACGACGACACCTTCGCCCGCGCCCAGGACACACTGCGGATCCGGGGCAGCAAGGGCCAGACCCGGCACGTCGAACACCGCACCCGCCACATCTACCCGCTACGGGGGCGCATCACCTGCGGTTTCTGCGAGCGGCGGATGCAGGGCCAGAAGTCCCACAACGACGCCTACTACCGCTGCCGCTTCCCCGAGGAATACGCACTCGCCCAACGCATCCACCACCCCCGCAACGTCTACCTGCGCGAAAGCTGGATCACCCCACCCCTAGACACCTGGATCGGAACTCTCTTCTCCCCACACCGCCTCGACGAGACCATCGACCTGATGACCCTCGCCAGCGCCGAACCTGACACCGAACAGAACCGGCGCGCCATCGAGGCACAGGCATTGATCGCCGACTGTGATCTGAAACTCAAGCGCCACCGGGCGGCCCTGGAAGCCGGGGCCGACCCTGTCCTGGTCACTGAATGGATGAATCAGACGCGCCAGCAGCGCACCGCAGCAGAACGCGACCTCGCCGCAGCCACCTCATCCGGCGGAAACGGTTCCCATCCGATGAACCGGGAAGACATCGCCGTCCTCGTCCGGGATACCAGCACGGCCGTGGCAGCCATCCAGAATGCTTCGGCCGCCGACCGGGCCGAGCTGTACAAACTGCTGAACATCACCCTCAGGTACGACATGGCCGCCGCGACCGTCCATGTCACCGCTACCCCGGGGCAGCCGTACGACAAAACCCCACGATCCGCAGGGGACCGTGGGGTAATGGTTTGTGTCCGAGGGGGGACTTGAACCCCCACGCCCATAAGAGGGCACTAGCACCTCAAGCTAGCGCGTCTGCCATTCCGCCACCCGGACGGGGTGTGTCGCTGTGACGACGACAACGATACCAAGGTCTGCCGGGTGGTCGGGACCCATTGCTCTCCGTGATGGCGTGGTGACTTGGGTGGGATTCGGCGGTGTTCCGCGCGATGTCTTGACGACGCACGGGGGTGGTGGGTTTATGGGAGCGCTCCCAAGTATCGTTGTGCTCACTCTCTGGAGTCGCGGATGAGAACTGCAAGCACCACCCCACGGAAACGTCCCTGGACCGCCCTGCTGGCCGCCCTGGTCGGGATGATCGGGGCGGTCGTACTCGGTGGACCCGGGCCGGCCGCCGCGCAGGCGCAGCAGGACGCGCTCGCCACCGGGCTGCGCATCAGTAATGGCCGGCTGGTCGAGAGCAACGGCAATGACTTCATCATGCGGGGCGTCAATCACGCCCATACCTGGTATCCGCAGCAGACCCGGTCGCTGGCCGATGTGAAGGCGCTGGGGTCCAACACCGTCCGGGTCGTGCTGTCCAACGGCTATCGGTGGAGTGAGAACAGCGCCGCCGATGTCGCCTCCGTCATCGGGCAGTGCAAGGCCAACCGGCTCATCTGTGTGCTGGAGGTGCATGACACCACCGGTTACGGCGAGGACGGGGCGGCGGACACCCTGGACGGGGCCGCCAACTACTGGATCAAGCTCAAGAGTGTCCTCGACGGTGAAGAGGACTACATCATCATCAACATCGGCAACGAGCCCTGGGGCAACGCCAATCCGGCCGGGTGGACCGCGCCCACCATCGCCGCGATCCAGAAGTTGCGCGGCGCCGGGTTCCAGCACACGATCATGGTGGACGCGCCCAACTGGGGCCAGGACTGGGAAGGCGTCATGCGCGCCAATGCCCAGTCGGTCTACCGCGCCGACACCACCGGCAATCTGATCTTCTCCATCCACATGTACAGCGTCTACGACACGGCGCAGAAGATCACCGACTATCTCCAGTCGTTCGTGCAGGCCGGGCTGCCGCTGGTCATCGGTGAGTTCGGTGGGCCGCCCGACGAGTGGGGCGATCCGGACGAGGACGCCATTCTGGCGGCGGCCGAGCGGTTCCGGCTGGGGTATCTGGCCTGGTCCTGGAGCGGCAACACCGATCCCATCCTCGATCTGGCGATCGCGTTCGACCCCGGCCGCCTCAGCTCCTGGGGTCAGCGCATCTTCCACGGGGTCAACGGCATCGGCCAGACCTCCCGGGAAGCCACCATCTTCGGCGGCGGCGGTGGCCCGGGGCCCGGTCCGGGTCCGGAGCCGGGCACCGGGTGCGCGGTCGGGTATCGCGTCGTCGGTGAGTGGGGGGACGGTTTTCAGGGGGAGATCCTCATTCGCAACACGGGACGTGCTGATATTTCGTCCTGGACTCTCGCCTTCGTCTTTCCCAGTGGGCAGACCGTCACCAGCATGTGGGGTGGTACCGCCACCCAGAGCGGTGGGAGTGTGAGCGTGGTGCCGGCCCCGTACACCGCCACCATCCCGGCCGGCGGGGCTGTGACGGTCGGGTTCCTGGGCAGCAAGGGCGGCGCCAATGCCTCCCCGGTGAGTTTCACGCTCAGTGGGGCCGCCTGCGTCAACGCGTGACCCCTCCCCCGGCCGGCCGGTCAGGGCGTGGCCACCGTCGAGCCGCGCAGGGCCAGTCGGCCGGGGAGGGTGCGTACGCCGGTGTGCGGGCGGCCCTCGATCGCGTCGAGGAGGGCCTGGGCGGCGGCCCGGCCCAGTTGTTCCAGGGCGGGGTCGACGCTGGTGAGTTGCGGGCGGGCGCCCGCGGTCATGATCTCCCAGTTGTCGAAGCCCAGCACCGAGATCTCGGTGGGGACGGTACGGCCGCGCTCGCGCAGGGTGTCGAGGGCGCCCCGGGCGAGTTGGTCGTTGCCGCACAGGATGGCGTCCAGGTCGCGGTGGCGGTCCAGCAGCAGGGCGGCGGCGGCCCGGCCCCAGGCTTCGGACCAGGTGCCGTACAGGGTGTCGCCGTACGGGGTCAGCCCCGCCTCGGCCATGGCCTGCCGGGCGCCCTCGTCGCGGTCCCGGGCGGCGGCGTAGCCGGGGTCGCCGGAGATCTGGGCGATCCTGGTGCGCCCGCACTCCAGCAGATGGCGCACGGCCAGCCGCCCGGCGCCGACGTTGTCGGGGACGATCGACACATCGGCCGGGTCCTGTGACGGGGCGTACGCGTACACCACGGGTACCGGCAGCCCGCGCCCCAGTGAGGGGCGCGGGTCGGTGCGGCTGCCGACCACGATCAGTCCGTCGACGCGGCGGCTGAGCAGGGCGTGCAGATGGTGCTGTTCGCGGATGGCGTCGCCGCGCGCGTCGCACAGGAAGACGGCGGCCCGGCCGACGCCGAAGGCGTCCTCGGCGCCCATCAGGATGGGGAGGCTGAACCGGCCCTCCAGGTCGCTGGTGAGCAGTCCGACGGTGCCGGTGCGGCCGGCCAGCAGGCCGCGGGCGAGCGGGTTGGGGCGGAAGGAGAGCCGGGCGGCGGCGTCCAGGACGCGTTGCCGGGTCTCGGCGCGCACCTGGCTGCGGCCGTTGAGGGCTTTGGAGGCGGTGGCGACGGACACCTGTGCCAGCCGGGCCACATCGCTCAGCGTGGTGGCCCGGGGGCGGGGTGGTGGGGGCGCTTCTTCCGGCACTGGCTTGCCTCCTGATGGGGTGTCATGAGCTGGTTGTCGAAAGTTTACGAAATCCTTTTCGGGCTGCCCTTGTTGGGGTTGTGCCGCAGGGATTGACGCTCTTTCAGGGCTCTTCTACCTTGCGCCGAAAAGCATTTCGGGAGGACGCGAGGAGTACGGTCATGACGGTACGGAAATGCGCGGCGCTCGCGCTGGCGGGGCTGCTGCTGGCGGGCTGTGGTGGTGGCGGCGGGGCCGGTGGGGGCGGCGCGGCCGGGACCGGGGTGCCGGAGGGGGTCGACGACGGCGCCACCCTCACCATGTGGACCCGGGCCGCAACCCGCGCGCAGAGCGAGGCGCTGGTGGCGGCGTACAACGCGGAGCACGAGAACCAGGTCGAGCTGAGCGTGGTGCCCACCGACGACTACCAGGCCAAGGTCGGGGCGGCGGCCGGCTCCGGGGCGCTGCCCGATCTGTTCGCCGCCGATGTGGTGTTCGTGCCGCGCTACACCTCAAGCGGCCTGTATGCCGATCTCACCGACCGGATCGGCGCCCAGCCGTTCGCGGAGGCGCTGGCGCCTTCGCACATCGAGGCGGGTACGTACGAGGGGCGCCGCTACACCGTGCCGCACACGCTGGATCTGTCCGTGCTCTTCTACAACCGCGCGCTGTACGAGCGGGCCGGGCTCGACCCGGACCGGCCGCCGGCCACGCTCGCCGAGTGGGACGCGCAGGCCCGCGCCGTCGACGCGCTCGGCGGCGGGGTGAGCGGCACGTTCTTCGGCGGAAACTGCGGTGGCTGCGGGGTGTTCACCTGGTGGCCCTCCATCTGGGCGGCCGGCGAGGAGGTGATGAACGAGGACGGCACCGAGGCCTACCTGGACTCGGCGGCGGCCCAGGAGGTGTACGCCGCCTACCGGGGCTGGGCGGCGGACGGCATCATCGCGCCCGGTGCCCGGGACGAGACCGGCACCACCTGGACCGGGTTGTTCCCGGAGGGAAACATCGGGGTGATGCCGATGCCGTCCACCACGCTCGGCCTGATGCCCGATGATCTCGATTTCGGGGTGGCGCCCATCCCGGGCCCGGACGGGGGGCGTTCCACCTTTGTCGGCGGCGACGCCATCGGGATCGCCGCCACCAGCGATGTCCCCGACCAGGCGTGGCACTTCCTGCGCTGGTCGCTGGGCGAGGAGGCGCAGACGGAAGTGGTGGCCGCGCATCACGACGTGGTGGCCCGTACCGATCTCGCCGACAATCCGTACTCGGCTTCCGACCCGCGGCTGGTGACGATCAATCAGCTGGTGGCGGAGGGCCGTACCCCGTACTCGCTGGCCTTCGGGCAGACCTTCAACGACCCCAACGGGCCCTGGCTGAGCCTGATGCGCACCGCGGTCTTCGGCGACGGAGGGCCGGATGAGGTGGCGGCGGCCAACCGGGCCGTCAGTGCCGCGCTGGCCGCCCCGTGATGCGCTCGCGCTCCGCGCAGGGCATGGCGTACGCGGCGCCCACCGCCGCCTTTGTCGCCGTGTTCTTCGTGCTGCCGCTGCTGCTGGTGGCCCGGATGTCCGCCAGTGACTGGCCGCTGCTGACGGGTGACCGGGGGCTGAATCTGCCCGCCAACTACACGGCCGTCGCGGACGGTCCGCTGCTGTGGCCGGCCGTGCGGTTCACCCTCCTCTACACGGTGATCGTCACCGTGCTGCTGCTGGGGATCGCGCTGGGTCTGGCGCTGCTGGTGCAGGAGGCCCGCCCCGGCGTGGGGCTGTTGCGCACCGCGTACTTCCTGCCCAGTGTGCTCGGGCTCGCCTCGGCCGCGCTGCTGTTCTGGGGCCTGTACAGCCCGGCGATCGGCCCGCTCTCCCCGCTGCTTGAGCGTCTGGGGCTGACGGACGGGCCGGTGTCGTTCCTGGGCAGCCCCACCTCGGCGCTGCTGTCGACCGTCTTCCTGGTGGTGTGGAAGTTCGCCGGTTTCTACATGCTGATTCTGCTGGTGGGGCTGCGCCGGATCCCGCCCGAGGTGTACGAGGCGGCCCGGATGGACGGTGCGGGCCGTGGCCAGATCTTCCGGCGCATCACGCTCCCGCTGCTGCGGCCCTCGCTGGCGCTGACGCTGATCCTGTGCGTCACCGGGTCGCTGCTGGCCTTCGACCAGTTCTTCATCCTCACCAAGGGCGGGCCGGACAACAGCACCGTGACCATTGTCCAGTTGATCTACCGGGAGGCGTTCCAGCAGCTGAATCTGGGGACCGCCGCAGCCCTGTCGATGCTGGTGCTGGTGGTACTGCTGGTGCTCAACGCCCTCCAGTTCCGTGTGTTGCGCCGTCCGGAAGGGGAGTGAACCGTGGCCATCCCGACCGGAACGGCACGGCAACTGCTGGGGCGCACCCCGTACTACGTGCTCGCCGGCGGGCTCGCGATCATCTTCCTCTTCCCGCTGGTGTGGACCGCCTGGGCGTCGGTGAGCGGCGCGCCCGGCACCGCGCAGTCCTCGGGCATCGGGCTCGGCAACTACCGGGCGCTGCTGGAGTACGACGCGGGTCTGTGGCGGTATCTGGCGAACAGCGCCGTGGTGTCGCTGCTCACGGTGGCGCTGACCCTGGGGGTGTCGCTGCTGGGTGGGTACGCCTTCGCCCGGTTCGGCTTCCCGGGACGCGATCTGCTGTTTCTGCTGGTGCTGGCGATCTTGATGGTGCCGTACGCGACGCTGCTGATCCCGCTGTATGTGCTGCTGGGCGATCTGGGGTTGCAGAATTCGCTGCTGGGGCTCGCGCTCGTACTGACGGTGTATCAGCTTCCGTTCGCCACCTTCATGATGCGGATCTCCTTCGAGGCGGTGCCCAGGGAACTGGAGGAGTCGGCGCTGATCGACGGTTGCGGCACGCTGGGCGCGCTGCGCCGGATCATGCTGCCCGCGGTGCTGCCGGGGCTGATCACGGTGGGCCTGTTCGCGTTCCTGGCCGCCTGGAACGACTTCATCGCGCCGCTGATCCTGATCAGCGACGCCGACCGGGCCCCGCTGCCGCTGGCGATCGCCACGCTGCGCCAGCAGAGCATGGGCGCCGTCGACTACGGGGTGACCGAGGCAGGGGTGGTCGTGCTGGCCGTGCCCTGCCTGTTGCTGTTCGTGCTGCTGCAACGCCACTACATGCGGGGCTTCATGTCGGGAGCGCTGAAGGGATGACGTGGATGGGCGAGGGAACGACGGGTGCGAGGGGCGCGCTGCCGGTGGCGCCGGGGCGCGGGCGGCTGCGACCGCTGTCGCTGGCGGAGGTGCGGATCACCGGCGGCTTCTGGGGGGCTCGGCAGGAGGTCAACACCGCCGCGACTCTTCCGCACTGCTACGGCTGGATGGAACGGCTGGGCTGGATCGGCAACTTCGCCGCGCCGGTGGCGGCGCGGCAGGGGCGGGAGTTCGCCGACTCCGAGGTGTACAAGCTGCTGGAGGCGCTGGCCTGGGCGGGTCCGGACGCGTGGCGCGGCGCGACGCTGGAGCGCACCGGCACGCTGCTGGCCGCCGCCGCGCACGAGGACGGCTATCTCAACTCGGCGTTCGGCAGGGCCGGGCAGCGGCCCCGGTACAGCGATCTGGAGTGGGGCCATGAGCTGTACTGCGCCGGTCATCTGCTCCAGGCCGGGATCGCGCAGGCCCGCGCGCTGGGCGACGGCGGCGAGCTGACCCGGCTGGCCCGCGGGGCGGCCGACCATGTCTGCGACACGTTCAAGGCCGGTGGCGTCGAGGGGATCTGCGGCCATCCGGGAATCGAGATGGCGCTGGTGGAGCTGGCCCGGCTGACCGGTGAGCAGCGCTATCTGGAGCAGGCCGCGGTGTTCGTGGCGCGGCGCGGCCATCGCTCGCTGCGGCAGGGGGAGTTCGGGGCGGCCTACCACCTGGACGACGTACCGGTGCGCAAGGCCCGGGTGCTGCGCGGGCACGCGGTGCGCGCCCTGTATCTGGCCTGTGGCGCGGTGGATGTGGCGGTGGAGACCGGGGACGCGGAGCTGCTGGCGGCGGTGGTCGCGCAGTGGGAGGCGGCGGTGGCCCGCCGCACCTATGTGACCGGGGGGATGGGGTCGCACCACCAGGACGAGGCGTTCGGCGCGGACTTCGTGCTGCCGCCGGACCGCGCCTACGCGGAGAGCTGTGCCGGGGTCGCCTCGGTGATGCTGAGCTGGCGGCTGCTGCTGGCCACCGGCGAGGCGCGGTTCGCGGATCTGGCCGAGCGCACCCTGTTCAACGTGGTGGCGGCCTCCCCGGCGGCGGACGGGCGGTCGTTCTTCTACACCAACACCCTGCACCACCGGGAGCGTTCCGCCCCGCCGGCCGCCGACGCGCCTTCGCCGCGCGCCGCGTCCGGGCTGCGGGCGCCGTGGTTCGCGGTGTCCTGCTGTCCCACGAATGTGGCCCGCACGCTGGCCTCGCTGGCCTCCCTGGTGGCGACGGCGGACGAGGACGGCGTACAGCTGCATCAGTACGCGGACGCCACGGTCGCCACCGCGCTGCCGGACGGGCGGCCGGTGGGCCTGCGGGTGCGGACCGGCTATCCGGCGGACGGCGCGGTCACGGTGCGGATCACCGAGAGCGCAGCCCGGCCGTGGACGCTGTCGCTGCGGGTGCCCGGCTGGGCGGGGGCCGGGGCCCGGCTGGTGGATCCGCGGGGGGTGGCGCGGCCGGTCACGGCGGGTACGGCGGAGCTGACCCGTACCTTCCGGGCCGGCGACGAGGTGCGGCTGCTGCTGCCGATGGCGCCGCGCTGGGTGGTGCCCGATCCGCGGATCGACGCGGTACGGGGCACGGTGGCCGCCGAGCGGGGGCCGCTGGTGCTGTGCGCGGAGTCGGTGGATCTGCCGGCCGGGCGGGAGGTCGACGCGGTGCGGGTGGATCCGGCGGCCGGGCCGCCGCGCGCCGAGGGCGGGACCGTACGGGTCTCCGGCACGCTGACCGATCCGCCGGCGGGGGCGGGGGCGGGCGCGGGCTGGCCGTACGCCACTCCCCCGGCGGCCGGTGCCGAGGCCGGAGCCGGAGCCGGAGGCGGCACCGCGAGCCCCGCCGACATCGAGCTGATCCCCTATCACTCCTGGGCCAACCGGGGCCCGTCCACCATGCGGGTGTGGCTGCCGACGACCGGGACCACCGAGGAGGTGCGGTGATGCGTTTGCGGATCGCGGCCGGGGCGCTGGTGACGGCGCTGCTGGCCTCCCTGACCGCCGCCACCCCGGCGGCGGCCGACAACGCCGCGATCGGCTTCCCGGTGTTCTCCGGGTCGGCCGAGCCGGTGCCACCGCTCCCGGCCGGGTTCTCGGTGCGCGGCACGATGCGGGCGCAGTACGACGCGGACCGGGCGGCCGGGGACGGCACCAGCTTCTGGATGGACCGGATGCTGGCGCGGCGCGGCGCCGACCCGGCGGGTGACTGGCTGTTCTCCCGGGGCCGCGCGGTGTTCATGAAGACGCACGATCCGTCCCGGCTGGGCTTCGCGGGCATCGTGGCGTACTGGGAGAGCATCGACAACCGGGCCGCGTACACCGTCACGCTGGAGGCGGGCGGGCAGCCGGTGACGCTGCGCGAGGACGTCACCGCCCGTGTCCAGACGCCGAGTTACTGGCGCAGCGAGTTCACCTCGGGTGATGGTGCGCTGCGGGTGACGCAGACGAAGTTCATCACGGACGCCAATGTGGCGGTGACCCGGCTGCGGATCGCCAACTCCTCCGGGGCGGCACGGCAGATCGGGCTGCGGGCCCTCTCCCCGTACACCTCGGTGGTGGAGGGCGGCGAGCTGACCGGGACGGTGGCGGCCCGCAACAACCTCACCACCCTCTACCCGCGGCTGTCCGGGGACAGTCTGGCGCCGGAGGACGGGGCGCTCACCGGCACGGTGACGGTGCCGGCCGGCGGCGCCGCCGACACCAAGGTGCAACTGGGCTTTGTCACCGACGAGATCACCGCCTCGGGGCCCGGCTACGAGGCGGTGCGGGCGGCCGGACCGCAGGACGCGTTCCGGGAGCATGTCCAGGAGTACAACCGCTGGTGGGCCGAGAATCTGCCGTACACCGATCTGCCGGACGACAATATCGAGAAAACGGTGTACTACCGCTGGTGGCTGCTGCGTTACAACTATCTGGACGCCGACATCCCGGGCAGCGACTATCAGTTCCCCACCTCCATGGAAGGGGTGCTCGGGTACAACAACGCCATTGTGCTGACCACCGGGATGTTCATCGACGATCTCAAATACCTGCGCGACCCGGTGTACGCGTACGGGCCGTGGGTGTCGGCGGGCGAGGTGTCGCGCAGCGACAAGTACACCGACAATCCCGGGGATCCGGAGAACTGGTCCAACAGCTACACGCAGTATCTGTCGGAGGCGGCCTGGTCCTCCTACCAGGTGCACGGCGGCCCGCCCGGGGTGGTGCGGAATCTGGCGCACTACGCGGAGCGCGACGTACGGGGCCAGCTGGCGGCGTACGACCACGACGGCAACGGTCTGATCGAGTACGACTGGGGCGCGATGACCGGCAACGACGCGGACGCCGTGTCCTTCCACTGGCGCCCGGGGCAGCTGGACCGTACCGAGTCGGCGTATGTGTACAGCAACGCGCTGGCCGCCGCCGAGGCGTACGCGCTGCTCGGCGAGCGCGGCAAGGAAGCGGAGCTGCGGGCCCTCGCGGAGCGCACCCGGCAGGCGGTGCTCGATCATCTGTGGGATTCCGATGACCGGTTGCTGAAACACCGTCATGTGGCCAGCGGAGACCTGGTGCCGTGGAAGGAGATCAACAACTACTATCCGTTCAGCGTCGGGCTCATGCCGACCCCCGACGAGGATCCGCAGTATGTCGAGGCGCTGCGGCTGTGGGCGGACGCCGGTCAGTATCCGGTCTTTCCCTTCTTCACCGCCAACCAGGCCGACAAGGCGGAGGCGGCCCGGGCCGGCCATCCGGGCAGCAACAACTTCTCCGTCATCAACTCCACCGTCACCTTCCGCTTTCTCGCCTCGGTGCTGCGCGCCTACCCCAGCGCATATCTGGACGCCGACTGGTACGCCAAACTGCTGTCCTGGAACGCCTGGGCGCACTACATCGGCGGCAACAACAACTGGCCCGACCAGAACGAGTTCTGGGCCGAGGGCAGCGCCGATCCGCAGCGCATCGGCTACCGCTCGTGGATCCACCACACCATCCTCGGCACCACCAACTTCACGGTGATCGAGGACGCGATGGGGTTCCGGCCGCGCACCGACGACAAGATCGAGCTGTGGCCGATCGACATCGGCTGGCCGCACTTCGCGGTGACCGACCTCAACTACCGGGGCACGGACGTGGCGGTGATCTGGGACGCGCCGGGCGACGGCCGGCGGCCCTACGGGGCGGATGTCCCCGAGGGGTACTCGGTGTATCTGGACGGCGCGTTGGCGTTCACCGTGGACGCGCTCACGCACCTCGTCTACGACCCGGCCACCGGTGCTGTCACCTTCCCGGAGGGCGGCGGACAGGTGGTCACCTCCCGGCCGGCCGCGCTGCTCGCCCCGCAGGATGTCGTCTTCGCCGAGGACTCCCGGGTCGTCGAGGTGTTCGACCGGGCCGGGCGTGATCTGCGCCCGGGGGCGGGCGAGTTGCCGAATCTCGCGGCGGACGCCACGGTGACCGCCTCCTACCAGGCGCCGGGCCGCGGGGTGGCGGGCGCGGTGGACGGGTTCACCATCAATGAGCCGTACTGGGGCACGGCCGGCTCCGGCAACGCCACCGACTGGCTGGAGCTGGACTTCGGCGAGCCGGTCGCGGTGGACGACGTACGGCTGTTCTTCGCCGCCGACAAACGGCCGGGTGGCTGTGCCGAACCCGCCCTGTACACCGTGCGCTACCGGGACGGCGAGCACGGACCGTGGCGCGCTGTCACCGGGCAGCTCAAAGAGCCACGGGTGCCGCGCGCCAACGCCAACCAGGTGCGGTTCGAGGAGGTCACCACCACCGCGCTGCGCGTGGAGCTGACCCATCAGCGCGGGCACAGCGGCGGGTTGAAGGAGATCCAGGCGTTCCGTACCGGCGCGGGCGGCGGCGCCGGGGCCAATGAACCTCCGCAGGTGAGGGCCTGGCCGGACCCGGCGTTCCACCGGGCGGGGCAGGCCCGGCTGATCGGCAGCGTCAAGGACGACGGGCTGCCCGGCGGCGAACTGTCCGCGCGCTGGGAGCTGGTGGCAGGGCCTGACGGGGGCGCGGCCCTGTTCGAGGACCCGACCGCGCCGACCACCGTCGCACGGTTCACCGCCGCCGGCACATACACGCTGCGGCTCACCGCGAGCGACGGCGCGCTCAGCACGGCGCGTGAGGTCACCGTCGGCACCGAGGGCCCGGCGGCCGGGCGCGTCAACATCGCCCCGCAGGCCACCCCCACCGCCTCCTACACCTCCGGCTGGGAGTCCATCGAGGCGATCAACGACGGCCGCGAGCCGGCCTCATCCGGTGACGCGCCGCGCTGGGGCAGCTGGCCGCAGAAGGGCACCCAGTGGGTGCAGTACACCTGGCCGGACCCGGTCCGGGTGACCGGCTCCGACCTGTACTTCTTCCGCGACGCGCAGCCGGGCGCCGCCGACGGGGTCGGGGTGCCGGCGTCCTGGCTGATCGAGTGGTGGGACGGCACCGGCTGGCTCCCGGTCGCGGACCCCAGCGGCTACGGCACGGCGGCCGACGCGTACAACCCCACCGAGTTCGCCCCGGTGACCACGACCCGGCTGCGCGCCCGGCTCACCGGACAGCCGAATCTGGCGCTGGGCGTACAGGAGTGGAAGGTGTACGCGGAGCCGCCGGAGCGGGTGCGGGAGGTGCAGGTGCCGACCCTGGCCGGCACGGTGCCGCAACTGCCGGGCGAGGTCACCCTGGTGTACGCGGACGGGGCCGCGCTGCCCGCCCGCGCGGTGTGGCCGGCGCTCACCGAGGAGCAGGTGCGCGAGGGCGGCACCAGCGTGCGGGTCACCGGGCTGACGGAGCTGACCGCGCAGCCGGTGGAGGCGGTGGTGTGGGTGCGGGTCACCGGGTCGGTGGCGATCACCAGCATCGCCGAGGAGCCGGTACGCACCCGGGCCGGCGTCCCGCCCGGCCTGCCGGACACGGTGACCGCCACCTTCAACGACGGCTCGCGGGACAGCCGTACCCCGGTGGTGTGGGCAGCGGTGCCGGCGGACCGGTACGCGCGCCCGGGCACGTTCACCGTCTCCGGGACCGTGCCGGGCACCGACATCACGGCGACGGCGGTGGTCACCGTGTACGAGTGAGCGCCCGACGGGACGCGGCGGGCCGGGGCCGGGGTCCATGCACCCCGGCCCCGGCCCGCGCGGCTCACGGGTTGATGTCGGTCTCCCCGGCGCGGCCGTCGCAGCCGCGATCCGGGTTGAACAGCAGATAGGTGCCGGAGGAGCAGGTGATCCACAGCTCGGCGTCGCCGCCCACCACGATGCTGCCGGAGAGGTTGGCGCCGCCCTGGATGATGGCGTTGTCCTTGACCACGGCGTTGCCGCTGATGGTGGCGCCGGAGTTCACCCAGGCCAGACCCTCGATCCGGGCGTTGCCGGTGACCGTGGAGTTGCCGTAGACGGCGGCGCGGGGGCCGACGTAGGCGGTGGCGGCGACATTGGCGCGGTTGTCGACCCAGCCGCCGCCGTTGGAGTGCCAGTGCCCGCCGCCGGTCGCGGCCGGCTTCTGGTAGCCGGGCTCGTGGCCGGAGGGGATGGCGCCCTGCACCCGGAACTCGTACGGGTAGCGGTAGTTCTTGGTGTACCCGTCGAGGAAGGCGTAGCGGTGCACGGTGTCCGGGGTGCCGGTGACGACGAGGTAGACCTCGTTCTCGCCGGGCTGGGTCTGGAAGGTGATCTCACCGCTGGGGCTGTTGTGCAGCGGGCCGTAGCGCGGCACGCCGTTGCGCAGCGCGACGAAGCCGTACGTCCAGCCGGAGCCGGCCGCCGCGTTGACCCGGCCCTGGAAGTTCAGCCGGATCAGGCCGCCGTCGGTGCTGGGCACCAGCTTGATCTTGTTGTAGCCGTAGTCGGAGGGGGCGATCCGCTCCGAGATGGCGTAGCGGCCGGCCGCCTGGTCGATCGCCTCCACCGGGACGCCGTTGTAGGCGTTGATGAAGCCGGCGCCGTACATGGTGGTGATGAACGGCATGAAGTTGGCGCGGTTGGAGTAGTCGTAGGTGACCTGGCGCTGGGCGTACTCGCCGATGCGGGTGTTGAGCTGAGTCTGTGTCAGGTTGTTGATGCGCCGGTACGCCTCCAGCGGGTGTTCGGTGTTGCGGGCCTGGTTCCAGAGGTTGTTGAAGGTCTGGATGCCGCCGTAGTTGTCGACCAGGTGCTGGAGCAGCATCCAGTTGCCGTAGTGGTGGCGGCTGGAGGAGTACGCCAGGTTCTCGGTGCGCAGGAAGCGGGTGAGGTCGCCGGCGCCGCCCCTCGGGTACACCTGCATGGCCATGAACTCGGCGCTGGTCTCCCAGAACGAGCCGGCGGAGGCGTGGGTGAAGCCGAGGCCGCCGCCCTTGCCGAGGAAGGTGTAGTTCTGGAAGACATGGCCGAGTTCGTGGGCCAGGCCCCAGGAGCCGGGCTGGGCGGCGGCGGGGGCGATGTTGATGACGCCGACCCGGCCGTCGACCGATCCGCCGGTGGCCCAGGCGTCGAGCGCGGTGCGGTTCCAGGTCCGGGTGACGATGACCACGATCTTGTGCTCGGCGAGCAGACCGGTCTCCGGGGTGAACCGCATGTCATTGATGTAGAACGAGTACAGGCTCTCCAGCTGGCTCAGGATATTGGCCGGATCGAACCGGAACTCGCTGGGGGCGGTCAGCGGGTTGGTGCCGGACTTCTCCCCCCACAGCAGGATGAAGTTGTCCGACTCCCGGGTCCGGTCCGCGCTCCAGGGCACTTCGCCCGTGGTGAGCCAGCGGGCGGGGAGATAGACCGTTTTGGCCGCGGCCTGGACGTCCGCCGCCGACGGCTCGCCGGCGGTGGCGGGCCCGATCCCTACCGCCACCATGGTCGCAGCCGCCACTGCGACCACAGCCCGTCGCCAGAACCTTGATCTGCGCGATAACACCATCCGCTCCTTCATTCGCGGGGGGACACGGCCGGCGGACCGAACAGTGTTCTGGTGACCGGCCGGCCGGGAACACGCGCCAGCGTCTCATGGAAGCGCTCCCAAGACGCTGCTGCGGACGGCGCGTTGTTCCCGCCAAGAGCCAATCCGGCCTGATGGGAGCGGGACCCGGCGGCGTGGGTCAGGGGACCAGCAGCCACCGGCCCCGCCCGCCGCCGGCGGCGACCTTGTCGTAGGCCGCCGCGTACTCGGCCAGCGGCACCTGGCCGGCCACGCGCAGCTCAAGGACTCCGGAGTCGGCGAGGGCCAGCAGTCCGGCGAGCTTCGCGCTGTCGGGCTCGACATTCACGATGCCAATCTCGATGCCACGCTCCGGTGTCGCGGGCGTCCTCGACGTCACGCCGGCGAACGTCCCGCCGTCCCGGATCGCGGCAACGGCCACCGCGTGCAGGACGGCGGCGTCGAGGACCGCGTCGAAGGAGGGTCCCGGCACTTCGGTGAGGAGTTCACCGGCCCCCGCTCGCAGCACGAAGTCGCGGTCGGCCGCGCGCGCCAGTGCGGTGACGGTCCAGCCGGCCCGCGCGGCCAGCGCGACGGCGTAGCCGCCCACCGAGCCGGCGGCTCCGGTGACCAGCAGGGTCCGCCCGTCGGCCGGGCCGAGCCGGTCCACCAGCTGCGCGGCGGTGGAGGCGTTGAGCGGGAGGGACGCGGCGTGCACCGGGTCGAGACCGGCGGGCAGCGGCGCTGCGGCCGTCGCGGGCACCACCGTCTCCTCGGCGTGGGCGCGGACCGGGGCGGTGACGTCGCGGTGTACGGCGGCGACCGGGTCGCCGACCGCGAAGCCGGTGACCTCGGTACCGGTCGCGGTGACGACTCCGGTGAGGGACCAGCCGACCCCGACGGTCCCGCTGAGGCCGAAGATCGCCCGGCCCGGGCCGCCGGCGAAGAGGGTGTCGACGGGGTCGACCGAGGCGGCCGTGACGCGGACCCGCAGGTCGCCGGGGCCCAGCGGGGGCAGCGTGACCTCTTCGAGGGCGGGCGCGGAGTCGTCGTTCCTGGATACGAGGGCGAGCGTCATGAGAGATCTCCTTCGAAGGGATGGACGGCACAACCATCCGAGACTTACTCTCCTTTGGGAAGTAGGCACTTTGAAGTGGTGTAGGTACCCGGAGGTAAGCCATGGATGTGGCCGACGCGACCGCCGCTGACGCGCGGGCCCCCCGATTCGATGTGTTCGACGCGCACTGCCCCAGCCGGCAGCTCCTCGACGCGATCGGCAACAAGTGGGCGAGCCTGGTGATCGTCGCGCTGGGCACCCAGGGGCGGATGCGCTACTCCGAACTCTCCGCGCGGATCGCCGGGGTGAGCCAGAAGATGCTGACCCAGACCGTGCGGGCGCTGGAGCGCGACGGGCTGCTGACCCGCACCGTGACGCCGTCGGTGCCCGTCCGCGTCGACTACGAACTCACACCGCTCGGCCTGTCCCTGCTGGACACCATGCGCCACCTCAACACGTGGGCCCAGGAGCACATGGCCGAGGTGCACGGCGCGCGCGAGGAGTACGACCGGAAGGACGCCTGACCGTACCCGGCGGCACGTCCGGACCGGAACGCGGCGCCGGACGAACTGCGGGTGGAGCGGAGCGGGTGCGGCTGCCGCCGCTCAGCGCACGCCGGCGGCGCGGCGGGCGAGGCGGGACAGGGTCGCCGTGGCGAGGACGGCCGCGGCGGCGGCGATCAGCGGGGCGCCGAGGGGCAGCGGGACGGCGGCCAGGACGACCGCCGCCAGGACCGGGGCCGCCGCCGCGCCCGCCAGCAGCCGCAGCGGGCGGCCGGCGCGGACGAAGGACAGCAGCGGATCACGGGTACGGGCCGGCAGCGCGGAACGGACCCGCCACCCCCACAGCACCCACACCAGCGCGGTGACCACCAGCGCCGCCGCCCGGAACCCCCAGCCGTTCCCGGCCGCCTCTTCGGCGGCACCGATCAGGACCATGGTGACCAGCAGACAGAACCAGCCGAACCAGCGCGCCTTCGCCAGCAGCATCATGAGCAGCCCGCCCAGGCGGGCCCGGGCCTCACCGTCCCCGGGATCGACCGCGAGCGCGTCGGCGTAGCCGGTCGCCATCGGGGCGATGCCCCGCCGCGCCGAGTCGGGGACGCGGGAGCGCACCACACCCAGCGACTGGTGGGCGTCGGCGTGTCCGGGGTCGATGCGGAGCACGGCGGAGAAGGCGTGCTCGGCCAGGTCGAACCGGCCCGCCTGGTACGCCGCCCGGCCCAGCGTGTAGTGCGCCTCGGTCTCCTCCGGGGCCAGTGCCACGGCCTGCTCGGCGGCGGGCACCGCCAGTTCGCTGCCGCCCGGGGCGCCGGCCAGCAGGGCGCGGGCCCGCATTTCGTGCCCCCGCCAGCCGTCCGGAGTCAGCCGGATCAGCTCCTCGGCGGCGGCCAGCGCCTCGTGGGGGCGGCCCAGCTTGAGCATGACGATGGCCCGCACGTGCCAGGCGTAGTCGCGGCCCTCCGGGATGGCCATGGCCTGGTCGCTGGCGAGCAGCGCGCCGGGCCCGTCGCCCAGCTGGATCTTGCAGACCGCCAGCAGGGACCAGGCGAAGCCGAAGTCGGGGCGGCGCCCGACGAGGGGGGCGAGGATGGCGGCGGCCTCCGCGTACCGGTCGGAGTCGACCATCCGGCGCGCGGTGTTGATGTCCTTCACCAGCGCCAGCGCCTCCGGGTCGGCCCCGGGGGATGCGGTTTCGCTCATCGCGGTCTCACAGCCTCTTGGTGCGCTTGAGGTAGTCGCGCAGCTCGCGGTAGCTGCTGCGGTCGGGCGAGAAGGTGACGACCGTGGTGGCGGTGGCGAACCACGCCTCGGTGGACGGGCTCAGCTCACCGGCGGCGGACAGCAGGTCGGGCATGCCCATCAGGCGGGGCTCGCCGCGGCGCACGGAGTCCAGCAGGGCCTGCTCGGCGGCGCTCTCGCAGAGGTAGGCGAGGTCGGCGCCGGAGAACCCCTCGGTGCGCTTGGCGAGCTTGCCGAGATCGACGCCCGCGACGGGCCGGTCCTTCAAGTGGTAGCGCAGGATCGCCTCGCGCGCGGGGCGGTCGGGCGGGGCGACCAGGACGAGCCGGTCCATGCGGCCGGGGCGCAGCAGCGCGGAGTCCACGTCCCAGGGGTGGTTGGTGGCGGCGAGCACGAACACGCCGTCGTTGGCGGCACCGTCGACGCCGTCCAGCTCGGTGAGGAGCTGGTTGACGGCGTTGCGCATGCCGTTGTGCTGCATGCGGCTGCGCTTGGCGCCGAGCGCGTCCAGTTCGTCGAAGAACAGCACGCAGGGTGCGTTGCGGCGGGCCTCGTTGAACAGGCGGGTGATGTTGCGCTCGGAGTTGCCGATGTACTGGTCGAGGATGTCGCTGATCTTGACCGGGAGGAACCGGGCGCCGAGTTCGCCGGCGACGGCACGGGCGATGAACGTCTTGCCGCAGCCGGGCGGGCCGTACAGCAGCAGGCCGCCGCGCAGGTTCTTCGCGTACAGCTTGCGCAGTTCGGGGTTGCGCAGCGGGGCGAGGAAGGCGGCCTCCAGCCGGTCCTTGACCTCCCGCATGCCGCCGACGTCGGCCAGCCGCAGCTGGCCGGCCGGCTGGACGTCCACGACGGGGTCGGCGGGGCCGCCGTCGTGGCGCTGTGCTTCCTCGCGCGGGGGCTCGGCCGGGTCCGCCTCGGTGTCGGTGTCGGTGTCGGTGTCGGCGTCCGGCGGGGAGGACTCGACGAACTTCGGCGGCACGGTGCCGGCCAGCTGCTCCTCGGCGTTGTGCCAGTCGAAACCGGCGGCCGGCGTACCGGGCGCGGCAGTCGGCGTACCGGGGGTACCGGGCGCGGCGGGCGACGCGGCGGGCACGGCGGGCGCCGGCTGCGGCAACGCCGGAGCCGGTGCCGCCGGCGGGGCGACCGCCTCGGCCATCATGCGCTGGGCCTCGGGATGACCGGGCTCCCGCTGGAGGGCGGCGGCCAGCTGGCCGATCGCCTCCGCCTGGCGACCGCCGTCCAGCAGCAGCCGGGCCAGATGCAGCCGGAGCGGCAGATCATCCGGAGCTGCCGCGACCGCCGCGGTGAGGCTGACTATCAAAGGTGAACCGTCGGACACCACTGCATCCTGACACGACTCCTCCCCCGCCCCAAGGCGAGGGTGGCCTACCTGTCCCCAAGCCCGGCCCACCACCGGGGCGGGGTCCCAGTCGCGTCCGCCCCGGGCAGGAACCGCGCCGAACGTCCGGGCATCACCGCCCCCCACGGCGCCGAGCCCCCCCGGACCACACGGGATGGCCGGCAGCCAACCGACCCCGACGCCGGGCCCGCCCGGGCCGCGCTCCCGCCACCGCACCAGCTGTCCCGTGCGCACCGTCCCGCCCGGTGCCAACCGGCGGGCCGCGCCGAGGCGCCGGACCCACCCGGCCCGACGGCCGTCCGAAGGGGCGGGCGGACCCGCCCCCGGGACGAGACCGCCACGGCCGGCCGGAAGGCCGGGCCCGTACCGGGTCTGACCGGGTCCGACCGGGTCCGACCGGGACACGGTGTCCGACCAGGAGACCCGTCCCGGCGAAGGGCCGGGCCGCGCGGAGGAGCGTACGACCTCCCTTCCGCCGGGAGCGCCCGGCGCCTCCCCGGACCGCGCGGGGGTGGCGGCCCGGGGAGGCGCGGCGCAGGAGCCGTAATGCGCGGCGGGCCGGCGCCGCCGTGGCCGAAGCGTCGGCGGGCCCGGAGGGCGCGTGGTGCCGGCTTGCCTCCCGGTGCTGGGGACAGCGGTTGGGCCTCGGGTCAGGCCCTCGTGCAGGTCGCGCCGTTGAGGGTGAAGGCGGTCGGGGGGCCGCTGTTGCCGGTGTGGGTGGCCTGGTAGCCGAAGGCGGCGGACGCGCCCGGGGCGATGGTCGCGTTGTGGGCGACCGGGGTCGCCGTCACGGTGCCGCCGGAGGTGGTGTAACCGGCGTTCCAGCCGGAGGTGATGGCCTGGCCGGCCGGCAGGGCGAAGGTCAGTGACCAGCCGGTCACCGCCGCCGAGCCGGTGTTGGTGAGGGTCACCTCCGCCGTGAGCCCGGTGTTCCAGGCGTTGGTGGTGACTCCCACCCGGCAGGCGCCCGGCTGGGGGTCGGGGCCAGGACCCGGGCCCGGGTCGCCGCCGCCCTGGTCGAGTCCGAAGAACGTGATCACCCGCGCCGCCATGCCACCGCCCGGCACGTTGTGACCGGTGCCCTGGAGGCTGATCGCCTCCACCGGCGCCTGGGCGCCGGTGCCGCCGTACCGGGTGCGGTTCCAGTTGGCCTGCGGCTGGTCGCTGTACGCGGGCGTCTGGCTGACGCCGAGCACCTGCGTCCACTGTTTGATCTGCTCGCCGTAGTTCGGGTAGCGCAGCACGTCGTCCTCGGTGCCGTGCCAGATCTGCATGCGCGGCCGGGGCCCGCTGTAGCCGGGGTAGGCGGCCCGTACGAGGTCGCCCCACTGTTGCGGCGTGCGGCTGATCTGCCCCTGGGCGCAGGCACTGTTCCAGCCGGAGCCGTCGGTGGTGGCGAAGCAGCCGAACGGCACCCCGGCGAACGCCGCGCCCGCCTTGAACACATCGGGGTACACCCCGAGCAGCACATTGGTCATCATCGCGCCGGAGGACGCGCCGGTCGCGTACACCCGTTCCGGGTCGCTGCCGTGGGTGCGCTGCACATAGTCGACCATCGAGCGGATGCCGACCGGGTCGCTGCCGCCGTCCCGGCGCAGCGCCTGCGGTGAGGAGACGTCGAAGCACTGGCCGCTGCGGGTGGCGGAGGGGTAGATGACGATGAAGCCGTAGCGGTCGGCGAGCGAGGCGAATTCGGTGCCCGAGTAGAAGGCCGGGCCGGTGCCGGTGCAGTAGTGCACGGCCACCAGGACGGCGGGGCGCTGCTGGACGCTGTCGGGCACGTACAGGTGCATCCGCAGGTTGCTGGGGTTGTTGCCGAAGCCGGTGACTTCGGTGAGCTGGGCGGCGGCGGCCGGTGGCGCGGTGAGGAGGGTGGCCGCGAGGAGGGGCGCGAGGGCGCCGAGGAGGGTGGCGAGTACGGTACGGAGCCGGCGTCCCGCCGGGCGAACTCCGGGGTTCTTCACCTTGGTCCCTTCGTGTCCGCACGGGGGCGGATGCGTCAGGTGGAGTAGGTCGCGCCCTCGGATAGTGGCATGGACACGCCCTACTTGGAAGCGCTCCCACGCCACTCGGCGCCGACTCCGTACGCCGTCGGCTCAGTTCAGCGAGAGCCCGTAGGTGTCCAGCAGCCCGGTCACCGGCTGGTAGAAGCTGACCGGGTTGGGGATGGAGCAGGAGGCGGTGCTGCCCGACAGCAGTCCGTACCCGGTGCTGCCCGCGTAAAGCGGTCCGCCGCTGTCGCCGGCCATCGCGCAGGCGTCCGTCTGGATCAGTCCGGTGACGGTGCCCTGGGCGTAGTTGACGGTGACATCCAGCGCGGTGACGTTGCCGGTGTGGACCCCGGTGGTACGGCCGCTGCGGGCGATGCGCTGGCCGACGACGGGGTCTGCGAGCGCGGTGATGGGCTGTGCGCCGCCGTCGTAGGTGTTGACGGCGCGGTCCTTGGCGATGTCCGGGTTGGTGTACTTGACGATGCCGTAGTCGGCACCGGGGAAGCTGCCGGCCACGACCGTCCCCAGCGGTACGGTCTCGGCGGCGTCGGCGTACCAGTTCGGGAAGTAGTTGGTGCAGTGACCGACCGTCAGGAAATATTCGTCGGTGCCGTCGGTGACCTGGAAGCCGAGCGAACACGGGTAGCCGTTCGCCCAGATGGCATCACCTCCGGCGATGGTGGGAGCGAGAGTGCCCCCGGCCGCCTCCAGCCGGGCGGCGGCGCCGTGGTCGGCGACGGCGGCGCGCAGCCGGGCCAGGTCGGCTCCGGTGACGCTCTCGTCGTGGGTGACCCGCACCTGGTTGGCCACGGGGTCGATGCCCCAGGCGGTGCCGGGGATCGCGGCCCGGGCGGCGAGGTCGTCGGTGACGGCGGTGAGATCGGCGGCGCTCCGCGTCACCCGCTCGGGTACGGCCCCGGCCTCGGTGACCTCCCGCGCGGCGGCCTCGTCGGTGACGGTCACCACCAGGGCGCCGTCGTCGCGCAGATAGGCGCCGGCGGTACGGTCGTCCGCCAGGTCGGGGGCGGCGGGGACGGTGGGTTCGGTCGTGGCGGTCGTGGCGCTGGCGGAGCTGGCGCTGGCCCCGGCGGGGAGTACGGCGCCCACCACGAGTAACGCGGCAGCGGCGGCAGCGGCGACGGGAAGTCTCAACTGAGGCTCCTGATCCGTTGGTTGGGGTTGGGGCGGCAGAAACTAGCGACTGTCGCGCCGCCTTCACAAGACCCGTCTCACCGGCTGACCACGCCCCGCGCGTGCGATGCTGGGCGGATGGCGGGTGATCCCATGGCGGCGGACGGGGCACGGCGGAATCCGGAGTTGCGGCGGGTGGCCATGCGGCGCCAGGTGGCCGAGGCCGGGTTCGTACGGGTGGACGCGCTGGCCCGCGACTACGGCGTGAGCATCATGACGGTGCACCGGGATCTGGACGAGCTGGCCCGGCGCGGGTTTCTGCACAAGGTGCGCGGTGGCGCGACCAGCGCGCCCACCACCACCTTCCACGGGGATCTGGAGCACCGGATGCAGGCCCAGGTGGCGGCGAAGGCCGCGATCGCGCGGGAGGTGCTGGCCACCGAGGTGGAATCCGGGCAGGTGGTGGCGCTGGACGACAGCACGACGTCGCTGGTGCTGGCCCGCATGCTGCCGGAGCGGGCGCCGCTCACGGTGGTGACGCACTTCCTGCCGGTGATCCGGGCGCTGGCGGCGCAGCCGGGCATCGAGCTGGTGGGGCTCGGCGGCCGGTACGACGCGGCGTACGACTCCTTCCTGGGGCAGGACACGGCGGACGCGGCGGCCGGCATCCGGCCCGACCTGCTGTTCGTGTCGACCACGGCGGTGGCGGACGGGGTGTGTTACCTCCAGTCGCTGCGCACCGCGATCACCCGGCGGGCGCTGGTGGCCGCGGCGTCCCGGACGGTGGCGCTGATCGACCACTCCAAGTTCGACCGCCGGGCGCCGCACCGGCTGGCGGCGCTGGCGGAGTTCGACCGGGTGGTGGTGGACGGCGGTACGGCGCCGCGCACGGTGCGCGAGCTGCGGGCGCGGGGTGCCCGGATCGATGTGCTGGAGGGCGGCTGACGGCCGTTCAGTTCTGCTACGTGATGTGAAGTTCACCCGGTTGACGGGGCGGACTCGACATGCCCATGACTGCTCTCAACTGCCGTTTCGCCGTGCCGCGCGACGCGCGCCGCCAAGATCGATGTTAAAAGTTGCGAAATAGCGGGAGCCTGCGTGTAATACGCGTCACATCGGGGTCGGCCGGAAAGAGGTGCGGCAAGATGGCGGCGAGGCGGGATACGGAAGTCGCGGTGTGCGTGGACGCCGGCACCACCGTGATCAAGGCGGTGGTGTTCGACTCCGCCGGACGGGAACTGACGGTCAGCCGCCGCGACACCGAGGTCCGCCACCCCACACCCGGCACCGCCGAACAGGACATGGACGAGGTCTGGTCCGCGGTGGCCGCCGCGATCCGCGAGGCGGTCGCCGAGGTGGCCCGCCCCGTGAGCCTGCTGGCGCTCACCGCCCAGGGCGACGGCGCCTGGCTGGTGGATGCCCGGCACCGCCCGGTACGCCCCGCCGTGCTGTGGAACGACGCCCGCGCCGCCGACGTCGTCCGCCACTGGCGCACCGACGGCATCCTGGAACGCGCCTACCGCGACAACGCCTCACTGACCAACGCCGGGCTGCCCAACGCCATCCTGCGGGTGCTCGCCGACCGCGAGCCGCACGCCCTGCGCGCCGCCCACGCCGTACTCACCTGCGGCAGCTGGCTCTACCTGCGGCTGACCGGGGTACTCGGCCTGCACCCCTCCGAGGCGTCCGCGCCCTGGCTGGACATCCGCACCCGCTCCTACTCCGAGCGGCTGATCGAGTGGTACGGGCTGACCGCACACCGTACGCTCCTGCCGCCGCTGCTGACCGAAGGTGAGCTGGTCGCCCCCCTCACCGCCCCGGCCGCCGGGCAGCTCGGGCTGCCCTCCGGCACCCCGGTGGTGCTCGCCCCGTACGACGTGGTGGCGACCGCCCTGGGCACCGGCACCACCACCGCCGGGCAGGCCACCTGCGTGCTGGGCACCACCTTGTGCACCGAAGTCCTCATCGAGGCGGCGGCGCCGCACGAGGGCGAACCCGCCGGCCTGACCCTGGACTTCGGCACGCCCGGGCTGTTCATGCGAGCCTTCCCCACCCTGGCCGGCACCGGCGTCCTCGACTGGGCGGTGGAACTGCTCGGGCTGCGCGACCACCGCGAACTGTCCGAACTGGCCGCCCGGGTTCCGCCGGGCGCCGCCGGGCTGCGCGTGCTGCCGTACCTGTCGCCGGCCGGAGAACGCGCCCCGTTCCTGGACCCGGCGGCCAGCGGGCTGATCACCGGAACGCTGTTCCACCACCGCCGCGAGCATGTGGCGCGCGCCGTGCTGGAGGGCCTGGCGCACGTCATCAGGGACTGTCTGGAGGCCGCCCCGCACCACCCCACCGAGCTGGCGCTGTGCGGCGGCGGCGCGGCCAGCGCGCTGTGGTGCGCCCTGATCGCCGACATCACCGGGGTGCCGGCGCTCTCCTCCCGGGACAGCCAGGTCGGCGCGAAGGGCGCCCTGCTGTCCGGGCTCACCGCACTCGGCGCCTACCCCGATCTGACGGCCGCCGCCGACGCGCTCGTGCACCCCGGGCACCGCTACGAACCCTCCCCGGAGCTGCGTGACTTCCACGACCGCGAACACGCCGAGTTCCTCGCCACCAGGGAACTGGCCGCGACCCGCTGGCAGGGGTGGCGGTCCGATGTCTGAGCCGGTGTGGATCGGGGTCGACCTCGGCACCCAGAGCGTCCGCGCGCTGGCCGTCGACGACCGGGGCCGTACCGTGGCGGCCACCGCCCGCCCGCTGCGCGGCCGGCGCGACGGGGCGCGGCACGAACAGGACCCGGCGTCCTGGTGGCGGCACAGCGCCGACGCGCTCGCCGAGTTGTCGGCGGCGCTGCGCGGGCGACCGGTCGGCGCGCTCGCGGTGTGCGCCACCTCCGGAACCGTGCTGCTCACCGGCCGCGACGGGGTGCCGCGTACCCCGGGACTGATGTACGACGACGCCCGCGCGGGCGCGCTGGCCGCCGAGGCGCAGGAGGCGGGGGGCGGGCTGTGGGAGGAGCTGGGCTACCGGATGCAGCCGGCCTGGGCGCTGCCGAAGCTGCTGTGGTGGCGGGACGCCGGGCTGCTGACGGATGGTGACGGGGCGGTGCGGCTGGCGCACCAGCCGGATGTGGTGGCCGCCGCGCTGGTCGGGCACCCGGTGGCCGCCGACACCTCGCACGCCCTGAAGACCGGCTACGACCTGCTCGGCGACCGCTGGCCGGCCGGGGTGCTGGGTCGGCTTCGCATCGACCCGGGGCTGCTGCCGGAGGTGGTACGCCCCGGCAGCGTGCTCGGCGAGGTGTGCCGGGCGGCGGCGGCCCGTACCGGACTGCCGTACGGCACGCCGGTGATCGCCGGGATGACCGATGGGTGCGCGGCCCAGCTGGGCGCGGGGGCGCTTGAGGTCGGCGAGTGGAACGCGGTGCTGGGGACGACGCTGACACTCAAGGGGGTGAGCGCGGCGCTGCCGCGCGACCCGGCCGGCGCGGTGTACTCGCACCGGGCTCCGTACGACGGGCGGTGGCTGCCGGGCGGGGCGTCGAGTACGGGGGCCGGGGCGGTACGGGCGCTGTTCCCGGGCGCCGATCTGCGGGCGCTGACCGCGCGGGCGGCGGCCGGGGTGGACCTGGCGGCGCTGCCGGTGTGCTACCCGCTGGTCGGGCACGGGGAGCGGTTTCCGTTCGTGGCCTCGGGGGCGCGGGGCTTTCTCGGGGACGGACCGCTCGCCGTCCGCACCGGGGACGCGGCGCGGGACTTCGCGGCGGTGTGCACGGGGGTGGCGCACATCGAGCGGCTGGCGTTCGGGGTGCTGGCGGCGTCGGGCGCCGATGTGGGCGGCCCGGTGACGTTCACCGGCGGGGCGGCGCGCAACCCGTGGTGGAACCAGCTGCGCTGCGACATGCTCGGAGTGCCGGTGCGGCTGCCGGAGAACCCCGAACCGGCGCTGGGCATGGCCGTGCTGGCCGCGGGCGCGGTGCGCGGCGACATCCCGGCGGCGGCGCGGCGGCTGGTGCGGGTGCGCCGCACGCTGGAGCCTGACCCGGACCGTACCGCCCGGCTCACCCCCGGCTACGAGGCGTTGGTCGCCGCGCTCGCCGAGCGCGGCTGGCTGGGCTGACCGCGAGTTCCGAGAGAAAGGGACGACGACCGTGGAGGAACCGATCCCGGTGCTGGCCGCCGGTGACCGATTCGTACTCAACCGGCTGCTGGTCGCGGCGCTGCGGGCGGCGGGCGGCGGGCCGTCGGCGTGGCGGGTGCGGGAGCTGGAACTGCCCTGGCCGCAGGTGCCGTTCGGGCCGGTCGGGGAGGTGATGGAGGCGTCGGGGACCGAGGATCAGCTGATCGAGGCGCTGGCGGGGGTACGGGTGTGCCTCACGCAGATGGCGCCGCTGAC
Organism: Streptomyces sp. NTD107; assembly: GCF_059510435.1. Taxonomy (NCBI): domain Bacteria; kingdom Bacillati; phylum Actinomycetota; class Actinomycetes; order Kitasatosporales; family Streptomycetaceae; genus Streptomyces; species Streptomyces sp. NTD107. The sequence goes on along the minus strand of NZ_JCAJZV010000005.1, from coordinate 353,523 downwards.
CCGGCGGGTGCTGGCGGCCTGCCCGGATCTTGAACTGTTCGCGGTGTCGCGCGGCGGCCCGGTGAACGCCAATCTGGCGGCGGCGGCCGAGTACGGGGTGGCGGTGACGTACGCGCCGGGCCGCAACGCGGCGTCGACGGCCGAGCACACCATCGCCCTCATGCTGGCGGCGATGCGGCGCATTCCGCAGGCGCACGCCGGGGTGCTGGCCGGGCGCTGGGACGGCGGGCAGTTCGCGTACGAGGCGACGGGGCTGGAGATCGCGGGCGCCACGGTGGGGCTGGTGGGGGCCGGGGCGGTCGGCGGGCGGGTGGCGGCGGCGCTGGCCGCGATGGGCGCGCGGGTGCTGGTCGCCGACCCGTACGCGGACCCGGCGGCACTGCCGGAGGGGGTACGGGTGGTGGAGTTGCCGGAACTGCTGGCGGCCAGCACGGTGCTGTCGCTGCACGCGCGGCTGACGCCGCAGACGGCGGGCCTGATCGGCGCCGCCGAACTGGCCGCGCTGCCGCGCGGCGCGGTGCTGGTGAACTGCGCACGCGGCGGTCTGCTGGACTACGGCGCGCTGGCAGCCGCCCTGCACGACGGCCGGCTGTTCGCCGCGGCGCTGGACGTCTACGACGTGGAGCCGCTGCCGGACGACCACCCGCTGCGCGGCGCGCCGAACCTGGTCCTGACCCCGCATCTGGCGGGAGCGAGCCGCGCGGTGGCGGAACGGGCCGCCACGATGGTGGCTGCGGAAGCCGACCGCTGGCGCCGGGGCGAACCGCTGTGCCACCGGGCGAACGGCGGCGGCTCATGACCGGCCACGAGGCCGCCCGGAGGTCCGGCGGGAGCCGGCCGGCCGGCGGGGGCGATGCGGAAACCCACCGAATGACACCGCGGCCACCGACCCGTGCCGAGCCCGCCCGGGCCGGGCGCCCGACGACCGGCGGCGGGCAACGGACCGCTCGCGGCCGGAAACGGACGCCCCGCATCACCACGGAGATGCCCGACCGCGCCGGGCCCGCACCGGATCGCACACCTCGCACCGCCACGGCGCCGCCCGACCGCGCCGGCGCCGGACCGGCCGGACGCTCAACGGCCGCTGGTGGATGGCCGGGGAGCCGGTGTCCGCGCGGTGCGGGCCGGGCCACCGTGGTGGCGTCCGGCCGGGGCGGGCTGGTGTCGGGGGGCGGTCCGGGAGTCGGCGTCGGCGGCCCGGCGGGTGCCAGGCGCGTGGGCCGGCCGGCGGACCGGTGGTGTGTCGCCGTGTCGGGGGGCGGGCGTGCGGGCGGCGTTCCCCGGTGCGGTCGCCGGGCCGCGCCACGGAGCCCGGCCGCGGCCCGGACCGGCGGCAGCGGCGGGCGGCGGCGTCGCGGTCGTGCGGCGTGTCGTACGGGTGGGCCGGGACCGGTGCTCCGGGAGGGGTGGTGAGCGGGATGGGGCGCGGTGGACGGCTGTTGCTGGTACGGCACGGGGAGACCGTGTGGCACCGGGAGAACCGGTACGCCGGGGCGCGGACCGATCCGGCGCTGACGGCGGCCGGGGACCGGCAGGCGGCGGCGCTGGCCCAGGTCGCCGTGGCCGAGGGGGTGGAGGTGGTGGTCAGTTCGCCGCTGGGGCGGGCCGTACGGACCGCCCGGCCGGCCGCCGACGCGGTCGGCACCGCTGTCGAGCTGGAACCCCGCCTGCGCGAGGCGGACTTCGGCACCCTGGAGGGGCGTACCCGCGCCGAGGCCGATCCGGAGCTGGTGCGGGCCTTCGTGGCCGATCCGGTGGCGCATCCGTTCCCCGGCGCCGAGCCGCCCGCCGAGGCCGCCGCGCGGGCCGCCGCAGCCCTGCGGGCGATCGGCGCCGCCCACCTGGACCGCACCGTGCTGGTCGTCGCGCACAGCACCGTACTGCGGCTCGCCCTGTGCCAATTGCTGGGGCTGCCGCTCGCCGACTACCGGCGCATCCTCCCCCGGCTGGAGAACGTGGCCGTCACCGAAATCGCGCTGCCCGCCGACGCCTGTGGACCCGCCGCGCTGCTCTGCCTCAACCGTCCCGTCCCGTCGTGACCTGCCGTGCCCCGCTGTGAAAGGACAACCGCCGTGCGCAGACACCGACTCCTCACGCTCACCGCCGCCGCTCTGACCGCCCTGACCACCGCCGTCGCGGCCACCGGCTGTGCCGCTCAGGAGGGGTCCGACGACAAGTCGGGGGGCGGGGGCGACAAGATCGCGTTCCTCATGCCGGACATCGCCTCGCCCCGCTACGAGTTGTACGACAGCCCGCTGTTCGAGGCGCGGATGAAGGAGCTGTGCGGCGATTGCGAGGTCATCTACAACAACGCGAACGCCGACGCCTCCCGCCAGCAGCAGCAGGCCAACTCCGCCCTCGCGCAGGGCGTGAGCGCCATCGTCATCGACCCGGTCGACTCCAACGCGGCGGCCGGCATCGTCCAGGCCGCCCGCGCCGAGGGCGTCCCGGTGATCGCCTACGACCGGCCGGTCCTGGGCACCGCGCCCGACTACTACATATCGTTCGACAACGAGAAGATCGGCGAGTCCATCGGCGCCTCCCTCGTCGAGGAGCTGCGGGCCTCCGGCGCGCAGGGCGGGCTGCTCCAGGTCAACGGCTCCCCCACCGACGCCGCCGCCGGGCTCATCAGGCAGGGCATCCACAACGCGATCGACGACAGCGGCTTCGAGCTGCTGGCCGAGTTCGACACCCCCGACTGGCAGCCGGCCAAGGCCCAGGAGTGGGTGAGCGGTCAGATCACCCGCTTCGGTGACGGGATCGCCGGGGTGGTGGCCGCCAACGACGGTACGGGCGGCGGGGCGATCGCCGCGTTCAAGGCGGCCGGGGTGCCGGTTCCGCCCGTCACCGGCAATGACTTCGAGGTAGCGGCGGCGCAGCGGATCGCGGCGGGCGACCAGTTCAACACCATCTCCAAGCCGATCAAGATCGTGGCCGAGGCGGCGGCGGAGGTGACGTACCGGTTCATCCAGGGCGAGGAACCGGCCGGTGAGACCACCCTCTTCGACACCCCGGCGCAGCTCTTCGAGCCGACGGTGGTGACGGCGGCCAATCTCGCCGAGGTGGTGACCGGCTCCGATCAGCTGACCGTCGCGCAGGTGTGCACCGCGCAGTACGCGGCGGCGTGCGAGGCGCTGGGCATCGCGGCGGACGCGGGCTGAGGGGGCGGGGATGTCGGTGGTGCTTTCGCTGCGCGGCATGGCCAAGAACTTCGGCGCGGTGGCGGCGCTCAGCGGGGTCGATCTGGAGGTGGCGGCCGGTGAGGTGGTCGCGGTCGTCGGCGACAACGGGGCGGGCAAGTCCACGCTGGTGAAGGTGCTGGCGGGGGTGCACCGCGCGGACAGCGGAACGATCACCTTCGAGGGCCGGCGGGTGACGATCGGTTCGCCGGCCGGCGCCCAGGCGCTGGGCATCGCCACGGTGTTCCAGGATCTGGCGCTGTGCGAGAACCTCAATGTGGTCGAGAACCTGTTTCTGGGCCGGGAGCTGCGGCGCGGCCGGCTGGACGAGGTGACCATGGAGCTGCGGTCCTGGGAGCTGCTGCGGCAGTTGTCGGCGAAGATCCCCACGGTACGGGTCCCGGTGGCCTCGCTGTCGGGCGGTCAGCGGCAGACGGTGGCGATCGCGCGGTCGCTGCTCGGCGATCCGAAGGTGATCGTGCTGGACGAGCCGACCGCCGCGCTGGGCGTGGCCCAGACCGCGGAGGTGCTGGCGCTGATCGGGCGGCTGCGGGACCGCGGCCTTGGCGTGATCATGATCAGTCACAACATGGCGGACGTCCGGGCGGTGGCCGACCGGGTGGCCGTGCTGCGCCTCGGCCGCAACAACGGGCTCTTCGACGCCGCCGCCGTGTCCGAGCAGGACATCATCGCGGCGATCGTCGGCGCGGTGCCGGTACCGGAGGGCCAGGACGATGAGTGAGACCGAAGCCGCCGCCCCGCTGGATCTGCTGGACGAACGGCTGCGGCACGGCGGCAGCGGCGGCTGGCGGGAGGTGTCACGGGCCGGCTGGGAGCGGCTGCGCGCCGGGGATGTCGGTCCGCTGCCGATCATCGCCGGTCTGGCGGTCATCTGGACGGTGTTCCAGTTCCTCAACCCGGTGTTTCTCTCCAGCGCCAATCTGGTCAATCTCCTCATGGAGTCCGTCGCGGTCGGGGTGATCGCGCTCGGTGTGGTGTGTGTGCTGCTGGTGGGTCAGATCGATCTGTCGGTCGGCTCGGTCAGCGGCCTGTCCGCCGCGCTGACCGCCGTCACCTTCGTCAACTCCGGCTGGCCGCTGCCGCTCTCGCTGGCGGCGGCGATCGGGGCCGGCGCGGCGATCGGCTGGCTGTACGCGCAACTGGTCACCCGGCTCGGGGTGCCCAGCTTTGTGGCGACGCTGGCCGGGCTGCTCAGCTTCCTGGGGGTGCAGCTGTATCTGCTGGGCTCCACCGGGGCCATCAATCTGCCCTACGACTCGGGTCTGGTGCGCTTCGCGCAGCTGGCGTTCGTCCCGGCGTGGCTGTCGTACGTGCTGGTGGCGGCCGGTGCGCTGGCGCTGTTCGGCTCCGGCCGCGCGCTGGCCCGTACCCGGCGGGCGGCCGGTCTGTCGGCCCGCTCCGGCACGCTGCTGGTGGCGCGCAGCGCGCTGGTGCTGGCGGGTGGCGGCTTCGCGGTCTGGTATCTGAACCAGGGCCGGGGGGTGGGGTGGATGTTCGTCGCCTTCGTGGCGCTGGTGCTGGTGCTGAACTACGCCTTGACCCGCACCGGATGGGGCCGCTCGGTGTTCGCGGTCGGCGGCAACGCGGAGGCGGCGCGGCGGGCGGGGATCAACGTACGGCGCACGTACACCTCGGTGTTCGTGCTGTGCGCGTCGCTGGCGGCGCTGGGCGGGGTGCTGGCGGCGGCCCGGCTGGCGGCGGCGAATCAGGCGAGCGGGGCCGGGGACGTCAACCTGAACGCGATCGCGGCGGCGGTGATCGGCGGGACGTCGCTGTTCGGCGGCCGGGGCAGCGCGTTCTCGGCGCTGCTGGGGATTCTGGTGATCCAGTCGATCTCCAGCGGGCTGACGCTGCTGGATCTGGACTCGTCGTTCCGGTTCATCATCACCGGTCTGGTGCTGGCGCTGGCGGTGGCGCTGGACTCGGCGGCCCGCCGGTCCCGCGCGGCGCACGGAAGGGCCTGACCGGCCGCCGGCTCCCCGCGACACTGGAGGGAGCCGGCAGCCGGACGGGCGGTCCCGGCGGTCAGTCGGTCGCCGGGCGGCGCCGGGACCGTACCTCAAGGGTGGCGGCCACGGCGAGCAGCACCACGGCCACCCCGGCCAGGCCGAGCGGGGCCAGCACGCTGATCAGCCACAGCATCCGGGCCGCGTCGGCCGCGTCGTCGGCGCGCTCGGCGATCCCGTCCTCGGTGCCCTGGATCGCCATGGAGTTGACCGGGGCGAGGGTCACCGGCTGGCCGTCGGGGCCCGCCGTCTGGGCCACGATGGTCTGCTGGAGCGCGCCGTCCAGCACGATGCCGGTCTCGGAGTCGATCCACGCCGTGCGCTGCACGGTGGCCGCGTAGGTCAGCGGCACCAGCTCGGGGAGCGCGGCAAGGGCCTCGGCGGGCGGCAGCTGCTCGGCGGGCAGGGTCTGGGCGATGCCCGCGATGAGGTCCCTGGGCAGGGCCTGCGGCAGCCGCTCGCTGATGGCCGGGTCGCCGAGCGGACCGGCGGCGTCGATCACGTACACATAGGCGGTACGGCCCTGCAGGTCCTCGGTGCGGTCGTAGACGGCGGGGGCCTCGGTGGCGGTGGTCGGGTCCCAGAAGGTGTAATCGTCCTCCTTGGGCTCCAGCGGCCAGGAGATCACCAGGCCCTGGTGCTCCTCGGCCTCGCTGCCCTCGGGCGCCGGGCGGTCGGTCAGCTCGGTGCGGTCCACGGCCCAGCGGTGCGCGGTGGCGGACAGTGCGGAGCCGTCCGGGCCCATGACGGTCACGTCGTCGGTGACCACGGCCGTACCGCCGTCGGTGTCCACCACCTTGACGTGGCGCTCCACCGACACCGGTATGTCGGTGAGGAAGGCATTGGCCACATCGCCCTGCTCCAGGGCTTCGGCGTTCAGCAGCGAGGCGGTGCCGGTGTACGCGAAGAGGCTGTCGGTGTCGGAGGGCAGCTGGTGCACCTCCGGATACACGGCGAACCGGGTCACGGCCGACGCGGCGACCAGTACGGCGGCCGTACCGGACAGAATCCAGGTGCTTCTTCGCATGGTTTGTCTCCCGAGGGCAGGCGCGCACGACGATGTACGACAGCCGGGGACGGTGGCCGGGAAACCCCCCTTTGCCCACGTCCTCCGGTCAACCGCCCGGTCAACCTAGGGTTGTGGCAGTGAACCGTCAATAACTTCGGCAGTACCGGCGGGTAACGGGTTGAGCACGCGTCACGAATCAGCCCTCGCGCGGGTCATCCAGGTGACAGCGGGAACGGGCGAGGAGTGAATCGATGGACGAGCACGAGCGGGAGGCCCTGGCGGCGCGGTTCGAGGAGCACCGGCCACGGCTGCGGGCGATGGCGCACCGGATGCTCGGCTCGACGGCCGAGGCCGAGGACGCCGTGCAGGAGGTGTGGCTGCGCGCCTCCCGGGCGGGGGACGCCGGGGTCGCCAATCCGGGCGGCTGGCTGACCACGATCACCGGGCGGGTGTGCCTGAATCTGTTGCGTTCGCGGGGGACGCGGCACGAGGAGCCGCTGCCCCAGGGGTACGAGCCGGGCGCCGCCGCGGAGCCGGACGCCGCCGCCGATCCGGAGCGGGCGGCGCTGCTGGCCGACTCGGTGGGGGCCGCGCTGGTGGTGGTGCTGGAGACGCTGGGCCCGGCGGAGCGGCTGGCGTTCGTGCTGCACGACCTGTTCGCCGTGCCGTACGAGGAGATCGCCCCGATCGTGGGCCGCACGGAGGCGGCGACCCGGCAGCTGGCGTCCCGGGCGCGGCGGCGGGTGCGGGGCGCCGGCCCGGGTGTGGTGCCCGGCGGCGGGGCGGCGGACACCCGGCGGCGGGCGGTGGTGACGGCGTTCCTGGCCGCCGCCCGGGAGGGGGATCTGGACGGACTGGTCACGGTGCTGCACCCGGATGTGGTGCTGCGCTCGGACGCCGGGGAGCTGGTGCGGGGGGCGGAGCGGCTGGCGCGGGGCGCCTCGCGGTTCGCCCGGATGTACGGAACGGCGCGGCTCGCGCTGGTGGACGGCCGGATCGGGTCGGTCACCCGGGCAGGGGGCCGCGCGGTGGCGGCGGCGATGTTCACGGTCGAGGACGGCCGGATCACCGTCATGGAGACGGTGAGCGATCCGGTGCGGCTGGTGGGGATGGAACTGACGCTGCTGGAGGACTGACCGGCTCCGTACACTGTCCGGCATGTTCACCTTGGAACGGCTGCGCGAGGATCACGCGCCCGCGCTGCTGGCCTTCGAGCGGGCGAACCGCGCCTTCTTCGCCCGCTCGATCCCGGACCGGGGCGACGCGTACTTCGCGGAGTTCGCCGCCCGGCACCGGGCTCTGCTGGCCGAACAGGCCACCGGGGCGATCCACTTCCATGTGCTCATCGACACGGACGGTGAGCTGATCGGCCGGGTCAACCTGGTGGACGTGGACCCGGCGGCGGGCACGGCCGAGCTGGGCTACCGGATCGCGGAACGAGCCGCGGGGCGCGGCGTCGCCAAGGCGGCGGTGGGCGAACTGTGCCGGCTGGCGGCCACCGGGTACGGGCTGACCTCGCTCACCGCCGTCACCACCCTCGACAATCCGGCATCGCGGGCGGTGCTGGGCCACAACGGGTTCACGGCGGTGGCGGACATCGACATCGACGGCCGGCCCGGCATCCGCTACCGGCGCGCACCGGACAGCGCCGGCTGACCGTACGGGGGCGGCGCACGGCGGGGGCCCGGAGGCACGGAGGCCCGGAGGGCGCGTGAACAACGCTGCGGGACACCACGCCTAGGCAGTTTCGTTTGGATCAGTCGGTCGTTGGTCCGGGTGCGCCGTTGACTGATGCGCAGTGGGCGCGGATCGAGCCGTTGCTCCCGGGCCGGACGCCGAAGCGGGGTGGCCGCTGGCGTGACCGTCGTGAGGTGATCGACGCGATCGCCTTCAAGTTCCGGACCGGCACGCAGTGGGTCCACCTGCCGGAGAAGTACGGTAACTGGCGAGGGGTCTGCAACCGGCTGCGGATGTGGGCCGTCGACGGCACGTGGGAGCGGGTGTTCACCGCTTTGGTGGCGCAGGCCGACGCGGACGAGGACCTCAACTGGGCCGTCCCGGTCGATTCCACGATCGTGCGGGCCGACCAGCACGCGGCCGGAGCCCGTAAGAAGGGGCTCCGGCAGGCGAGCCGCCCGACCGTGCCATCGGCCGCTCCCGCGGTGGACTGACCACAAAGATCCATCTCGCCGCCGATGCCCGCTGCCGGCCCCTCGCGTTCGTCCTCACCGCGGGCCGGGCCGGTGATGCACCCGCCTTCACCGAGGTCATGGCCCGCCTGCGCGTTCCCCGTCCGCGCGGCCGGCCCCGCACCAGGCCGGACGTGGTCCTGGCCGACAAGGCGTACTCCTCCCGCGCGCACCTGCGCGCACCTGCGCAAACGCGGCATCCAAGCCGTAATCCCCGTCCCCGCAGACCAGCGCAGCCACCGGCTCCGTCGAGGCGGCCGAGGCGGCAGGCCACCGGCATCCGACCGCGAGACCTACAAACAGCGCAACACCATCGAACGCTGCATCAACCGCCTGAAGCAGTGACGAGGCATCGCCACCCGCTACGAGAAGACCGCCACCATCTACCTGGCCGGACTCCACATCGCAGGCATCTTCCTCTGGTCCGCCCGATGATCCAAACGAAACCGCCTAGGTGAGCTGGCCGCGTTGCAGGACCGCGTACGCCCCACCCCGGGCCAGCAGTTCCTCATGGGTGCCGATCTCGGCGATGCCGCCGTCCCGCATCACCACGATGCGATCGGCGCCGCGCACCGTGGACAGCCGGTGCGCCACCACAAAGGTGGTGCGGCCCGCGACGAGGCGGCCCAGCGCTTCCTGGACCAGCGCCTCGGAGCGGGTGTCCAGCGCGGAGGTGGCCTCGTCCAGGATGAGGACCCGGGGGTCGCGGATCAGGGCGCGGGCAATCGCCAGGCGCTGCCGCTGACCGCCGGACAGCCGGCCGCCGCTCTCCCCCACCACGGCGTCGAGCCCGCCGGGCATCCGCTCCACGAACTCCAGGGCGTTGGCGTCGCGCAGCGCCTGGTGCACGGCGGCGTCATCGGCGTCGTCCATGCCGTACGCGACGTTCTCTCGGATGGTGCCCTCGAAGAGGATCGACTCCTGGGGCACCACCGACACGAAGCGCCGGTAGGTGCGCAGATCCAGGGTGTTCATGTCGGCGCCGTCCAGCAGCAGCCGGCCGCCGGTGGGCCGGATGAAGCCGATGACGAGGTTGAGCACCGTGGACTTGCCCGCACCGGAGGCGCCGACCAGGGCGATGGTCTCGCCCGGCCGGACGGAGAGCGTGAAGTCGCGCACCGAGGGCCGTTCGGCGTCCTCGTAGTGGTAGCCGGTGTGCTCGAACTCGATGGCGCCGCGCAGCGCGGTCATCGCGGTCTTGCCCTCGTTCTCCTCCAGGGCCGGTGCCTGAAGCACCTCGCCGACCGACCGTACCGACTCCAGGCCCTTGGTGATCACCGGGGCCAGACCCATCAAGGTGGTGGTGGAGTTGGTGAGGGTGGTCAGGAACGCGCTGAGCATCACCACGTCGCCGGCGCTCAGGTCCCACACCTCGTAGTAGGCGATGAGGGCGGAGCCGGTGAGGAAGAGCACGCCCAGGGCGTTGAGGAACACCCAGGCGAGCGACGCGAACCGGCCGTTGAGCAGGTCCAGGCGCAGCCCGGAGCGCAGCACATTGCCCAGGGTGTGGTCCATGCGGCGCAGCGCGCTGGGCTCCAGGCCGTGGGCGCGGGTGACGGAGATCAGCCGGGTCATCTCGGTGACCCGGGAGGAGAGGTTCTCCACCTCGTGCCGGAACTCCTCGTTGTGGGTGCGCAGCCGGGTGCGCAGCCGCATCACCAGCAGGGCGGCGACCGGCACCACGAGGAGGAAGACGGGCAGGAACTCGGGGGTGCGCACGCCGATGATGACCAGCCCGCCGATGAGCACGGTGATGGCGCCGAGCCCGGTGTCCGATGACTGCTGCACCATCTGCTCGATGGTCTCCACGTCCCGCACCACCTTGGCCTGGAGCACGCCGGCGCTGACCCGGGAGTGGTAGCCGATGGACAGCTGCTGCATGCGGGTGCACAGCGCGGAGCGCAGCGCGGTGCCGACCCGGCGGATGCTGCCGTACAGCAGCCGGACGTAGAGCAGATGCAGCGGCGGGTTGATGATCAGGATCACCATGACGACGCCGGCACTGCTCCACAGATTGCTGATGGGCAGATGCTGGACGACGGTGTCGACGATGGCGGCGGTGACCAGGGGCAGCAGCCAGACGGGGCTGTGCTTGACGACGAAGACGAGGAGGGCGCCGGCGATCTGGGGGCGGCTGCCGCGGAAGAGGTAGGCGAGGGTGCGTACGGGGTGTTCGCCACGGTAGTGGTGGTCGAGCGGCCCTTCGGGCGTTGCCATGCGGGAGGTTCCTCCGAACCTGGGCAGGGTCTCAGCAGTCCACAGCAAGCGCAGTAAGCGCTTTCCAGCGGGACTCTACCGCTCGCCGAACCCACTCGACAGGGCGTTTCGGGGAGCGACCGGGCGCGGCCCGTGCACCCGGCGGCCCGCGCCCCGTCGCCCGTCGCCCGTCGCCTCAGCCCGGCAGGTCCTGGGGCGGCCGGCCCGTGCTCCACACCAGTTCGAAGACGAATCGGCGGATGCGCCAGCCCGCCGGAGCCCGCACCACGACAGCGGTGAAGTGTCCCCCGATGCCGAAGTGGGTGGCCGGGTCGCTGCTGTCGGGCACATGCACGGCGCTCAGTCCGGCCCGTACCAGCGCACGGTCTCCCTCGATCTCCACGGTGTGGTTGGTGGCGGTGTGGTGGGTGCGCTCCACCGCGTCCCGGGCCATCCGCTGGAAGCCGGCAAGCCCTTCCCAGCCCCGGTATTCGCCCATCGGGAACGTCAGATGGGCGTCCTCGGTGAAGACCGTTCCGAACCAGTCGTCGTGGTCCCGGCTGTGATCGAGGTGGTGCACATACCGGTCGCAGACCTCGATGATGGCGGTGCGGTCGTTCAGGTCCGCCGGTGCCCCGGCGGTGTCGGTGGTGTCGGCGGTCGGTGTCATGGGGTCCCTTTCGGCGGGGTGGTGGGCGCGGGGGGTCGTACGGGGGGTACGGAGCCGGTACGGCATCAGCCGGCGGTCGCGGGCGGCCCGAACCAGCGGTGCAGAGCGGCGGCCGGGTCCGTCCCGTCCTCGGCGGTCCAGGCAACATGCCCGTCCGGGCGGACCAGTACCGCGGTGGCCCCGGCGAAGACTTCGGCCCCCGGGGACCCCGGGTCCGGGCGGGCGGTGACGGTGATCACCCGCTCCTTCCAGCCCTCGGCCGCCGCGCGCAACCCGGGGTCGTCCGCGAGGTCCAGCAGCACGCCCTGGGCCGGGTGCAGCAGTTCGGTGGTCACGGCGGGCCCGGTGGAGGCGCGCAGGGGGCGGCGGGGCAGCCGCCGGCCGAGCAGGGGGTGGCTGCCGGGACCCAGGTCGTAGCGGATGTCGAGATGGCTGATGGCGCCGGCGAGATGCCGCTTGACCTCGTCGTCATCCAGGAGTTCGGCGAACAGGGCGCGCAGCGGATCGGATTCCTCACCGCCGAGGAACACCATGCCCTGGGCGCGGGTGTTGGTGAGCAGCCGGACCCCCACGGGGTGGCGTTCGTCGTGGTAGCTGTCGAGCACGGCGTCGGGCACCCGGCCGGTGGCCCGGGCAGCCAGCTTCCAGCCGAGGTTGACGGCATCCTGGATGCCGACGCTCATGCCCTGTCCGCCGGCCGGGAGATGGATGTGGGCGGCGTCGCCTGCGAGCAGGACCCGGCCGCTGCGGTACTGGACGGCCTGCCGGGTGGCGTCGGTGAACGAGCTGACCCAGTGCGGCGTACCGGCGGAAATGTCCTCTCCGGTGATGTGCCGCCAGGCGTCGGCCACTTCGGCGTACTCGACCCGATCGCGGTGCTCGTCCCCGGCCGGGGTGTCCCGGGGGCAGACGATGATCCGGTGCACGCCTTCCCCCAGGGGGGCGGCCATCACCATGCCGTGCGGCAGCCGCTCCCCCAGCGGGCGGGGGACGACGTCGTGGCCCCCGATGTCGGCGAGGTACATCAGCCGGGTGGCGGGGGTGCCGGGAAAGCCGATCCCGGCGGCCTTGCGGACCGCGCTGTGTCCACCGTCGCAGCCCACCAGATAGCGGGCCCGCAGCCGCCGGGTGCCCCCTGGCGTGCGGGCGGTGATCGCCACCCCGTGCTCGTCCTGATGCAGTGCGGTGAACTCCCAGCCGCGCCGGATGTCGGCGCCGCGTTCGCGGGCCCACTCCTCCAGTACGGCCTCGGTCCGCGCCTGCGGGATGCCACGGGCGCCGAAGTGCGCGTCCTCCAGCACCCCGAAGTCGAACCGGATTCCGCCGAAGTGGCCCAGCGGGCTGGTCTCCACCGTGCTGCCGAAGCGGGGCAGCAGTCCGCGCTGGTCGAGGGTTTCCATGGCCCGGGCGGTGAAGCCGAGGCCGCGTGATTGCCCGGTGGGCCGGTCCAGTTGTTCCAGCACGATGACCTGGGCTCCGCCCAGGCGCAGTTCGCCGGCGAGCATGAGCCCGGTCGGCCCGGCGCCGATCACGATCACATCCGTGTCCGTGTCCGTGTCCATGAGGTGTCGCTCCTTCCTTCGGTCCTGTCGGGGGGTGGTCAGCGGAGTCGCTCGGCGTGGCTCCTGGCGTGCGTGAGCGTGGCCCGGCTGTTGGCCGACAGGGCGTCGCGTACGTAGGAGGCGGCCTCTTCCACGGTCGTGCCGGCGCCCAGTACCTCGGTGACACGGTCGGTGTTGAGGACCACGGTGTGCTGGGAGGAGACGGTGGCGCCGTCCCGGCGGTCGGTGAAGGTCCAGCAGCCGGTGTGCAGGCTCAGCAGTGCGGGCAGGGTGACCTGCTTGTAGACGATCTTGTGATGCGGGAAGGTGACCCGGAATGAGGTGGTGCGGTGGGTGGAGCCGTCCTTGGCGCGGGTCTCCATGTCCAGGGTCTGCACCCCCGGGGTGTTCTCGCGCAGGTCGACGGCGGCGACGTGCGGCAGCCGCTCGGCCCACCGGCCGGCGTCGTTGATGAAGTCGAAGGCGTCCTTGGCCCGGCCGCCGAGGCTGATGGTGTCGGTGAAGGAGAAGGTGGCGGCCTCGGCGGCACCGGCGGCCTCCACCTGGGACTTCAGGGAGGCCAGTTCGGCCTGTGAGTTCCGGTCCACGGCCGTGTCGATCCACTCCAGCGCGTCCGGGTCGTCGTCGACGGCGCGGTAGTCGTGGAGCAGGCGAACCAGGGAGCCGCCCGTGGGGTGCGGTTCGATGATCCAGGTTCCGCCCATGGCGGCCACCGGGGGTGCGGTGACATCCTGGCGGAAGGTGATGCGGCGGGCGGCGGCGTCCAGAGTACGGCGCGAGGTCCACTTCTTGACCTCACCGCCGGCGGTGGCCCAGATCCGGATCCGTTCGGTGGACCCGGAGCGTTCCAGCTGGTCGGTGTACAGGGTGGGCGGGAAGATCCGTGGCCACTGGGTCACGTCGGCGATCAGCCGGTAGATGGTCTCGGCGGGGGCGTCGATGGTGATGGAGTGCTCCGCCTGGCGCGGTGTGTGCCGGGGCATGTTGGTGTCCTCACTCAGAAGTTGCCCAGTCCGCCGCAGACGTTGAGTGCCTGAGCGGTGATGGAGGCGGCGCTGTCGGAGGCCAGATAGCCGACCAGGCCGGCGACCTCTTCGGGGGTGGAGTAGCGGCCGAGCGGGATCTTGGCCACGAACGCCTGGTGAATGGCGGCCTCGGTGGTCCGGTGGGCGGCGGCGTAGCCCTGCCGGACCCGTTCGGCCATGGGTGTCTCGACATAGCCGGGGCACACCGCGTTGACGGTGATACCGGTGGGAGCGAGTTCCTTGCCGAGCGCTTTCGTGAAGCCGACCACGCCGTGTTTGGAGGCGGAGTAGGGGGCGCCGAGGACGACGCCCTGTTTGCCGGCGGTGGAGGCGATGTTGATGATCCGGCCGTGCTCCTTCGCGCGCATGCCGCCGGCCGTCAGCGCTTCCCGGGTCATCCGGAAGACACTGGTGAGATTGGTGGCGACGACGTCGTCCCACAGTTCGTCGGTGAGGTCGGCGGTGGTGCCGCCGCCGCTGCGGCCGGCGTTGTTGACCAGGATGTCGATGGGGCCGTAGCGCTGGACCGCGGCCCGGACGAAGGCGGTGACAGCGGGCGCGGAGGTGACGTCCACGGTGCGGCCGGCGATGTCGATGCCCTGGCCGGACAGTTCCCGCACGGTCGCGGTCACGTGGTCGGTGGTTCTGGCCCCGATGAAGATCCGGTGGCCGGTACCGCCCAGCAGCCGGGCCACCGCCAGCCCGATACCGCTGGTGGCCCCGGTGACCAGGGCGACACGCTGTTCCGGTGGCGTCATGGGGCTCACCCGGCCCGGCGGGCTTCGGTCAGCAGGTCGTTGACGGCCAGCAGTACGGTGCGCGGGGTGTCGTCCACCGAGAAGGTGTCGTCCCGCAGGGCGATGCCGTACTCGCGCTCGATCCGTCCGGCGGTCTCCAGCAGGGCGAGGGATTCGTATCCCAGGTCGCCGAAGCCGGTGTCGGCGATGTCGCCGTCGAGGTCGATGTTCTCGTCGCTCCCCGCGCCGGCGCGCAGGATGCGGATGAGGTCGTTGAGGGTGAATTCCTGGGTGGTCATCTGGCGTGCTCCTGGTGAGAGATGGGTCACATCCGGGGAGGGGATGTCACACTCGGGGGTCGTCGGCTCTCTTGGTGGCAAGCGCGGACGACTGGAGGAGGAGATCCGTACATGTCCGAGGGATCGACGAGGGAACGGTCCGCGAGGTCGCACGACGAGGCGACAGAGTTATTCGTCGACCATCGCGAACTGCTGTTCTCGATCGTGTACAACCTGCTGGGCTGTGTGTCCGACACCGAGGACGTGCTCCAGGAGACCTGGCTGTCCTGGGCGCGCAAGAATGAGCAGAACACGAGGGCGGAGGTCGACAATCCGCGCGCCTATCTGGTCCGGATCGCGGTCAACCAGGCCCTGGCCAGGGCCGCCTCGATCAGCCGCCGCCGCGAGACCTACGTCGGACCGTGGCTGCCGGAACCCCTGGTGTCGCAGCACCCCGCCGTCCCCGACACCGCCGAGGACGCGCTGCGCGCCGAGTCGGTGTCCATGGCCCTGCTCGTGGTGCTGGAGACACTGAGCCCGTTGGAGCGGGCGGTGTTCGTACTGCACGAGGTGTTCGCCTACCAGCACACCGAGATCGCGGCCATCCTGGACCGCAGCCCCTCGGCGATCCGGCAGCTCGCCCACCGGGCCCGTGGCCATGTCCACGCCCGCCGTCCGCGCCACCAGGCCGACCCGGATGTCCAGAAGCAGGTGACCGAACGGTTCATCACCGCCGCGCTCGGCGGTGACATCACCGCCCTGATGGAGATGCTGGCGCCCGATGTGACCATGTGGACGGACGGCGGCGGCAAGATCCGCTCCGCCGCGCTGCGCCCGGTCAAGGGCCGGGACAAGGTCATCCGGCTGATGGCGAGTTACGCGGCCAGCCAGGACCACGCCCTTGACGTGCACTACCGGCATGTCAACGGGGATCCCTCGGCCGTGGTCTTCACCGGGGACTCCCCGTACGCGGTCATCGTCATGGATCTCAACCCGCAGGGCGATCAGGTGCGGGGCGTGTACGCGGTCACCAACCCGGACAAGCTGACCGGCGCCCGGCTGACCGCGGAGGAGGACGCCGGGCGCGAGGAGCCGGACGGTGCCGTCCCGGGAGAAGCGGCACCGTCCGCCGGCCGGCCGGGTCAGGGCGAGTCCTGACCCGGCCGGCCGGGCAGCGGGACGCGGCGGCGCCGGCCGCCCCCTTCACCGGGGGCACCGGCGGCGCCCCCGGTGAACAGCGCGACCACGGACCGCTGCGGGCAGTCCTGATCGAGCACGATCCGCCGCCGAGGGGGCGGTGGCGCCTCGGCGGCGGGCGCCCGCCGCGCCCGCCGGGCGCCACGGTTGATCACCACCATCCCCCCCTCACCTCCCGGGCCGCTCAGGACCCCGTCCTGCGGGGCTCAGCTCGATGAAGTCCCAGGCCCCGAGCCGTTTGAGGACGACCCGGACCGGGGCGGGGATGCGGCGCTGCTCCCGGTCCTCGTACAGCCTGGGGGCCACCAGGACCACCCGGCGCCGGGCGGTGCGCAGCTCGCAGCCGCCGGCCGCCAGCACATTGCGCACCCAGTCGGAGTCCCGGCCGTAGGGGAGCGACAGCACATAGCTCTCCCCGTCGCGGAACACCTTCACCGGCGTACGGTACGGGCGGCCCGACCGCCGGCCGCGATGGTGGACGGCCCCGAAGCCGGGCAGCAGCGGGATCACCCGCCCCACCAGGCGGTTGGCGAACACCCGGTTGAAGCGGGCCAGTCGTCTCTGGACGGACATCCGTGTCTCCTGTGGTGGCCGGGTGGCGGGGTGGCGGCTAGGCGACACAGACACCCTCGACCGCGATCTTCTGGTGGATGTGCGGGTGCGCCACCACACCCTCGGGCAGCTTGGCGGTCAGGGCCCGGAAGGCCGGGTCGGCGTGGGCCCGGGCGAGTGCGGCCGAGGACTCCCAGATGCCGATGTTCACCAGCAGTTGGCTGCCCGCGGTGCCCCGGTACATCTGGGTGGAGATGAAGCCGGGCCGGCTCTTCATGTAGGCGGCGTCCTCGCGCCACAGGGTGAGGAACTCCTCGGTCCTCTCCCTGGGGACGAAGAATATGTTCACCAGGGTGATGGGGCCGTCGTTCTCCCGGAACTGGGCGTGCATCGGGGTGGCGGGGTCCAGGTGCGCGATCTCGGGCATGGTGGGATCACCTTCCTTCGGTCAGTGTGTTCGTGTTCGTGTTGATGGCGGCCGGGGTGCGGGCCCGGTGGTGCGGGGCCGGCGGCGGGTTGGTGAGGGCGCGCGGTCCGGTGCGCAGGAGCGTCAGCAGCGGTCCGGCCATGGCGGTGGTCAGCAGGGCCATCAGCACCATCATGGTGAACATCTCGCCGTCGATGAGTCCCAGCTCCCGCCCGATGTCGAGCATCACGATCTCGGTGAGGCCCCGGGTGTTCATCAGGGCGGCGAACGCGCCCGACTCCCGCCAGCCCATGCCCGACATCCGGGCGGGCAGCGCGGCCCCGCAGAACTTGCCGGTCACCGCCGCACCCACGATGAGCAGCAGGGACAGCAGACCGCTCCAGCCGAGCGCCCCGATGTCCACCGAGAGCCCGGTGATGATGAAGAAGACCGGCAGCAGCAGGGCGGCGACCTTCTCCAGCGGTGCGCCGATCTGGTCGAGCGCCTCCCGGACGAGCTGCCGGGGCATGATCAGTCCGAAGGCGAAGGCGCCGAAGATGGCGTGGATGCCGATCCAGCTGGTGGCGTACGCGGACAGGAAGACCCCGGAGACGGTCAGCACCAGCAGCGATCCGTGGTCGGCGCGCCGGGCCAGGGCCCGTACCGCCCGGTGCAGCAGCGGCCGGACGATGCCGGCCATCAGACATCCGTAGCCGGCGGTCAGGGCGAGGACCAGCACGAACTGGCCCGCCCCCGAGGCGTCGGCGAGGGCCACCACCAGGACCAGCACGCACCAGGCCGCCACATCGCCGATGGCGGCGCAGGCCATGGCCAGCGTGCCGACCCGGGTACGGGAGAGCCCCCCGTCCCGGATGATGCGGGCCAGCACCGGGAAGGCGGTGATGGAGAAGGCGGTGGCCACGTACAGGACGAAGGTGCCGGTGCCCGTGTCGGGGCCGGCGTGCCGGCCGAAGAGGATGACCGCGACGCCGGCCCCCAGGGCGAAGGGGATCGCCATCGAGGAGAGGGCGGTGCCGCCCACGGAGCGGGCGGAGTTGCGCAGGCCGCCGAGGTCGAGTTCCCAGCCGGCCAGGAACATGAAGAGCATCAGGCCGACCTGGGCGATGGCGGAGAGCATGGGACGGCCGCCGTCCGGAAAGATCTGCGCGGGCAGATCGCCGGGCAGCAGGCCCAGCACGCTGGGGCCGAGCAGCACTCCGGTGGCGATCTCGGCGACCACCGGCGGTTGGCGCAGCCGTCTGCTGAGGCGGACCATGGCCATGCCCGCGAGCAGCACGATCGCGATGTCCGCCAGCACGACGGCTTCCATGGGCAGGGCGTGGGTCACAGCAGCTTCCGGCCCTTGATCGCGGAGCGGACGATCCCGGAGGTGAGCGCCCGGCCCAGGGTCCGCATCTCCGGCGGGGAGCGGAAGGCGGACCAGTACATGAACCGGCCCATGAGGGCGGTGGTGGGCAGGATGAACCGGGTGTTCTCGTCGTCCTTCCAGCCGAAGACGGAGTTGACCAGGTCGGACTCGCGCATCATGGCGAAGATCAGATCGGCTGCCTTGTCGGCGTCGATGTCGCCGGCCTCGTACTTCTCGCACAGTTCGGCGGTGGTCTCCAGCATCTGCCGGAAGGTGGCGCTCTCCGGCCACCACAGCCCCGGCCGGCCGGTGTGCTCCAGTTCGTCGAGATGCCGGGTCTCGCCGGTCAGCTGGTAGTTGACGCGGGCCCGGGTCAGCCGCATCACGCCAGGGGTGAGGAAGGCGCCCCACACCCGGAAGACGGCGTTCCACAGCCGGAAGTGCTCAAAGGCGATGAAGGAGCTGTTGACCAGGTCGTCGTTGTACCGGAGCAGTCCGCGCTCCAACTCCTCGACGTACGCGAACCGCTCCGCGGAGAAGTCGTCGTCCCGCAGCGCCTCGGTGAGCCGGCTGACGAGGGCGTAGACGACTTCGAAGGTGTTGGACAGGCCGCGCGAGAACAGCGGGTCGATGAACCCGGCGGCGTGCGACATCAGACACCAGCGGGGGCCGATCGACTGCTTGGAGGAGTACTGGAGCCGGTCGGTGGACACCCACTCCCGTACCCGTCTGGCGCCGGCGAACTGGCGCTTGACCGAGGGGTACCGGTCGAGGAAGGACTGGAACTCCTGCTCCGGTGTCAGGTCGGTGGGCTTGGGGTAGCGGCGCGGGTCCAGTTGCAGGCCGACGCTGGTCAGCGGGTTGGTGGAGTCCTTGTAGTTGTCGAACGGGATGATCCAGAACCAGCCGCGTTCGATCATGTGGTGCAGGGTGCCGCCGTGCCAGGGCGCCGGTGGGCGGAGGCTGCGCGGGTGGTGGGAGACGTCGTCGAAGGGCTTGATGCCGATGTAGTGGGTGAACAGTGAGCGTGAGTGGTGTTTGAAGCGGGCGGGCTGCTCGCGCAGGTCGAACTTCTCCGCCAGCGGCGAGCGGAACCCGCTCGCGTCGATGAGGTACCGGGCGCGGAACACCTCGCCGTTCTGGCCGGTGACGGTCACCCCGTCGTCGTCGAAGTCCAGCTCCCCGGCCCGCCAGTTCTGCCGGGTCACGCACCCGTACCGGGCCGCCACATTGAAGTAGTACTGGTCCGTCTCCTGCCGGTACAGGTGGCTGGCCTCGGTGAGCAGCTTCGGAATGACGAACATCGTCGCCTCTTCCGGATCGGGCTCCTGACCCGGCACCTGGCGGATGAAGCCGAAGCTCTGCTTCTTCCCGTGATGCGGGCCGATATGACGGGTCGTCGCCTTGATGTCGAAGAGGTGCTCAAGTTCGGGTACGTCGAAGCGGGCCCGCAGAATCTGGAGCCATTCGATGAGCTGGGGCGTCATCGACTCGCCGATGGCGAACCGCGGGTGCTGGCCGGCATCGACGAGGGCGACGGTCACTCCCTGGCGGGCCAGGCACATCGCGCTCACCGAGCCGGCCAGGCCCGAGCCGAGCACGACCACGTCGACGTGCTGGGCCTGCTCGGGTTGTCCGGCGGTCTTCGGGTTCGGTTTGGCCTTGCTGGGCATCGTGTGTCCTTCTCTTCAGCGGAGCATGTCCATTCGTCGGTCGTGCTGTGCGGTGTGTCGTGGTGCGGTGGGCGCACGGCGCGGGGCCGTGACCGGATCTCCCGGTCACGGCCCCGATGCGGTCCCCTGCGGTCAGGCGGGCGGTGCGCTCTCCCCGGCCGCGCCGACGTGCAGTTGGTCCTCGGCGTGCGGCTCGGCCCCGTCCACGGGCAGGCCGTGCGAGGCGCCGCCGGGGTTGGCCCCGCCGCGCAGGGCGAGACAGGCCAGAGCGCCGACGAGCAGCACCCCGACGGAGACGAGCATGGTCGGCGGCACGGCGTCCACGAAGCCGTTGCCGAAGACCTGGTGGGCGGCGTCCGTGAGGGCACGGGCGGTCTCCTCCGGTACGCCGTCCCCGAGCGCCACCCCCGAGGACTGGTCGGTGCCCACGTTCAGGCCCTGGGAGCCGGCGTCGGAGAATCCCGCGACGAAGCCCTCCCGGTACTCCTCGGGCAGCGTCGCCGCGGTGGTGCCGGCGTGGTCCCGCAGTGCGGCGGCGAGCTGTGCCTGGAGCACCGCTCCGATGACCGCGCCGGCCAGCACCGAACCGACCTGCCGCAGCGCGTTGTTCACGCCGGAGGCCGCCCCGGTCAGGCGTGCGGGCACATTGCGCATCACCTCGGACCCCATGGGGGCGAAGGTGCAGCCGGCGCCAAGGCCGACCAGGAGCAGCGGCCAGGCGACCGTTCCCCATCCGGAGTCGGTCTCCACGGTCAGCAGGATCCAGGAGATGCCGCTGCCGAAGGCCAGCAGGCCGACGGTCAGGATGTACTTGCCGCCGTACTTCTCGGACAGCACTCCGGCCGGCCCGGCGGTGATCATGGTGCCGATCGCCAGCGGCAGGATGACCATGCCGGTCTTCACGGCGCTGAATCCCAGGACCGACTGGAGATAGATGGTCGTGGGGAGGAAGAGCCCGATGACCCCGAAGGACACGGCGAAGCCGACAAAGTTGACCAGGGAGAAGTTGCGGTCCTTGAAGAGGGAGAACGGCAGCAGCGGTTCGTCGTTCTGCTGTCCCCTCTCGTAGGCGAGGAAGGCCGCCAGCAGGACGGCCGACAGCGCGAGCAGCGACCAGATCACGGTGTTCCACTCGTACCGTTCGCCCTCGGTGAGCCCGAAGGCCAGGCAGAAGAGCGCGGCCGACACCAGGAACACACCCACCGGGTCGAAGCTGTGCCGGACCTGCTCCCCGGTCTTGGGCATGATCGGCACGGCCAGCAGCAGGGTGAGCGCTCCGATCGGGACGTTCACGTAGAAGATCCACCGCCAGTCCAGGTGGGTGACCAGCAGCCCGCCGAGGGTGGGGCCGATCGCCCCCGAGACTCCGGCCACCGCGCCCCAGATCCCGAGCGCGGCGCCGCGCTTGGCCGGCGGGAACACATCGGCGATGATCGCCAGGGTCTGCGGCATGAGCAGCGCCGCCCCCACCCCTTGCAGGGCCCGGAAGGCGATCAGCTGCCCCGGGTCCTGGGCGAGGCCACAGGCGAGCGACCCCAGGGTGAAGACGGTGACACCAGCCAGAAAAAGATTCCGTTTCCCGCGCAGGTCACCGAGGCGGCCGGCGGTGATGATCAGGGTGGCCAGGACGAGGGTGTACGCGTTGACGACCCACAGAATCTGATCGAGTGAGGCGCCCAGATCGTCCGTCATATCGGGGATGGCGATATTGACAATGGTGAGGTCGAGCAATGTCATGAAGAACCCGAGACACAGGATCGTCAGGATCGCCCACGGGTTTCCCTGCCATTTCTTCAACACGATTCCTCCTTCACCGTGCGCGTCCGCATCGCTCACGGTTCGACTGCTGCCCCCAAGAGAGCCCGGGCGCGGGAGATGTGACATCGAGCCATCGGGGTGAGACGCAGCTCACATCGGCCGGCGGCACCGGTCAGGAGCGGCCTCCCCGGCGCGCCCGGCGTCTTCTCACGAGCAGCACCAGCAGGGACGTACAGCCGGCGATGACATCGGCGTGGTCCAGAAGATCGTTGGAGCCCTGGGCCCGCCTCATCTTGCCGGCGAGCCCCGCCATGCCCGTGGTCAGCGCGGCCAGGTCCGCCAACGCCCGTGCCCCGCGCCGCAGTTCCCCTGCTTCCAGGAGCCGGCTCACAGCAGAGTTCCGCCCGAGGCGTCCAGCCAGTGGCCGGTGACCCAGCGGCCGTCGTCAGAGACGAGGAAGGCTACGGCGGCGGCGATGTCGTCCGGCTGTCCGATCCGGCCCAGCGCGGCCATCGAGGCCACATAACGCCGGGTCTCCTCATGGGCCAGGAAGCGGGCGGCGGCCTCCGTCTCGACGAAGCCGGGTGCCACGGTGTTGACGGTGATGCCCCGCGGCGCCAGCTGCTTGGCCAGGGCGGCGGTGGCCGCGTCCAGACCGCTCTTGGCCATGGTGTACGCGATCAGGTCCGGTTCGTCGCCGGGGCTTTGGGTGATGGCCGAGGAGATGTTGACGATCCGCCCGCCGTCGCGCATCCGGTCCAGGGCGTGCTTGATGACGAAGAACGGGGCCTTGAGATCGAGGGCGAGGACGGTGTCGAAGCCCTGCGGGGTGGTCGCGGCGATGCCCTTCTCGGCGGGCTCGCCGGCGGCGTTGTTGACCAGGATGTCCACGCCGTCGGCGTGCTGGTCGAAGGCCGCCCACAGGGTCTCGGCGTCGCCCTCGACGCCCAGTTCGGCCTGGAGGGTGAAGGCGGTGCCGCCGAGCCGTTCGATCTCGGCGACCACCTCCTTGGCGGCCGTCTCGTTGGTGCGGTAGTGCACCCCGACCCGGGCGCCCTCCCGGCCCAGCCGCTGGGCGATGCCCCGGCCGATCCCCCGGCTCGCTCCGGTGACCAGCGCGGTCCTGCCTGTCAGAGTCTTCATGTGGTGCTCTCCTGTTCTGCTCGGGTGTGCGCTCCTGTGAGCTGCGGTTGTCAGGCGACGCAGACGCCTTCGACGGCGATCCGCTCGAAGATGTGCGGATAGCCGACGATGTCGTCGGAGTACTGGGCGGCCTTCGACTGGAACCCGGGTGAGGCGTACGCGGCCAGCAGCGCCTGGGTCGATTCCCAGACGGCCACGTTGACCAGCAGCCGGCTGCCCGCGGTGCCCCGGTGCAGCTGGGTGGAGATGAAGCCGGGCTGAGCCTTCATGTACGCGGCGTCGTCCTGCCAGACCTTCAGGAAGTGCTCGGTCAGCTCCTCCGGGACGAGGATCGTCTCGATCATGCTGATGGGGCCGGTCGTCTCGCGGAGCTGCTGCTCGAACGGGGTGGAGGGGTCCAGGTGTTTGATGCAGACCATGGGTGTGTCCTGCCTTCGCGGGCGTGGGTGTGGGTGTGGGGTGTGGGGTGTGGCCGTGGGTGGGTGGGCGTCGACGGCGGTTCAGCCGTCGAAGATGGGGTGAACGCCGGCGGGTTCCTCCTCCAGCGCGCCGAGCACCCCCCGGTAGAAGATGAGGGGGTCCTGGTGGTCGCCGGGGAGACCGAGTTCCACGACCCGGCCCAGGAAGATGGTGTGATCGCCGGCGTCGACGGTGTCGACCAGGCGGCAGGAGAGAAAGCCCAGGGCGTCGCCGAGCACCGGCACCCCGGTGGCCGAGGATCTCCGCTGCACGCCGTGGATCGCCGCCGTGTGCCGGCCGGCGAAGTCCCGGGCGAGCTGTTCCTGGTCGCCGGCGAGGAAGTTCACCACGTACGCGGCGCTCTCGTGCAGCACGCCGGTCAGCCGGGAGTTCTTGTGCAGACAGAACAGGACCAGGGGCGGGTCGAGCGAGACCGAGGTGAAGGAGTTGACGGTGGTTCCGGCCTCCTGGCCGTCACGGCCGGTGGTGATCACGGTGACTCCGGTGACGAAGAGTCCGCAGACCGTGCGCAGTTGGCGTCCGTCGATGGTTTCGGTCCGGTGCGCCGCCAGGGGGTCCGCGTGGGTTCGCGGCGGACCGGCGGGGGCGTTTCCCTTCATGGGATGTCCTCCATCGTTGCGCGATCAGGGCTGCCCGGTCTCCAGATCGACCGGGGTCAGTTCCATGACGGGGATGAGCCGGCTGGCCCGGTTCTGGAATTCGCCGATGAACGGATAGGCGTCGGTGAAGTTGCGCCAGGCCGTGTCCCGTTCGCCGCCCGTGAGTTCCCGGGCGGTGACCTCGATCTGTTCGGGGCCGATGTGGATGGAGGCGCGCGGGGTGGCGGTCAGATTGAGGTACCAGGCGGGATGGGTGCTCCGGGGGCCGCCGGGGATGTCGAAGTGCCCGGGTACGGCCACCACATGGAACCGTCCGCGCACATACTTGTAGGCGATGGGATTGGTGCGGGCTATCCCCGTCCTTCTGCCGAGGGTGGTGATCAGCAGGGCTTCCAGATCGCCGAACTTCCCCATGAACCGGCCACGGCTGCCCCGGTAGACGGCGATGTTCATCCGCAGAAAGAACTTGTTCACGGAGCGGCGGAGCTTCGAGGGCGGCTTCGAGTAGAGATAGACGTTGAACCGGACGAACGCCTTCAGCAGCGGGCTCGCGTTCAGCTCGGGCCGGGTGGTGGACCACGAGGTCAGTGCGTCCGTATGCCGGAGCTGGGAGGCGGGGTCGCCGACCGGCTCGACCGGTGGTGGGGTCGTGGCTGCGGGCATGGACATATTCCCTTTCTCGTCAGGGGTTGCGGGGGTGTGCGGGCCGGGCGGGGCGCGGGTGTCAGAGCAGCTTCTTTCCTCTGAGACCGGCACGGATGATGCCGCCGGCCATGGCACGGCCGAGATCGCGCATCTCACCGGCGGGTGCCTCGCGGATGGCCCAGTACATGAACCGGGCCATCATCGGCGCGTCGGGATGGACGAAGCGGGTGGATTCCGGGTCCTTCCAGCCGAAGACCGGGTTGAGGCTCTCGCAGTCGCCCAGCGCCGCAAAGATCGTGTCGGCGGCCTTGTCCCCGTCGATCTGCCCCGCCTCGTACTTCTCGCAGGTCTCCGCGGTCAGTTCGAGCAGTTTCTTGAAGGCGGTGCTCTCCGCGAACCACAGACCGGGGTAGGGGGCCGCTTCGAGGTCGCGCAGATGGCTCTCGTCCCCGGTCAGCTCGTAGTTGACGCGGGCCCGGGTCAGCCGCATCACCCCGGGGGTGAGGAATCCGCCCCACACCCGGAAGACGGCGTTCCACAGCCGGAAGTGCGAGAAGGCGATGAAGGAGCTGTTGACCAGGTCGTCGTTGTACTGGAGCAGTCCGCGCTCCAACTGCTCGACGTAGGCGTACCGCTCCACCGACCAGTCGTCGTCCTGGAGGGAGTCCAGGATGCGGGTGCACAGCGAGTAGACGACTTCGAAGGTGTTGGACAGGCCGCGCGAGAACAGCGGGTCGATGAACCCGGCCGCGTGCGACATCAGACACCAGCGGGGACCGATGGACTGCTTGGAGGAGTACTGGAGCCGGTCGGTGGACACCCACTCCCGTACCCGCCTGGCACCGGCGAACTGGCGCTTCACGGCCGGATACTTGTCCAGGTAGTGCTGGAACTCCTCCTCCGGTGTCAGGTCGGCCGGCTTGGGGTAGACCCGCTCGTCGAAGGTCAACCCCACGCTGCACATGGGGTTCGTCGAGTCCTTGTGATTGTCGAACGGGATGATCCAGAACCAGCCGCGTTCGATCATGTGGTGCAGGGTGCCGCCGTGCCAGGGTGCCGGTGGACGCAGTTCATGCGGGTGGTGGGAGACGTCGTCGAAGGGCTTGATCCCGATGTAGTGGGTGAACAGCGAGCGCGAGTGGTGCTTGAAGCGGGCGGGCTGCTCGCGCAGATCGAACTTCTCCGCCAGCGGGGAGCGGAACCCGCTCGCATCGATCAGATAGCGCGCCCGGAAGACCTCGCCGTTCTGGCCGGTGACCGTCACCCCGTCGTCGTCGAAGTCCAGATCCCTCGCCCGCCAGTTCTGCCGCGTCAGACACCCGTACCGGGCCGCCACATTGAAGTAGTACTGATCCGTCTCCTGCCGGAACAGATGGCTGGCCTCGGTGAGCAGCTTCGGAATGACGAACATCGTCGCCTCTTCCGGATCCGGCTCCTGACCGGGCACCTGCCGGATGAATCCGAAGCTCTGCTTCTTCCCGTGATGCGGACCGATGTTCTTGGTCACGGCCTTCACATCGAGCAGATGGCCGAGCTCGGGCACATCGAAGCGGGCCCGCAGAATGTGCAGCCATTCGATGAGCTGCGGTGTCATCGACTCGCCGATGGCGAACCGCGGGTGCTGGCCGGCATCCACCAGCACCACGCTCGCCCCCTGGCGGGCAAGACAGGCGCCCGCCACCGAACCGGCCAGGCCCGAGCCCAGAATCAGCACATCGCACTGCCGGGCCGGGCGTGCCTGGGGAGCCTTGGTCGTCGCCTTGATCCTGCTGGCCATCGGTCCGCCTTTCTCCGTGGTGGTACGCGCTGTCGGGGAGTTGCGTTCGCCTTCCGGCGCGGCGTGCGCGGCGCCGGCCTCCGGTGGGTTGTCCAGGCCGCTGATGACGCGGCCCAGCCGCTGCCGTACCGGGGGGAGGTCGAGCAGCTGTGCCATGAGGTCCCGCACGTCCTCGGTGCCGGGGCCGCCGAGCAGCAGTACGCCCTGCGCCCGGATATGTGCCAGGGTTCGGGCGCCGGCCGGGCGGCGCTGCCGGTCGTAGCTGTCGAGCAGTCCCTCCGGGGCGCGTCCGGTCACCTCGGCGGCGAGTTTCGGGCCGAGGTCCAGCGCGTCCTGGAGTCCCAGGTTGATGGCGATGCCGCCCACCGGAAGCTGCTGGTGGGCGGCATCGCCGGCCAGCAGAATCCGGCCCCGCCGGTACTGCGCGGCCTGGCGGCAGGTGTCGTCGAACGCGTTCCGCCACAGCGGGGTGCCGTCGCTGATGTCCTCGCCGGTGACCGTAGCCCAGGCAGCGGCGATCTCGGTGAAGGACGGCGCGGTCTCCCGGGTTCGGGGCGACTGTCCCAGGACGTGCACCATGACCCGGGTGATCCCGTCCCGGGTGGCGGCCACGGCCAGGCCCCTGGGCAAGCGCTGGAAGCGGCGGTCGGGGATGTCGAGGCCGTGCACGTCGGCGCGCAGTAGCTCGCGGGTGGCCGCGGTGCCCGGGAAAGGGATGCCGGCGAGCCGTCTTACGGTGCTGTGCTCACCGTCGCATCCGACGAGATGGGACGCGGTGAACCGGGCCGGGCCCCGGGGGGTGGCGGCGACGACCTCGACCCGGTCGGGGCCGGCGCGTACGCCTCGTACCTCGTGGGCGCGCCGGATGTCGGCCCCGAGCTCGATGGCCCACTCGGTGAGCCGTGCTTCGAGGCGGGTCTGCGGAAGTTTCCACAGGCCGGCGTACCGGGTGGGCTGCTCGCCGAGGTCGATCGGCAGGCCGCCGTAATGGCCCATGCGTTCCCGGGGCAGGGGCCCCAGCGCGTCCAGCAGCCCGCGCCGGTCGAGCAGTTCGACGGTGCGGGCGTGCAGGGTGGAGGCCCGGGATTCGGTGGTGGGGGCGGGGAGCCGCTCCAGGACGGTGACGGTGGCGCCACCGAGGCGCAGCTCGGCGGCCAGGGCGAGTCCCACCGGGCCGGCGCCGGCCACGAGGACATCGGTGGTGCGGGTCATGGGGTTCCCTCTCTCCCCGGGCCCGGTTCGGGTTCGGGGTGCCGGAGATGGCCGCGGGTGTGGGCTCCCACTCGTCCCGGTGCGGAAGGACGGGGGGCCCGGTGCCCGGCACAGTGCGGTGGTGACGCCCCGCGGGGCCCATGACCGGCCGAAGCGGCGCAGGACGAGGGCGGAGTTGAAGCCGCCGACGCCCCGGGCGAGCACCAGGGCCGTGTTGACGTCGGTCTCCCTTGGCCCGTCCACCACCAGGTCGATCCGGTGCCGGGGGTCCGGGACGGTGTTGATGGTCGGCGGAATCCGGTTGTCCCTGATGGTGAGGAGGGCGGCGGCCACATCGAGGGGGCCGGCGCCGGACAGCAGCCGTCCGGTCATGGTCTTGGGGGCGGTGACCGGCACGCCGTACGGGCCGAACAGCCCGGTGATGGCCCGGGCCTCCTCGTCGTCGGCCCCGGGCAGGGCCGCCGCGTCGGCGAAGACGACGTCGATGGTTCGGGGGGGTTCCCCCGCGTCGGCCAGGGCGAGCTCGATGGCCCGGCGCAACCCCGGCGGGCGTCCGCTGCCGGGCCGGGGGTCGATGGTCGCCCCGTAACCAGCGATCTCACCGTAGATGTGGGCGCCTCGGCGCCGCGCGGATTCGGCCTGCTCCGTCACCAGCAGGGCGCCGCCCTCGCCGGGGACATGGCCGCCGGCCGCCGGGTCGAAGGGAAGGTAGGCGCGGTCCGGGTCGGCGCTGGTGCTCAACCGGCCGCCGGAGAGCTGGGCGACCCAGCCCCAGGAGCACAGCGAGCCGTCCACCGCACCGCAGACGACGCCCCGGGTGCCCTTGCGCAGCAGCCGCCGGGCCTGGGCGAGGGCATCGAGCCCGCCGGCCTGGTCGGAGACCAGGACGCCGCCGGGGCCGCGCAGTCCGTTGCGGATGGAGATCTGGCCGGTGTTGACGGCGTAGAACCAGGCGAACGACTGGTAGGCGCTGACGTACTGGCCGCCCTTGCTCCACAGGTTGCGCAGTTCGTTCTGCCCGAATTCGAAGCCGCCGGCCGAGCTCGCGGTGACCACACCCAGGTCGTAGTCGGGCCACTGACCGGGGTCGACGCCCGCGTCGTCGAGGGCCAGACCGGTGGTGACGAGGGAGAGCTGAGTCATCCGGTCGGTCTGTGGCAGCAGCCGGCCCGGCAGATGGTCCGCGGCGTGGAAGCCGGGCACCTCGCCGGCGAGCAGGGACGGATAGCGGGTCGCGTCGAACCGCCTCAGCGGGCCGATGCCGCTGCTGCCGGCGCAGGTGGCGGACCAGTAGGCATCCGTGCCCAGGCCGTTGGGCGCGGTGATGCCCACGCCGGTCACGACGGTCGCGTTCATGCCGCTCTCCGCAGCACCATGGCGCTTTGGAAGCCACCGAATCCGCTGCCCACGGTCAGGGCGGTGTCGGTCTGCCATTCCCGGGCGGTGAGCGGCACATAGTCCAGGTCGCACTCGGGGTCGGGGGCGTGGAGATTGGCGGTGGGTGGCACGAGCCCGTGTTCCATGGCGAGTGCGCAGGCGGCGATCTCCAGGGAGCCGATGGCGCCCAGGGAGTGACCGATCATCGACTTGATGGAGCTGATGGGGACGGCGCGGGCGTGTTCGCCCAGGCTGCGTTTGAAGGCCGCGGTCTCGTGCCGGTCGTTCTGCCGGGTGCCCGAGCCGTGCGCGTTGATGTAGTCGACGGCCTCGGCGGGGGTACGGGCCTCGGCCAGCGCGCTGCGGATCGCCTCGGCCATTTCCCGGCCGTCCGTGCGCAGGCCGGTCATGTGGAAGGCGTTGCAGCGGGAGGCGTAGCCGGCGATCTCCGCGTAGACGCGCCCCCCGCGCCGTCTGGCCCGGGTGTACTCCTCCAGCACGAACACGGCGGCGCCTTCGCCGAGGACGAAGCCGTTGCGGGAGCGGTCGAAGGGTCGGGAGGCGCACTCGGGTGCGTCGTTGCGGGGGGTGGTCGCCTTGATGGCGTCGAAGCAGGCAACGGTGATCGGGGAGATGGGGGTGTCCGTGGCGCCGGCGATCATCACATCGGCGCTGCCGTCGCGGATCAGGTCGGCCGCGTGCCCCATGGCGTCGATGCCGGAGGTGCAGCCGGTGGAGACGACGGTTGCCGGCCCTTCGGCTCCGGTGGACCAGGCCACTTCCCTGGCGAAGGAACTGGGGACGAAGCAGTCGTACAGATGCGGTACGGCATAGGTGTGGTCGACGAGTTCCAGCCGGCCGTCGTCGCTGACGACGCGGTACTCGCGGTCGAGTCCGGTGGTGGCGCCGACCGCGCTGCCGATGACCACGCCGGTGCGGTGCGGTTCTCGTGTGTCGTCCTGGAGGCCGCTGTCGGCGAGGGCCTCGGCGGCGCAGACCACGGCGAACTGGGCGGCGCGGTCCATGCGGCGGATTTCCTGCGGCCCCAGGCCGTACTGCCGCGGGTCGAAGTCCACTTCGGCCGCCACCCGGGAGCGGAACGGGGTGGGGTCGAAGATGGAGATGCCCCGGGTGGCGGTTCTGCCCTCGCTCAGCAGGGACCAGAAGTTCTTGACACCGATTCCGCCGGGCGCCACGACTCCCATTCCGGTGATCACCACGCGCCTGGTCACATGAGTGCCGTTCTCTTCGGGGTGCCCGCCATCACGAGGACCGGTTCCACTGGTAGAAGCGGGTGGCCAGGGCGTCCTTGGGAGATCGCCAGGTCGCCGGGTCGTAGGCAGCGATGTGCGGCTTGAGATCGTCGCTGACCTGGACGAACAGCGGGTGGGTGGCCGCCTTCTCGATAGCGGCTCCGCCGTCGTCCGAATCGAAGTCCTGGAGGTGGAAATAGAGGCCGCGGAAGGAGAACAACTGGCGCCGTGTGGTGCCCATCAGCTCGGGCAGGTGAGTTTTGTCGAACTTCCCGAATATCCGGGCTACGTCACCATGGGCTTCCGGGTTCATCCGCGCCACGATCAATGTGCTGTGCATCGGACATCTCCTTTGCTGACACGGGGTGTGCGATCCGGGCAGGATCGGACCGGTGTTCCCGGAGCCGGGTACACCGGGCGAAGTGCCGGGACGGGTGTGCGCGCCGTGGCGGGGCCCGGGTCGCCGGTTGGCATGACGGGGCCAGCTCCCGCCCGGAAGAGGGCAGGACCGCGCGGGGCGCGATGGGTGTGCGGGGAGAGCGGCGGTGCGTCGGGGCACCGGGGGAAGAGGGCTCGCGGTGATGTGGCCGGAAATGGGCACACCAAAGCGGCGGGAAGAGCGTGACACCGCCGCGCGGAACGTGTCAACCCCTGTCGGGCCACCGTTCGCCGGAGTGCGGTGCTGCCCGGATGCGGGCACAGCTCTGCCGCCGTGGACAGCGTGACACCGCCCCCGGAGCCTGTCAATGCCCCTCGGTCAGCGCCTCCTTGAGGGCCCGCGGGCGGTCACTGGCCCCGCACAAACGGCCGGAGTAACCAGTTGCGTTCTCTAACGCAAATGCTCAAAGTGCGGTTCATCGGCGATTGGGAGTGCGCTCGAAAAATAGTTCTCCTGCCCGGGGATCTCGGCCGTGGTTCATATGTCGAAGTCCTCGTGCTGACAGGTATGGACGCCATCTTGGTTTGTATGTATTGTCTTCAAATCTCAGGGCAGACGCGCAAATCGGGGGTGTCGGCGCCGCATGGACTCGCGAACTCGTTGCCGGACAGTACGATCCGTGGATCTCCGCGATCCGCGCACAACCGGTTCCGATCTCTTCCCCACACTGATGGGACATCCATAACACCGGCAATGACGCCGATGGACAGGATCAGTACGACCCGACGGAGATCGGCCTCCGCGGCGCCGATCCACAACGTCCCGCAACCCCTTGAGACATCAATACAGCCCGCAGTTACGGGTGTTCCAAGCGTGATTCTTAGATATCCGCACTGCTTCATGACTGACCATCAAGGTGGCGAAATGAAGACAACACAGCATGTGGGAAGAAAATGTGGCCGCCAGTCGCCGGTGACTCATCTGGACCACCGTTCGGGCTCAGCGCTCAACCTTTGCACTGTATGCTGTCGAGAAATCAAGAAGAACCTCATCGAGCTCCCGCAGATCTACGCTGACTGCCAAGCGAGCGCCGAAATCTCCCGGCCCGCCCCGACCGGCCAGCGGATCAGCGGGGGACGCCGGCACACGGGGGTACACCTGAGCAAGGAAGCCATCTCGGCCAGGGCCGACATCCTCGGCTTTCTCACCTCCTGGTCCGCGCTGGTCGTGGACGAGCGGACCACCGCCCGACCGTCCCGGCGCCAGCCGGCAGTCCTCACCTGCTTCCTCCTCGCCCACCTGGACTGGCTGACGACCCATCCGGCCGCCGCCGAGTTCGCCGAGGAGATCTCCCGGGTCACCAACCGCGCCCGCCGCACGGCGTACCAGCCGGCCAAGCCGCGCATGAACCTCGGGCAGTGCGTCCACCCGGGCTGCACGACCCCCATGAACACCTCCACCCCCACGGAGGACGGGCCCGGCGTACCCGAGGTCGGCTGCGCCGACGGCCACCGCTGGCAGCCGCACGAATGGCTCCAGCTGTCCCGGCAACTGCGCCGGCGCGGACGCGGCCCGGCCACGGCGAACCCGGCCAGGGGCGACAGGTGAGCCGGCCCTCGCGGCACGGCCCACGTCTCATCCCCACGGACCTCGCCGCCATGGCCGTAGGAGTCTCCCGGGCCACCATCCGCAAATGGGCCAGCCGCGGAAAGCTCACCCGCTACGGCAGCCCCGGACGCGCCGAGTACGACCTCGACGAACTCATGGAACTGATGGAAACACCGCTGGACCACACCCCACGGGAGAACTGACCGGCCGTCGCCGCCGCGATCCCCCGTCCGCCGCTCGCTCACCGGAGGCGGGGGATCCTCCCGGTGAACCGAACGGCGGACGGGGCGTACCGCGGCGCACCCGGCCCGGCGACGGGGGGCACCCGAACCGTGGTCCGCCGCGTCCCGGAGCGCGGGGCCATGAGCCCACCACCAGGTACGTACCGACCCGTCAGGCCGTCTCCGCGCAGCGATGCTCACCATGTCTCCTCCTCCCGCGCTCCCCCCTAAGAGAGAACCGGGTCCCGGAGTGTGACACGGCAGCACCGACAATGTGACGCAGATCTCTTCCTCCGGTCGGGCGGAGCGTGGGCCGGGCCCGCCCTGCCCCACACGTCCGGCATGCGAACGGGTGGCCCGGGGGCCGCCCGGAGCGCTTAGGGTGGCTGACGCAGCTGGTTCGCCCTGCCCGCCAGGCAGGCGCGTCGTAAGAGGGAACCCGGTGGGAATCCGGGACTGCCCCGCAGCGGTGAGCGGGAACGACCGCCGTCATACGCACTGGAGCCGACTCCCGGCTCTGGGAAGCGACGGCCACTAGGACGCCTCGTCATCCGGCGAGAAACGCCCGCGAGTCCGAAGACCTGCCACTGCCCGCGCGCACCCCGCGCGCGGCCCCGGTGACCTTCGAGGGCGGGTCGGACGGCGTCACGCGGCAGGCTGCCCGCGGGCCTTCACCGCCCGCGCATCCCGCCCGCCCGTGCGTTCGCCCCTTCGCGCCCCCGTACCGGTCCGCCGGACAACGGAAATGACACTCGCGAAGGAGAGTTCCGTGACCGCACAGTCCGCAGCCGCGGCAGCACGGGCCACCGTGTACGGCGTCCCCAGGCAGGGCCCCGACCGGGAGCTGAAGAGGGCGATCGAGGGGTACTGGAAGGGCCGCGCCGACGCCGCCGCCCTGCACCGCACCGCCGCCGATCTGCGCCGCGACAACTGGCGCCGGCTGGCCGACGCCGGCGTCCACGAGGTGCCCACCGGGGACTTCTCGTACTACGACCACGTCCTGGACACCGCCGTCATGGTCGGCGCGATCCCCGAGCGGCACCGGGCGGCCGTCGCCGCCGATCCGCTGGACGGCTACTTCGCCATGGCGCGCGGCACCCAGGAGGTGGCGCCGCTGGAGATGACGAAGTGGTTCGACACCAACTACCACTATCTCGTCCCGGAGCTGGGCCCGGACACCGTCTTCCGCGCCGACCCGGCCGCCCAGGTGGGGCAGCTGACGGAGGCGCTGGCGCTGGGCCACACCGCGCGCCCGGTGCTGGTCGGCCCGCTCACCTTCCTGCTGCTGGCCAAGCCCGCCCCCGGGGTGGCCGACGACTTCGAGCCGCTCACGCTGCTGGACCGGCTGCTGCCGGTGTACGCCGAGGTGCTGGCCGCGCTGCGGGCGGCCGGCGCGCAGTGGGTGCAGCTGGACGAGCCGGCCCTGGTCGCCGACCGCACCCCCGCCGAACTGAGCGCCACCGCCCGCGCGTACCGCGAACTGGGCGGGCTGACCGACCGGCCGCAGCTGCTGGTCGCCTCGTACTTCGACCGGCTCGGCGAGGCGCTACCGGTGCTGGCGAAGGCCCCCGTCGAGGGGCTGGCGCTGGACTTCACCGGACCGGCCGCCGCGAACCTGCCGGAGCTGGCCGCCGCCGGCGGACTGCCCGGCAAGCGGCTGGTGGCCGGGGTGGTCAACGGCCGCAATGTGTGGATCAACGATCTGGGCGCCTCGCTGAGCACCTTGGGCACCCTGCTCGGCCTCGCCGACCGGGTGGATGTGGCGGCCTCCTGCTCGCTGCTGCACGTTCCGCTGGACGCCACCGCCGAGCGGGAGCTGGATCCGCAGCTCGCCCGCTGGCTGGCGTTCGCCCGGCAGAAGACGGAGGAGATCGTCACCCTGGCGCGCGGCCTGAGCGAGGGCACCGGCGCGATCACGGCACGGCTGGCCGCCAACCGCGCCGACCTGGCCTCCCGGGCCGGCTCACCGCTCGCCCACAACCCGGCGGTCCGGGCCCGTACCGCCGCCGTGACCGGTGCCGACGCCCGGCGCTCCGCCGCGTACCCCGAGCGGGCCGCCGCCCAGCACGACCGGCTGGGGCTGCCGCTGCTGCCGGTCACCACCATCGGGTCCTTCCCGCAGACCGGCGAACTGCGCACCGCGCGCGCCGATCTGCGCGCGGGGCGGATCGGGGAGGCGGTGTACGAGGAGCGGATCGCCACCGAGATCCAGGAGGTGATCGGCTTCCAGGAGCGGGCCGGGCTCGATGTGCTGGTGCACGGTGAGCCGGAACGCAACGACATGGTGCAGTACTTCGCCGAGCAGCTGACCGGGGCGCTGACCACCCGGCACGGCTGGGTGCAGTCGTACGGCACCCGGTACGTCCGGCCGCCGATCCTGGCCGGGGACATCGCGCGGCCCGAGCCGATGACGGTGCGCTGGACGCGGCACGCGCAGTCGCTGACCGACCGTCCGGTAAAGGGCATGCTGACCGGCCCGGTGACGATGCTGGCCTGGTCCTTCGTACGGGACGACCAGCCCCGGGCGGAGACCGCCCGGCAGATGGCGCTGGCGCTGCGCGACGAGGTGCGGGATCTGGAGGCGGCCGGTACGTCGGTGATCCAGGTGGACGAGCCGGCGCTGCGCGAGACGCTGCCGCTGCGGGCCGCGGAGCGCGCGGAGTATCTGGGGTGGGCGACGGAGGCGTTCCGGCTGACGACGGCCGGGGTGCGGCCCGACACCCAGATCCACACCCACATGTGCTACGCCGAGTTCGGTGACATCCTGCGGGCGATCGACGATCTCGACGCGGACGTGATCTCGCTGGAGGCGGCCCGCTCCCACATGCGGGTGGCCGATGAGCTGGGCGCGGCCGGCTATCCGCGCGAGGTCGGGCCCGGGGTGTACGACATCCACTCGCCCCGGGTGCCCGATGTGGCGGAGGCGGCGGCGCTGCTGCGCAAGGGCCTGGCGGCGATCCCGGCGGAGCGGCTGTGGGTCAACCCGGACTGCGGGCTGAAGACCCGGGGCTGGCCGGAGGTACGCGCGGCGCTGGAGAACCTGGTGGCGGCGGCGCGTGAGGTGCGCGAGGACCTGCCGACGGGCGCGGTGTAGCGCGGGCCCCCGGGCCGGTGGGGACGCGGTGCGACTGCGTCCCCACCGGCCGGTGATCTATGTTGGTCCGATGGGTGAGAACGGTGGGATACGGGCGATACGGGTCCCGGTGGGCGAGGACGCGGCGCGGTGGGTGACCCGGGGAGACTGCCACCGGGTGCTGCTGATCGTCCACAACGTCACCTCGGCCACCCGGCTGCTGGAGATCCTGCCGCTGTTCCGGGACGACCTGCGGGTGCAACTGCTGGCCACCTGCACCGGGTCGTCGCCGTTCCAGGCGGGGGTACGGGAGCTGCTGGCGGATCTCGGACTGCCGGTGCTGCCGTGGGAGCAGGCGAAAGAGACTCCGGTGGAGCTGGCGATCAGCGCCAGCTACGGCGGTGAACTGCATGCGGTGCGGGGGCCGTTGATGGTACTTTCACATGGTATCGGATATAATAAGACGCTCTCACTGCCGGAAGCCGGAAGCCGGAAGCCGGAAGCCGGAAGCCGGAAGCCGGAAGCCGGAAGCCGGAAGCCGGAAGCCGGAAGCCGGAAGCCGGGAACGGGCCCTCGCCGGCGCCCGTGTTCGGGATGGCGCCCGAGTGGCTGCTGCACGAGGGGCGTCCGGTCGCGGACGTGACCGTCCTCTCCCACCCGGAGCAGCTCGACCGGCTGCGCGCCGCCTGTCCCCCGGCGGCCCCGACCGCCGTCATCGCCGGTGACCCCTGCTACGACCGGCTGCTGTCGGCCGCCCCGCACCGCGACCGGTTCCGCCGCGCGCTCGGCGTGGCGGACGGCCAGCGCCTCGTCGTCCTGAACTCCACCTGGAACCCCGCCTCCCTCTTCGGCGACGGAGGCGACGACATCCTTCCCGCCCTGCTCCCCCGGCTGGCCGCCGAACTCCCCGCCGACGAGTACCGGACCGCCGCCGTACTGCACCCCAACATCTGGCACGGGCACGGCCCCGGCCAGGTGCGCGCCTGGTGCGAGCGGGCCCAGGCCGCCGGGTTGACGCTCATCGATCCGCTCGACGGCTGGCACCAGGCCGTCATCGCCGCCGACGCCGTGCTCGGCGACTTCGGATCCGTCACCTACTACGCCGCCGCCCTCGGCACCCCCGTCCTGCTCGGCGCCACCGGCCAACAGCACCTCGCCGCCGACTCCCCGGTCGCGGCCTTCGGCCGCACCGCCCCCGCGCTGCGCCCCGAACGGCCGCTGCTGCCCCAGCTGCGGGCGGTCATCGAGGGCCATGTCCGGGACCGTTACGCGGGGTTCGCCGCCCAGGTGACCTCCGTACCGGGGGCCTCCGCCGGCCTGCTGCGCACCACCTTCTACCAGTTGCTGGGCCTGCCCGAGCCCATCGACCGCCCCGCACTGCTGGATCCGCTGCCGCTGCCGGCGTACCGGCCGCCGGTCCGCACCGCACCGCTGCGCGCCTTCACCCGGCTGCTGGGCGCGGCCCCCGGCGAACCGCCGGAGATCGAGGTGGCCCGCCTCGCCGGTGACCCGGCACCGGACGGCTACCCGGTGCATGACACCCACCTGGTGGTCAACGAGGAGTGCCAGGACCCGTCCCGGCTCTCCCTGGCCTCGGTGATCGTGCGGTACGGCCGCCCGGACGACCCACGGCTGGGCCCGGCCGGGGTCTGGGCGACAGAGGTCATGCGCCGCCATCCGTACGCCGCGCTGGCGGCGTACGTCGACGGCCCGGGCCGCTGTACCGTACGGACCCGGGCCGGCGACCTGCTCCGACTGCGCGCCGCCCCCGCCGCCGACGGTCACCCCACCCTCCACGACCCGGCCGCGTACGGCTGCGCGCTCTACGCCTGGCTGAGCCACGGCAAGCCGCTCGGCGATCTGCTCGCCGCCGGCCTGACGGTGCTGACCGGCGGCGTACGGCACCGGGTGTCCGTCACGGCGGTACCAGCCCCGATCCCGGCCGGCCGACCGTGGTAGAGCAAGGACACCGACCGGGTCAGGCGGCCCCGACCCGTGTCGACTCGTTGAACCCGGCGAGGCCGGCCCGCCCGCCCTGGATGAGCAGTCGACAGTCCGGGCAGCCGCGGTACCAGTCGTCACCGGCCGAGGTGAGTGAATTCAGGTGCGGCCCGTGGGCGGTACGGCTCATGCTGGAACCGCCTGCGCATAGGGGTCCTCTAGGCCAGCGAGGGAGTCGAGCCCGAGGTCGGCTTGCCGGGCGTCGCTGAGGCGCAGCAGGTGGGCAGCAGGTCACGGGGCCCGGTCCTGGGGCGAAGTGGACTGCGGGGCGGTACCGAACCAACGCCGTGCTGGTCAAATCGCTTGCCAGAAGGCCCACGGGACCGTCAGGATCTGCGCTGTGATCCCTCAACTCTGCAGTTGCCGACCGCACACCACCACGCCTGCAGAGGATCACAACCTTGAGCTATTCCATCCGCGCGTTCGTCCCCGCTGACGAGACCGCCTGGCTCCGCTGCCGGGTACTGGCTTTCCTCCACACCGCGTACTTCGACGATGTCTCACGCGCCAAGCCCACTACAGCGGCCCCCGACATGGACCTGGTGGTTGCCGACGCAGCCGGCAGCGTCGTCGGGATCATGGACACCAGCATCGAGGGTGACTTGGCGACGATCGACACAGTCGCCATTCACCCGGACCACCAGCGCCGCGGCCTCGCCCGCGAACTACTGGAACGAACTCGCAACCAGGCCCGCAATCTCGGCGCGGAAACCCTGGATGCCTGGACCCGGGACGACCCGGAAACCTTGAGCTGGTACCGAGCGATGGGCTTCACCGAGAGCGATCATTACCTGCACGTCTACGCCAGCCATGACCGCGACCCGGCAGAGCCCGCCAGGGCTCTCTCGGAGGCCCGGCCTGGTCTGCGACCTCTCATGATCTTTGCGCACGCCCAGCTCTTCGATGAAGAGCGGCTAAGAGGAGAGTTCGCCCGCGTTCACGTCTGCCGCCGCTTCGCCATGTCGCTCTGAGGTGGTCCACTTGCCGTCCTCGACACGGAAGACGGCAAGCACCACGGCACACGTGGGCCGGCTTCGGCGCGAGGCCGGTCAGGATTTCCGCGACACTTGTCACGCACTTAATGGCCCAGGGCTCACGCCCCTGAGCTGAACAATGATCGAGCTTCTCAACCTCCGGTGACGCTTTTCCCCGGAGAACGGGAGTGCCAGGCGCAGGCCCGGCGGTCGGCGGCCTTGCCGCGGATGGTGGGTTCGTCGCCGGGTGGTTCGGCGATGATCGAGGCGGGGTGGAGGCGTTCGCGCCGATCACGAAGCCGTAACACCTCGCCGTGCACGCCGTCGCTGCCCATGCGGTGAGGCTGACAGCGCGGCGGCCTCGGCACCCTTCACATCCTGACCGCACACCCACCCCTTCGCCGCCGATCGATCAAGGGCTACTCCGCCACGAGGAGGCGGCGGATCCGTTCCGCGGCTCGCTCGTCGCCGGTGGCCTCGTAGAGGGCTTGGGCGTGCCGGCGGAGTTCGCGGCGGCGTCGGGGGGCGGGTTCGCAGCGGGCGGTCAGTTCGGCGACCAGGGCTTCCTGGGGCAGGGCACCGTCCTCGGCCATGATGAGCAGGGCGTGTTCCAGCGGCTCTCGGGCGGCCTCGGGGGTGCCGGCGGCGAGGTGGGTCTCGCCGAGGCTGGTGAGCACCCGGCCCTCGTTGTAGCGGTCGCGGGTGTCCGGCGCGGTGAAGTACGCGAGCGCCCGGTCGAGCTGGGCGAGCGCCGCGTCGAAGTTCCCCTGGTCGCGCAGGGCGCGGCCGAGGTGGTGGTCCAGCAGGGCGAGGGCGCGCGGCTCGGTGGCCTCGCGGGCGTACGGCATCGCCGCCCGGAAGAGTTCGGCCGCGTCGGCGGGCCGGCCCTGCCGCAGGCGGAGCAGGCCGAGCAGTTCCAGGGCGGTGGCCTTGCCGCGCGGGTGGTCGGCGGGTTCGAGGTCGCCGGCCTGCCGGTAGTTGGCCTCGGCCTCCTCGTCCTGGCCCAGTTGCATGAGGGAGAAGCCCTGCTGCACCAGCATCCGGGCCTCGGCGCGGTGGTTGCCGGTCAGTCGGGCGGCCTCGCGGCCCAACTGGTGGGTGGTCAGGGCGTCCTCGTGGTAGCCGATCTTCAGATGCAGCGGCCACATGGCCTCGCAGAGCTGCCACACGATCTCGTACGCCCCGTGCTCGAAGGCGAGTTGGACGGCGGAGACCAGGACGGCGCGTTCGGCGCGCAGTTCGCCCAGGGCGGTGGGTCGCGGCTCCCGGGGCCGGGGCAGGTCCTGGGCGGTCCCGCCGAGCTGCCAGCGGTCCGGGATGACGCCGACCGCTGCCCGGGCAGCGGTGTCCAGGCACCAGGTGAGCCAGTCGGTGATTGCGGTCTCCGCCGCCGGCTCCGAGTGGGCGAGGGCGTACCGTGCGGCGGGTGGGGTGAGCCGGTGGCGGGGGGTGGCGCCGCCGTCCCGGGGGTCTTCGGTGGCCACCAGTCGGAGCCGGGCCAGTTCGGTGAGGTGGCCGGCGGCTTGCGGTACGTCGTGGCCGGTCAGGGCGGCGACGGCCGCCGGGGGCAGGGCGATGCGCGGCAGGCGGGCGAGCAGCCGTACGGTACGGGCCAGGTCGGGGGCCAGCTCGTGGTAGTGGCGTTCGGTGAGGGCGGTCTCGGGATCCTCCGGCAGCAGGCTGAGGGTGTGCCAGTGGCGGTCGCCGGTTTCGAAGGCGGCCCGGGCGCCGATGGCGGTCAGCCGGCCGGCGTGGCCGGCGCAGCGGCGGACCGCTTCGCGGGCCGCGGCGCCACCGGCCGCGTACCGCTCCTGTCCGACGATGGCGGCGACGAGTTCTTCGGCGTCCGGTTCCGGGATGGGGCCGAGCACGACCAGTTCGGCGCCGTGGTGGGCGAGGAGGCTGGGCATCCGGTGGCTGGTGGTGACGACGGTGAGGGAGCCGGGGGCGCCGATCAGCAGGGGGATGACCTGCTCGGCGGAGCGGGCGTTGTCCAGTACCAGCAGGCCGCGGTGGCCGGCCAGTTCGCGGCGCAGCGCGGCGAACTGCTCGTCGGGGCGGGCGGGGAGCCGGTACAGCTTGAGCTGTTCCGCCAGCTGATGGGCCGCTTGGCTGGGGGTGGCGGCCCGGTCGGGGCCCTCGCCGCGCAGTTCGGCCAGTAGTTGGTAGCCGG
Organism: Streptomyces sp. NTD107; assembly: GCF_059510435.1. Classification (NCBI taxonomy): domain Bacteria; kingdom Bacillati; phylum Actinomycetota; class Actinomycetes; order Kitasatosporales; family Streptomycetaceae; genus Streptomyces; species Streptomyces sp. NTD107. The sequence goes on along the minus strand of NZ_JCAJZV010000005.1, from coordinate 312,781 downwards.
GGAGCAGTGGGGCGAGTTCGGTGCACAGTCGGCGGGCGAGGGCGCTGGTGCCGCTGCCGGGTTCGCCCATGAGCACGATGAGCAGGGGCCGGTCGGTGGTGTCGAGCACCAGTTGCCGGATGCGGGCCAGTGGTTCGGTGCGGTCGTGGAAGCGGGCGTAGGGGACGGGGAAGGCGGCCAGTGGCTGCTGGGTGTGTTCGAGGACGAACGTGCGCAGCAGGGCTTCGACTTCGGTGTCCTGGCGGGCGCGTTCGATGACGCGTTCGGCGAGTCCCAGGGCCTCGTCCTGGCTCATGGCGCGCGGTGCGCGCCGGCCGCGCCGGGCCCTTACGCCCAGCCGGCCGAGCAGTGCGCCGACGATGCCGGTGCCGGCCCGGCCGATGTCCTCTCCGGCGCTGGTGACCATGGCGGTGGCCAGGGTGGTGATGATCTGCCCGGTGAACAGCTCCATGTCGCCCTCCCGTTCCGGCTCGGGTTGCGGGAACAGCCTCACGTTACCGGGCCGGTCGTCCACCGGACATGTGTTCTTGACCGAACTGACGTGCTGGACGCGCGTAGTCCGGCCAGGATGGTGGCAGGATCACGTCAACATCAGGTGTGTCCGCCGCCCCGCGCGGACCGTCGCCCCGAGAGGTCCCCCACATGCCTCAGCCCACACCCACCGCCATACGCACCCGGCGGATCCTGCTGCCCGCCGCGCTCGCCGCGCTGGCGGCGGTGTTCGTCGCCCCGTTGCCGCAGGCCACGGCGGCCGACGACGTCTACTACCGGGACGCGCTGGGCAAGACCGGCGAGCAGTTGAAGGACGCGCTGCACGACATCATCAGCGAGGACACCACCAAGCTGACCTACGCCCAGGTGTGGGAGGCCCTCAAGGTCACCGACGCCGATCCGAACCGGCCGGGCAATGTGGTGCTGATCTACAGCGGCATCTCCCGCAGCGCCACCAACAACGGCGGGAATGTGGGGCAGTGGAACCGCGAGCACATCTGGCCCCAGTCGCACGGCAACTTCGGCACCGCGCCCGGGCCCGGGACGGATCTGCACCATCTGCGGCCCGAGGACGTCCAGGTCAACAGCACGCGCGGGAACAAGGACTTCGACAACGGCGGCAGTGCGGTCTCCGGTGCGCCCGGCAACTACACCGACGCGGACTCCTGGGAACCCCGGGACGCGGTCAAGGGTGACATCGCCCGGATGGTGTTCTACATGGCGGTGCGGTACGAGGGCGGTGACGGGTTCGCCGACCTGGAGGTCAACAACATCGCCGGGAACGGCAGCGTGCCCTACCTGGGCCGGCTGTCCGTACTGAAGGAGTGGCACGAGCAGGACCCGCCGGACGCCGCCGAGCGGCGCCGCAACGAGGTGATCTTCGAGGACTACCAGAACAACCGCAATCCGTTCATCGACCACCCGGAGTGGGTCGAGGCCATCTGGTGACCGCGCGGCCCGCCCGGCGGGGTTCCCCGGCGTCCAACGCACCGCGACCAGGGGTGACATGACACCGGGCGGGCGATCGCTCAGTGCGGTCGGCACGTCGGCGGCGGCCGGTGGTGCCGGCCGCCGCGGTCAGGAACCGTGGGTGCGTTCCAGTTGCTTGCCCTCGATGTCGGGGTCGGGGAGGTGGCGGAACCAGCGGGGGTGGGACCAGATGCGGTGCCCGACGATGGCCATCACCGCCGGTACCAGGGTGAGCCGTACCACGAAGGCGTCCAGCAGTACGCCGATGGCGAAGCTGAAGCCGATCGCCTTGATGGTGGGGTCGCTGGTGAACATGAAGGCGACGAAGATGGAGAACATGATGAGCGCGGCGGCGGTCACCACCCGCGCCGAGTGGGACATGCCGCGTACCACCGCGCCGCGCGCGTCGCCGGTGTGGGAGTAGTCCTCCTTGATCCGGGAGACGACGAAGACCTCGTAGTCGCTGGAGAGCCCGAAGATGATCGCCAGCATGATGATGGGCAGGAAGCTGACGGTCTCGGCCGGCACGATGTTGAACACGTGCCGCCCCCAGCCCCACTGGAAGATCGCCACCTGGGCGCCGAAGGCGGCCAGGATCGACAGCAGGAAGCCGAGCACCGACTTCAGCGGGACGAAGAAGGTGCGGAAGGCGAACGTCAGCAGCACGAGCGCCAGGCCGATGACGACGATCAGGAAGATCGGCAGGGCGGAGGAGAGCTTGGCGGAGACATCGATGTTGGAGGCGGTGTTGCCGCCCACCAGGATGGTGGCGCCGGTGTTGCCCTCGATGGCGGCCCGGTCGTTGCGGATGCGGTGCACCAGGTCGGTGGTCGCCGTGTCGTTCGGCCCGCTGCCCGGGGTGACCTGGATGACCGACACGTCGTTGGCCATGGTCAGCGGCTGTACGGCGGCCACGTCCGGCAGTTTGCCCAGGGCCGCGACCAGTTGATCGGTCTGGCTCTTCTGCGTCACATGGTCGGCGACGATCAGCAGCGGGCCGTTCGAGCCGACCCCGAAGCCCTCCGTGATCAGGTCGTACGCCTGGCGCTGGGTGTTGGAGGTCGGCTGGGACGCCCCGCTGGGCAGTCCGAGCCGCATATGGGTGGCGGGCAGTGCCAGCACGCCGAGGAAGAGCACCCCCAGAATCAGCATCGGCACCCGGTGGCGTACCACGAAGGCGCCCCAGCGGGCGCCCCGGTGCTCCTCCGGGGCGGTGGCGGCGGTGCGCGCGGTGCGCTCCAGGCGGTCGTGGAACCGGCGCGGGCGGCGCAGGAACGCCACGATCTTCGGCCCGGCGAAGCCCAGCATGGCGGGCAGCAGGGTGAGCGCGATGAGCATGGCGACCAGGACGGCCCCGGCCGCCGACACACCCATGACGGCCAGGAAGGGGATGCCGACCACGGACAGGCCGCACAGCGCGATGATGACGGTGAGCGCGGCGAAGACCACGGCGCTGCCGGCGGTGCCCACCGACAGGGCGGCCGAGTCCTCCACGTCCATGCCGCGCAGCACGTGGTTGCGGTGCCGGTAGAGCACGAAGAGGCCGTAGTCGATGCCGCAGGACAGGCCGAGCATGATGGCCACGGTGGTGGAGGCGGTGGCGACGTTGACCACGGCCGCGAAGGCGGTCACCGTCATGATGGTGATGAGGACGCCCAGGACGGCGGTGATGATGGGCATGCCGGCCGCCACCAGGGCGCCGAAGGTGATCAGCAGGATGATCAGCGCGACGATGATGCCGACGATCTCCGGTGTCTCGGAGGGTGTGGTGTTCCAGCCGGGGAAGACGCTGCCGGAGTAGGCGACATGCACTCCCGCCGATTCGGCCGGCCGGACCGCCGTCTTCACGTCGTCCAGCGTCGCGGCCTTCACGTCGCCGGGCTGGACCGTGTACTGGATGGAGCCGAGCCCGATCTTCCCGTCCGAGGAGATGGCCCCGCCGTTGAAGGGGTCGGTGACCTCGGCGACCTGGTTCACGCCCTTGAGGTTCTTGACGGCCTCTTCGATGGCGTCGCGCTGCCGGGTGTCGACGATGCGGCCGTTGCCCTCGGCGGCGAAGACGAGCTGAGTCTGACCGCCGCTCAGATCCGGGACGCGTTCGGAGAGCAGATTGGTGGCGCGCTGGGACTCGGTGCCGGGGATGGTGAAGTTTTCATTGGTCTTGCCGCCGCTGGCGGTGGCGGCGCCGATGGCGACGACGGCGACCAGCACCCAGATGGCCAGGACGATCCGGCGGTGCCGGAAGGACCACCTTCCGATGCGGAACAAGAACGTGGACATGGTGTTCCTTCCCGGCCGGTTGAGATCACGAGCGATCATCCCCGGCCGGGATCGAAAGGAACATTTACGACACGCGGCGAACGGTCGGGCTATCCGCCGAGTCGTTCCAGGGCCTCCGCCAGGGTGCGCTCGTCGCCCACATTGCCCGGGACCACCACGTACGGGACGGTGCCCGCCGCCGTGTTCAGGTCCCAGACGCTGACCCCGGGCAGCACCTGACCACGGACCCGGGCCGTACCCGTGCCGAGGCCGGTACGGGCCACCTCGGCCGAGGTGATGCCGCCCTTGGCGATCACCGCCGCGGCGAGCGGGGCCAGCTCCCGTACGGCGGTGGTGAGGGCGGTCATCACCCGCTCACCGTGGTCCAGGGTGTTGTTGGCCGTCGACCGCTGCCGCTCGCTGGCGATCACCACCACGCCGTGCTCGCCCAGTTCGGGGCCGGCCGCCGCCGCCAGGGCGCGCCCGGCCGCCGCCGGGTCGGTCAGCGCCGCCGCCGTGTCCAGCAGGAGTGGGTGGATGCCGCGCTCGCGCTCCAGCACCGCCAGCTGCGCGGTGGCGCCCGAGGTGTGCGAGCCGCACACGATCAGCACGGCGCCGGCGGGCCGCTGAAGCGGGGCGGGCAGCAGCCCGGGGCTCACCGCGTCCGCGCACCGGGCGGCCAGCGGCGCGGCGCAGCGTACGACCACGGTGCGGCCGGCCGCCCACGCCTGCTCCAGGCCGTGGTGCACCAGGTCGATGTCGGCGTCGGTGACCGCGTCGGGGGCGATGACGGTGCCGGGTGCCGCCGCCAGCAGGGCGTCGGCGACGGCGGCGCCGCCGCTCGCCCGGACGGCGTCCAGCGGTACGGTCACCGCCGGCCGGCCGCCGCCCTGTTCGGCGACATAGGCGGTCAGCTCGCTGGCGCCGAAGCCGAAGACCGGGTCGTGCGCGTACTCCGTCTCGGCGGCCGGGACGTCCCGCTCCCCCACCCGTACGTAGTGCACGCCCTCGCGCGTGGTGCGGCCACCGGCCGGGAACGCCGGCAGGAACAGCAGCACCGAGTCGGCGGTGGCGAACGCGTCGCTCTCGGGGAAGACATGGCCGCGCAGCGTGGAGTCGCCGCGCAGCACGAAGCGCACCCCGTCCTCGCCCAGCGCCTTCGCGGCGGCCTCGCCGGCCTCCCGGATGCGGCTGACCAGGGCCACGGCGGCGGCGCGGTCGATGGCGCGGCTGTTGGTGAGGACGTAGCCGGCGTGGTCGGCGCGCAGCAGTTCGGTCAGCCGCTCGGTGAGGTCCGGCTCCTCGGGGGCCAGCAGGACGGGAACGCCGGTGGCCGACTGGGTTCCGGTGGGGTCGTCGTCGAGGACGATGGTCTTCATCGGGTGGCTCCGCTCGCGGTCAGGGCGTGGATGATGGTGGTGGCGCGGTCGGTGACGGCGGTGCGCCAGCCGGCGAGCAGGCCGTCCAGGTCGAGGCCGGCCGCGCGCAGCCGGGGGACGTCCTCGGCGAGGGTGTCGAAGACGGCCTGCCGCAGTTCGGTGTTGACGTTGACCTTGGCGATGCCCTGGCCGATGGCGAGCGACAGATCGGCCGGGGGCAGCCCGGAGGCGCCGTGCAGGACGAGCGGGATGTCGGTGTGCTCGCGTACGGCGGCGAGCCGTTCCCAGTCGAGTTGGGGTTCGGTGGGGTAGCGGCCGTGGATGTTGCCGATGGAGACGGCGAGCAGGTCGGCGCCGGAGCGCTCCAGGAAGGCGGGGACGGTGCTGGGGTCGGTGAGGGCGCCTGCCGCGACCTGGGCGGCGACCACGGCGATGTCCTCGTCGCCCTCGATCCGGCCGAGTTCGGCCTCGACGGCGACCGGGGCGGCGGTACGGACGGCGGCCAGTTCGGCCCGTACCGCCGCCACGAAACCGGCGTTGGCGTCGAAGCCGCCGCGCGAGCCGTCGGCGAGCACCGAGTCGGCGCCGGCCTCGACCGCCGCCACGATCAGCGTGATGTCGGTGGCGTGGTCGAGTTGGACGCAGGCCGGTACCGCCGCGTGATCGGCGAGGGTACGCAGTGCCCGGATCAGCTCCAGGCCGCCCCGGGCGGCGGCGGTCTTCGGCGAGACCAGCAGGGCCAGCGGGGAGCCGGCCTGCTCGGCGGCGGTCACCACTGCCCCTGCCGTGGCCAGGTCGTAGCAGGTGAAGGCGGGTAGTGCGGCACCCGCCGCGCGGCGTTCGGCGGCTATCTCGGTGAGCTGAGCGTGCATCGTTCCTCGTGCTTACTGCGTGCTGGGTGCGGCGGGCAGGGGTACGGGCCGGTCAGCGGGAATCGTGGACGAGTTCCGGCTGCCGGGGTTGGGCCGTATGGGCCGGGCTGGTCTCCTTGGTGCGCGAAACAGCGATCAGTCCGATAAGACCCACGGTGCAGTACAGCACAGCCACTCCCCGCCAATCCCACGCCCCTGCCAGCATCGCGGCGATGAAGGGGATGAAGCCGGAGATGGCGGCGGAGAACTGGTAGCCGATGGAGGCCCCGGAGGTGCGGACCCTGGCGCTGAAGAGTTCGGAGAACCAGGCGCCCTGGGTGCCGGCCAGCATGTCGTGGCACAGGGTCAGGCCCAGGATGAAGGCGACCACGATGAGCGCCGGGTGGGCGGTGTTGACCAGCCAGAACAGCGGGAAGCCGTACAGCAGGGTGAGGATCGTGCCGGTGAGGTAGACGGGGCGGCGGCCGAAGCGGTCGGCGAGGTGGCCGAAGAGGACGGTGGCGCCGACGCCGAGCAGGGCGGCGGTGATCAGCGCGGTGAGGTGCACGGCGCGGGTGGCGATGCCCTCGTCCTTCATGTAGCTGAGCAGGTAGGTGACGATGACGTAGAAGCCGCCGGTCTCGGCGAGCCGCAGCCCGATGACGCGCAGCACGGTGCGCCAGTCGTCCCGCAGCACTTCGAGGACGGGGCTCTTGGCGACGTTGTCGGTGGCCTGCATCTCCTCGAACTCGGGGGACTCGGAGATCTTGAGCCGGATGATCATGCCGGCGGCGATCAGCAGCGCGGACAGGATGAAGGGGATGCGCCAGGCGAGGTGGCTGTCGAACTGCGAGGCGATCAGGAAGGCGACGTTGGCGAGCAGCAGGCCGAGGGGGACGCCCGCCTGGGGGATGGCGGAGTAGCGGCCCTTGCTGCGCAGCGGGGCGTGTTCGTACGTCATGAGGATGGCGCCGCCCCATTCGGCGCCGAAGCCGATGCCCTGGATGAGGCGCAGCAGCACCAGCAGGGCGGGGGCGAGGATGCCGACCTGCTCGTAGGTGGGCAGGAAGCCGATGAGGGTGGTGGCGACGCCCATCAGGATCAGGGCGCCGACCAGGACGGGCTTGCGGCCGATGCGGTCGCCGAGGTGCCCGCCGATGATGCCGCCGATGGGGCGCATCGCGAAGCCGACGCCGAGGGTGGCGAAGGAGGCGAGGGTGGCGGCGAAGCTGGAGTGGCCGGGGAAGAAGACGTCGTCGAAGTAGAGGGCGGCGGCGGTGCCGTAGGCGAGGAAGTCGTAGTTCTCGACGGTGGTGCCGACCGCGCTGCCGAGGGCGACGCGCAGTTTGTCGGGGGATCCGTCGGGTCTGCCGGCGGGGGCGGCGGGGGTGGTGGCGGTGCTCATGGTGCGGCTCCTGATGGTGCGGGCCGGGGGGACTCCGGCCGGTGGTGGTGCTCCGGTGTTCCGGTGCGCCCTCCGGCCGCGTGTCCGCCCCGCCCCCGCTGCCGCCGCGTGCGAGCGGTGGGCGGTCAGGGGGTGGTGCTGGTACGGGGTCCGGCGACGTTACCGATTCCGTAGATGTCCTGGTAGAAGTCAGTGATGTGGGCGCGGACGGTGGCGACGGCGGCCTCGGTGTCGTGGCGTTCGATCGCGTCGAGAATGGCCCGGTGTTCCTTGCGGACGGTGGTGGCGGTCCGGCGCCAGTCGTCCAGTCGTTCGTAGGCGTCGATCATGCGGCGCTGGATCGCGGTGCGCAGTGATCCCATGAGGTGGGCGGTGAGGGCGTTGCCGGCCGATTCCGCGATGATGACGTGGAATTCGGCGTCGAGGCGGTTGAAGTCCCGGGCGGTCAGCTCCGGGTCGTCCATCCGGTCGAGGATCGCCCGTAGCCGGTCGGTGTCTTCGGTGGTGGCGTGCCGGGCGGCCTCGGCGGCGACCCAGACCTCCAGGGCGAGCCGGGTCTGGAGCACGTCGGTGTCGCTGAAGTGTCCGAGGGCGAGTTGCAGCCGCAGCAGGTCGGCGAAGCCGGAGCCGGGGTGGCCGATGAAGACGGAGCCGCCTTCGGGGCCGCCGCCGGTGCGGACCTCGACGATGCCGAGGGCTTGCAGGACGCGCAGGGCTTCGCGCAGCGAGGGGCGGCTGACGCCGAGCAGTTGGGAGAACTCGCGTTCGCTCGGCAGCCGGTCGCCCGGCCGCAGATAGCCGTCGGTGATCCGCTTCTCGATCTGGGCCATCACCTGTTCGTAGGTGCGGACCTTGCGGACCGGTTCCCAGGGCTCCTGGTGCGAATCGTTCACTGTTGTCCCTCACAGACGCGATGGTGCCGGGCGTGATCCACCCTAGACGGGGCCGTCGCGTGACTTGCCGTTCATGCGGGGGCTCCTTACGCCGAGGCCGTGGTCCGGGCGGTGGCCTCCAGCGCGCGGCGCAGTCGTACGGCGGTGCCGGTCTCGTCGACCGTCACGTCGTCGTAGCTGACCACGGCGCCGGCCGGCACATCGCGGATGAGGGTGTTGCCGTGCGCCAGGCCCATGGGCAGGGCGCGGGAGGCGAGGGAGGCGGCGGCCGGGGCGAGCTTGCCGAAGACCATGTAGCCGCCTTCGCCGTCGAGGATTTCGCCGGCCTTGAGGTCGCGCTTGGCGACGGAGACGACATCGCCGTGGAAGTCGCGGGCCGCTCCGGTGGCCTCGCCGCGCAGCACGGCGGAGGCGACGGAGACGCCGAGCTCCAGGCCGATCATGTGGTACGGGCGGTACAGCGATCCGTAGCGGCCGGTGGGGTCGGTCCTCACGCCGTACTCGGCGAAGCACTGCACCGCGTAGTCGGTGCGGGCCTCGAAGGTGATGTAGACGCCCCAGCGCAGGTCGCGGGCGAGTTCGGTGCCGTCCCGGTTGAGGGAGGAGATGACCTCGACGGTGCCCTTGCGGGTGAGGGTGCCGCCCAGTTCCCTGGGTCGCAGCAGGGTGGAGAGCTGGTCCACGTCGACGGGCGGGAAGAACAGCCCCTCGTCCTGGGGGCGCAGGCCGGTGGCGTTGGCGACGGCGGCCATCTCGATGGCGGACTTGGTGCCGTCGAGGAAGGAGTTGAACATCTTCGGGTTGAAGTCGCCGGTGGCGAGCTGCTCGTCGGTGAAGCCGTAGTGGTCCCAGACGGTGTCGGGGGTGGAGTGGTTGTACTCCGGGAGGTACTTGGTGCCCTTGCCCGCGGCGACGACGTCGAAGCCGACGGTGCGGCACCAGTCGACGAGTTCGCTGATGAGGGCGGGCTGGTCGCCGTAGGCCATGGTGTAGACGACGCCGGCCTTGCGGGCCTTTTCGGCCAGCACGGGGCCGACCATGCAGTCGGCCTCGACGTTGACCATGACGACGTGCCGGCCGGCGTCGATGGCGCGCTCGGCGTGGTGGGCGCCGGCCAGCGGGTTGCCGGTGATCTCCAGGATCACTTCCAGGCCGGGTACGTCGATGAGGTCGTCCGCGCTGTCGGTGACATGGGTGCCGCCGGTGCGCAGCGCCTCCTCGAAGGAGGCGGCGGCGTAGCGCTCGGCGGGCCAGCCGGTACGGTCCAGGGCGGCGCGGGCGCGCTCCACGCTGAGGTCGGCGACGCCGACGACGTGGATGCCGGGGGTGCCGACGGCCTGGGTGAGGAACATGGAGGAGAACTTGCCGGCGCCGATGACCCCGACCCGGATGGGTCCCGACTCCTCGGTGCGCTGGGTGAGCAGGGTGTGCAGGTTCATGCGGCTACGGCTCCTTTGGCGTGCCAGCCGGTGTGTCGACCACTGAGCTTGGTCAGACCATTTGACCGACTGTCCATCTGGCCGAAACTATGACAGTGGCCGATCGGCCGGTCAAGAGTGATGCGGGTCACATGAAAGGCGCCGCCCCGTACCTCAGCGGCACTGAGGTACGGGGCGGGAAGGCGGGGGCGGACGCGGGTCCGGCGCGGGTTACCGGCCGGCGGCCGGGAGGGCGGCGCCGGCGCCGTCGTCCACGGCCGGTGCGGCGGGCCGCTCGCTCAACGGGGTGGTCCGGCTCAGCACCATGACGGCGAGCAACGCCGCCCCGTACAGCCCGGCGAGCAGCTGAAAGCCGAGGGTGAACGAACCGGTGCTGTCCTTGATCGTGCCCAGCGCGGAAATGGCCGCGAAGCCACCGGCGTTGGCGCAGAAATTTCCGAACCCGGAGCTGAAGCCGGCCGTGCGCTGCCCGAGAAAGTGCAGCCCGACCCCGAACAGCGGGCCGAAGTACAGCTGGACGAACAGGGCGTTCACCCCGATCACCAGCAGCAGCGGCCCCACCCCGGCCACCAGCGGCAGCACGGCCAGCGAGACCCCCAGCGCCGTCAGCGCGATCGCGATGACCAGCAGCGGGCGGCCCAGCCGGTCGGAGAGCCAGCCACCGAGCAGATTGGACGGCGCGGTGATCAGCGCACCGGTGGCCGCGATCGCCCCCGCCCCCGACAGCGACATCCCGTGCTCGGCCACCAGATAGCTGGGCAGCCAGAACGCCAGCCCCTGCGCGGTGGCCAGCCGGGCGAACTGGATGACCCCGATCAGCCACAGCGCCGGATGACCGAACAGCGCCCGGATCTCCGCGCGGCGCGGGAAGGCCCCCGGCTCGCGGTGCGGATCGGTGCCCACCCGGTGGTAGAGCACCGCCCACAGCACCCCGGTCCCGCCGAAGATCACAAACAGCCAGCGCCAGCCGAGCGGGCCGACCACGACCGGCCCCAGGGTGTTCAGCAGCACGCTGGAAGCGAAGCCGCCGGCCACGTACAGGCCCATCGCGGTGGCCTTGCGGTCGGCCGGGAACCGCTCCCTGATCAGCATCATCCCCGGGGCGAAGATCAGGGAGCGGAAGAACCCCGAGACCGCCTGCACCGCCAGCAGCCAGCCGTACGGATGGACGACGGCGAACGCCAGCGCCATCGCGTTGGTGCCCACCACCCCCACGCAGAACAGCTTCTTCGGCGAGTAGCGGTCCGTCAGCCAGCCGGCCGGCACCTGCATCAGAGCGTAGACCAGGGTCGCGACGGCGGCGAGCTGCCCGGCCTGGGCGAAGGACAGCCCCAGATCGGCACGGATGAGCGGCAGGAACAGCGAGATGCCGCCCATCCCCAGCGCCTGGCTGCTCTGCCCGAGCACGATCAGCCAGGTGTCCGCTCTGCCGCTCCCCCGTGCCATGACCCCGTCCCGCCCCTCATCCACTGCCACTGCCACTGCCACTGGCGGCGGCTGTCGCCGCCCGACACTACCCGCGCAGCGGGGCGTCCGGATCGGCGATCAGATTCGTCAGCACGCCGGTGAAGTCACCTCCCCAGGCCGCGATCGTGGCGGGCTCGAACAGATCCGTGGAGTACTCCATCGTCACGGCGAGGGAGTCCACCCCGGGCGTCAGCACCACATACAGCTCGGTGCGCGCCGTGCCGATGACCGGCAGCGACCGGACCGTCGTACGTACCCCCGGCAGCTCCACGGCCGGCGGCTCGGTCGTCACCACCGTGAACAGCACGGTCGGAAACAGCCCGGCCCCGTACTCCGGCGCCACCAGACGCACCACCTCCGCCAGCGGCAGCGCCTGCTGGTCCATCGCCGCGAACAGCGCCGGCCCCAGCCGGGCCACCAGCTCGGCGAAGGTGTCCGCCTCCGGCAGCCGGGCGCGCAGCGCGACCGCCTCGCCCAGCAGCCCGAACACCTCCTCGTGCTCCCGGCGCGCCGCCCGGTTGGCACTGGACGCCGCCAGCACCACCTCCTCGGCGGCGGTCAGCTCGGCCAGCCAGACGGCGAAGGCCCCGGCCAGCACGGTGTACGGGGTGGTGCCCAGCCGCGCGGCGACCTCCCGCACCCGGGCCGGCACCGCACCGCCGACCGTGAACTCGTGCAGCGCGCCCCGACCGGACAGCGTCTCGGGGCGCGGACGGTCGTACGGCAGCGCCGGCCGCAGCGGCGCCCCGGCCAGCTCGGTGCGCCAGAACCGCTCCAGCGCGGCACGCCGCTCCCCGCTCAGCTGCTCGTCCGCCCAGCGGGCGTAGTCCGGGTAGCCGGCGGCGGGCCGGGGCAGCGCCCGGCCCGCGTACAGATCGGACAGCTCGCGCCACAGGATGCCCATCGACCAGCCGTCGCAGACGGCGTGGTGCAGCACCACCACCAGCAGCCAGCGGTCGGCCGAGAGCCTCCCGAGCCGGAAGCGGAACAGCGGGGCCCGCGCCAGGTCGAACGGCTGCCGGGCCGTGTCCAGGCACCAGAGGTCGACGGCCCCGGGGGTCTCGCCGGACAGGTCGGTCGTGGGGACGTCCACGGGGACCTCCGCCAGGATCTCGACCCGCTCGGCGCCGACCCGGGCCCGCAGCGCGGAGTGCCGTGCCACGAGGGCGCGCAGCGCGCCGGCCAGGGCGGCCGGGTCGAGATCGCCGGTCAGCTCCAGCCGGTGCGCCACGTTGTAGACGCCGGGATCGGGGTGCTCCCGGTGCCGCTGTGCCAGCCGCCTCGGCGCGGACAGCAGGGGGAGGACCTCGGCGACCGCCTCGGCCTCGCCCTCGCCCTCCGCCTCGAAGTGCGCGGCGCAGCCCCGGATCGTGGGCGCCGCGAAGAAGTCGGCCATCGCCGGCGGCCGGCCGTACTCCCGCGCCATCCGGTTCACCAGCCGGATGGCCCCCAGCGAGTGCCCGCCGAGCTGGAAGAAGGACCGGGTGACGGACAGCGGGCCGGGCAGCCCCAGTTCGTCGCACCACACATCGTGCAGCGCCTTCTCCAGCGGAGTACGGGGCTCGTCGGCGTCGCCGCTGCCGGCGTCCGCGGCCACTTCCCGGACCGGGTCCGGCAGCCGCTCACGGTCGAGCTTGCCCGAGGCGTTCACCGGCAGCCGCTCCAGCACCGCCCAGTGCCGGGGCACCAGATGGTCCGGCAGTTCGGCGGCGAGCGCCGCCCGCAGCACCCCGATCACCTCCGGCGCCGCCGGATCGGCCGGCACCACGTACGCGACCAGCTCGGCCTCACCGCGCCCGTCGCGGCGGGCCAGCACCGCGGCCTCCCGCACCCCGGGCAGCCGGGTCAGCGCGGCCCGCACCTCGGCCGGCTCCACCCGGTGCCCACGGATCTTCACCTGGTCATCGGTGCGTCCCAGATAACCGAGGGTGCCATCGGCCCGCCAGCGGCCCAGATCCCCCGTACGGTAGGACCGCTCGCCGGCCGGCCCGGTGCCGAAGACCGCGGCCGTCTCGTCCGGCCGGCCGTGGTAGCCGTGCGCCACCGCCGGGCCGCTGATCTCGATCTCGCCGACCGCGCCGACCGGCACCTCGGCTCCGTGCTCGTCCAGCAGCCGGATCCGTACCCCCGGCAGCGGCCGGCCGATCGGCGGTCGGTCCTCCGCCACCCGGTGCGAGGTGACCACGATCGACGCCTCGGTGGGCCCGTACTGGTTGAACAGCGCGCACTGCGGATGCGCGGCGCGGAACCGCCGGAAGGCGGGGGTGAGTTCCAGCGCCTCGCCGGCCGAGAACAGTTCGCGCAGGGACGGCAGATGGGGCTCGGTCTCCATCAGATAGCGCAGCGGGGTGCACGGCATGAACATCCGCTCCACCCCGTGCTCGCGCACCGCCGCGGCCACGGCGGCGGGGTCGTGCCGCACCTCGTCGTCGATCAGGACGAGTTCGGCGCCCGCCGCCAGGGTGGTGAAGATCTCCTGCACGCTGACGTCGAAGGCCGGCGAGGTCCACTGGAGGGTACGCAGCGCGGGGTGGGCCGCCAGTTGCCCGCGGATCAGCGTGGCCGGGCCCCGGTGCGGGACGATCACGCCCTTGGGCCGGCCGGTGGAGCCGGAGGTGTAGAGGCAGTACGCCGGATCATCGGGCCCGGCGGGATCCTCCGGCGCCCCGGCGTCGGCCTCGGCGTCCGCATCGCGCGACTCCGGGGCGAACAGGACAGCGGCGTTCTCCTCCTTCAGGGCGGCGTGCCCGGCCAGCGCCGCCGCGCTGCTGAACAGCAGCACCGGCGCCCCGTCCCGCACCAGGCCGGCGAGCCGGGCGGTGGGCAGGGTGGGATCGAGCGGCAGATAGGCGGCGCCGCTGCCCAGCACCGCGAGCAGCGCGGTGATCAGCTCCGGGCCGCGCGGCAGCAGCACGGCGACCCGCTCGCCGCGCCGCGCGCCGCGCGCCCGCAGCAGGTGGGCGAGCGCGCGGGCCCGGTCGCCCAGCTCCCGGTACGTCACGGCGGAGCCGTCGGCCGCCACCCGCAGCGCGGGGGCGTCCGGGGTACGCAGGACCTGCGCCTCGAACAGTGCGTGCAGCGTGTCGTCGGCGCCGGCCCGGGCGGGCGGCTCCGGGGAGTGCCGGGTGAGCAGGTCGGCCCGGTCGGCGTCGCTGAGCGCGGTGAGTGCGGACAGCGGTGCCCGCGGGGTGTCCAGGACGCGGCCCAGCACCACTTCCACGGAGTCGATCAGCCGGCGTACGGTGCGCTCGGTGAAGAGCGCGGTGTCGTACTCGGCCATGAACCGCAGCCCGTCGCGGTGGTGGGTGAGATAGAAGCTCAGGTCGAACGGGGCACGGTCGCTGGGGACATCGAGCAGTTCGGACCCGGACTGCCGCTCGTACTCCACCATCACCTGGAAGAGCGGATTGCGGCCCGGGTCGCGCTGCGGGTTGAGGGTGCGGACCAGGTCGTCGAAGGGCACCTGGCGGTGTTCGAAGGCGGCGGTGCTGCGGTCCCGTACCCGGTGCAGGAGGGTGCCGAAGTCCGGGTCGCCGGCGAGATCGACGCGCAGCGCGACGGTGTCGAGGAACAGTCCGATCTCGTGCGCGGCCTCCGGCGGGCGGGCGTCGACCGCCGTGCCGAGTACGAGATCGGTGGCCCCGCCGAACCGGCCGAGCACGGCGCCGATGGCGGCGGTCAGGGCCATGAACACGGTGGCCCGCTGATCGGCGCAGTACCGGGCGAGCCGGTCCATGAGCGCGCCGCTCAGCTCGTGGCGCAGCGCGGCCCCGGCGCCGGTGCGTACGGCGGGGCGCGGGTGATCGGTGGGCAGCGCCAGGTCGGGGACGCCGCCGAGTTCGTCCCGCCAGAACTCCAGGTCGGCGGCGACGCGTTCGGGGTCCGGTGGCGGCGGGGCCGCCGTCGTGGCGGGCAGCGGCGGCAGATCGGCGGCGGCGTCCGGCCAGGCGTGAAGGTGAGCGGTCAGCTCGCTGGCCAGCACGGCGGTGGAGGCGGAGTCGACGATCAGATGGTGGGCGACCAGGAACAGCAGGTGCCGGTCCGGCGCCAGCCGCAGCAGCCGGGCGGAGAGCAGCGGCCCGCGCTCCAGGTCGAGCCGTTCGCCTGCGGTGGCGGTGAGGGTGGCCCGCAGCGCCTCCTCCTCGGTGGCGCCGGTGTGGTCGTCGACGGGCAGCTCGATGGTGATCCGGTCCCGTACCTCCCGGTGGGGGACACCGTTGAACTGGGGGAAGACGGTGCGCAGCGCCGGCTGCCGGGCGATGACGCGGTGCAGGGCGCCGCGTACCGCCGCCGGGTCCAGCGGGCCGTCCAGCCGGATCGCCTTGGGCTCGTGATACATGCGGGTGCCGGGCTGAAGCTGCTCCTGCACCCAGATCCGCCGCTGGGCAGCGGTCGGCTCCAGGTGCCGGGTGGGGACGGCGCGGCGCAGCCGGTCGAGCAGCGGCAGGGCGTCGAGCACCCGTCGCGGTGGGACCCCGAAGTCGACGAAGCAGGCAATCTCGTCGGCGCCGGCGTCCACGAGTGACCGGACGATCCGGGCCGCGCTCTCCTCGTCGCCGATCAGGGCGCGGGAGGCGCAGTACCGCTCGTAGGCGCGGCCGAGAAGGAACTCGACGTCCTCGGGGTGGGTGTGCTCCAGATCGACGTCGATGCCGAGGCTGTTGGTGACCTGGTTGAACAGGGCGAGCGAGGACCGCAGATAGGAGAGGAAGGGCTGGTACGCCTCGGCCTTGGCGGTGGCGGCGTCCGCCCCGAGGAAGGTGTGCACCAGCACCACGACGCGGCCGGCCGCCGGGTCGAGGCCGTGTTCGGCGCGGGTGCGGCGGTAGAGGGCGATGTTGTCGGCGAGTTGTTCGACGGTCTGCGCCATCAGGTTGGTGACCACGCCGAGATCCTCGGCGGCGGCCCGGCGATAGCTGTCCGGGTTGCCCACGACGGCGACGAACAGCGGCGGCTGCTCCTGGAGCGGGCGCGGCTGGAGCCGGATCTCGGTGGGCTTGCCGTCGCCGGCGATCACCTCGACGGGATCGCCGGCCCACAGCTGCCGTACGGTGTTCAGCTGCTCGTACATCAGCTCGCGGTGCCGGCCGTAGTTCTGCGGCGCGAGGGCGAAGTCCCGGGCGTGCCAGCCGCTGGCGACACAGATCCCGGCCCGGCCGCCGGAGATGTTGTCCACGACGGACCACTCCTCGGCGACCCGCGCCGGATGGTGCAGCGGGAGCACCACCGACCCGGCGTGCAGCCGGACCCGCCGGGTCCTGGCGGCGAGCGCGGCGGCCAGCACCGAGGGGTTGGGGAACAGCGCCCCGAAGGAGTCGAAGTGCCGCTCGGGGAACCAGAGCGCATGGAAGCCGTGCCGGTCGGCGAACTCGCCGGCGGCCATGATCAGGTCGTACTTGTCGCGCTGCTGCTCCTCGGGATAGTCCCCGAAGAAGTACAGGCTGAAGTCGGGCCCGCTGGAATCAGGAGCCGACGGGAACGCGAGCGGGGCCGGTGCGGCGGCGGCCGACACCGCCACCGGAGGCGATGCGGTCGCAGGAGCGGCAGCGGCAGCGGCAGCGGCGTCCGGGCCTGCCCCGGGCGTCGGGAAGATACCGGACGCGGCCGGTACCGGAGGAGCCTGGAACACCACGGTGGGTGTACCGGAGGCGGCCTGCGGGACGAATCTCCCGAGGGGGACCAGCGAGTGGGTCCGGGAACCGGTGGCGGCGGGCCCGGGGGCAGCCGCCGGCTCACCCGGAGGTTCCGCCCGGGAGAACCCGGCGGCCGGGGACGCCGCTTCGGACGGGCCGGACGCTGGGGACCGCCGATCGGCGGGCGGCACGGCGGGCGGCGCCTGGCCCGATGGTCCGGCGGCGCGGCCGGGTGCCAGCAGGTCGAGCTGGCGGGACATCAGCTGGGTGACCTGGTCGATCAGGTGATGTGTCGTGCGCAGTTGTTCGGCGACCAGGTCCGCGACCACCGGCGACGTCGGCCGCGCGTCGGGCCCGGAGGCGGGCGACTCGGCGGCGGGGGCGGCGGTGGGGCTTCCCGGCATCGCCTCCGCCGCCCCGGCGGACGCCGACCCCGACCCCGACCCCGGTGTATCGCCCGTGACCGCGGCCGGCACCGGCCGCGACGCCATGGAGGACGGCGGCCCGCCGATCACCCGCCCGGCGGCATCTGCCGCCCCGCCGGACCCCACCACCGGCCGGGTCCGCTGCGCGGCCGGCGGCGGTGAGCCGGTGAACGCACCGCCCGTGGGGGGAGCCACGGCGCCCGCTGCGGCAGCGGTCATGGGTGGTGATCCGGTTCCGGCTCGGGTGGTGATCAGGGTGGCGAGCCGTTGGGGGGTGTCCGCGTCGGAGAAGAGTTCGCGTACCGGGATGCGTATGCCGTGCCGTTGCTCCAGTTCGGCGGTCATGCCCATGAGGGCGAGTGAGTCCGCGCCCAGGGCGAAGAACGAGGAGTCCGGGCGTACCTCCGCCGGCTCCACGCCGAGCTTGCGCGCCGTCAGTTCGCGTACTTCCACCAGGACGGGGTCCTCGGCGGAGGGTGAGGCCGCAGGGGGCGGCGTTTCCGCCGGAGGGGACGGTGGCACGCGCAGCTCCTGGGTCGATCGTCCATCCACGTGACGCGGGCTCCATGACGGGGCGAGGTAACCCGTCAGCCCGGACGCCAGGGCCGGCCGGCCCTGGCCCGGCAGGGCGTTCAGCCGGGTGGCGGCTCTACCGGCGGCCGAACCGGCCGGCGCCGGAGCGTCCGCCGCCCGGGCCGGCTCGCCGGGCCGCGGGCCCGCAGGCAGCCGACTCCCGGCCCCGGCTCCGCCGGGCGTCACCGGCGGTTCCGGGAGCGTCCCGGCGACAGCGCCACCAGCCGCGCCCGGCTGGGGAGTGGCGGTGGCGTGGCGCTCGACCGGGCGTCCGGCGTGCGAAACGGCGGACGGCCCCGGCTCCGCCCCCGCGCCGCCGCTCGCGAAGGTCCCCTCGGCCGTGCTGCCGCCCGCGGCCGGCCGGGGGGCGGCGGTGGTGGTGTGGTGGTGTCCGACCGGATGTCCGGCGGGTGCGGCGGGGGCGGCGGCGGACCTCCGCGTTCCCGCTCCGGTGTCGTCCGCGTTCGTCTCGGCCGGGGTGCTCCGCGTGGGCGTCGGCTCGGTGGCCCGGCGGCCGGTCGGCCAGGCCGGGAAGGTGCGGGGCCGGGCAGGGGGGCCGGGCAGGGGGATGCGGGAGCCGTTGGTGGGCCAGGCCCGCAGGTTCAGGGGATGGCCGCAGGCGTACAGCTCGGCCAGGGCCGGCAGCAGGCCGGACAGCCAGCGGCTGTCGGGGGCGCAGTGCCGGCCCAGGCCGGTCAGGGTCGCCCCGGGGCCGATCTCCAGGAAGTCCGCGCGGCCCTCGCGGGTGGCGGTGGCCATCGCGAGGTCGAAGCGGACCGGCTGGCGGGCGTGCCGGATGAGATGGTCGGCGTCCGGGGTCCAGCCCACCGGCCGGATCTCCCCGTCCAGACCGCTGATCAGCGGCACCCGCAGGGGGGTGTACGTGATGGTCGCGGCCCGTTCGCGGAATGCGTCCAGCGCCTCGTCGAGGGTCGCCGAGTGGAACGCCCGGTCCACCGGCAGCGCCTGCCAGCGGATGCCTTCCGCGTCCAGCAGCCGCCGGGTCTCGGCCAGCGCGGCTTCCGGTCCTGACAGCACCAGGGAGCGGGGCCCGTTGACCGCCGCCACCTCCACGCCGCCCGCCCCGGCGATCCGTTGGGCGGTGGCCAGGTCGGCGCGGAGCGCCACCGCGCCGCCGGGCGGGGCGAGCCGGCGCATCAGCCGGCCCCGTTCGGTGGTGAGCCACTGCCCGTCCGCCGCGCTGAGCCCGCCGGCCGCGCACAGCGCCGCGTATTCGCCCAGGCTGTGCGCCAGTACCACCTCGGGCCGTACGCCGAGCGCCGCCCAGCGTTCCACCAGGGCCATCTGTACCCCGAACAGGGCGGGTTGCGGTTCCGCCGCGTCCCCGCTCAGGTCCAGGGACAGTTCGGCGGCCAGCTTCTCCAGTGTGCCGGGGGGCGCGCCCTGGCCGGAGAAGGCGAAGGCGAGCGGGCCGCGTTCCGGCGCGGGAGCGGGGGCCGTGGCCGTGGCCTCCAGTGCCGTGACCAGCTCCTCGACGGTCTCACCGGTCACGGCCCGGCGGGCGGCCCGGTGGTGGGTACGGCCCAGGGCCAGGGTCGCCGCCACGTCCGCCGGGGCCGACCGGGGGTGTTGGCGCAGATGCGCGGCGAGTGCCGCGCTCAGCTCGGTGAGGGCCGCCGGGTCGCGTGCGGACAGGGGGATCAGGACCGGCACCGCCGTCCGTTCCCCGGTGGCCGCCGCGGGTGGGGCTTCTTCCAGCACCACGTGGGCGTTGGTGCCGCCCACGCCCAGGGCGCTGACCCCGGCGCGGCGCGGGATGCCCGCTGCCGGCTGCCAGGGCTGCCGCTGGGTGGCCAGGGTCAGTGGGCTGCCTTCCAGGGGCAGCGCGGGGTGCGGGGTGCTGAGGTGCAGGGTGGGCAGCAGGGTGCGGTGCCGCAGCATCAGCACGGTTTTGATCAGTCCGGCCATCCCGGCGCAGGTGTCGAGGTGGCCGATGCTCGACTTCACCGAGCCGATGGCGCAGAAGCCGGTGCGGTCCGTCCCTTCCCCCAGTGCGCGGGCAAGGGCCTCGAACTCCACGGGGTCGCCCAGCGCCGTACCGGTGCCGTGGGCCTCGATGTACGAGACGGTCTCGCCCGCGATGCCGGCCGCCCGCAGGGCGTCGCGGACCACCGCGACCTGGCCGGTCACTCCGGGGGCGCTGAACCCGATCTTGCCGGCGCCGTCGTTGTTGACGGCCGAGCCCAGGATGACGGCGTGCACCGTGTCCCCGTCGGCGAGCGCCCGGTCGAGGCGTTTGAGGACCACGGCGGCGACCCCGTTGCCGCCGACGGTGCCGTTGGCTTCCGCGTCGAAGGGGCGGCAGTGGCCGGTGGGCGACAGGATCGACCCCGGGTGGGTGCGGTAGCCGCTGTCCTGTGCGGGGTGGACGGCGGCGGCGCCGGCCAGCGCCAGGTCGGCGTCGCCGCTGAGCAGGGCCTGGGCGGCGAGGTGGACGGCGACCAGGGAGGTGGAGCAGGCGGTCTGTACGCCGATGGCCGGTCCGGTGAGCCCGAGCCGGTAGGCGACGCGGGTGGCCAGGAAGTCCGGTTGGCGGCCCGTGGCCCGCTGCATGGCCTCCACCGGGTCGGCCGCCGCGTTCCCCTCGGCGCCGGAGTCCTGGTGGCCGTACAACTGCATGCCGCTGCCCGCGAACACTCCCGTCCGGTGGCCGTGTTCGCCGCCCGCGTAGCCGCTGTGCTCCAGCGCGCGCCCGCAGACCTCCAGGAACAGCCGGTGTGCCGGGTGGGTGTGTTCCGCCTCGCGCGGGGTGATGCCGAAGGCGTCCGCGTCGAACGCGTCGATGCCGTCGAGCGCGCCGATGACGGGGATTCGCTCCCCGGCCGGGCCGGCGGCGAAGGTACGGACACTGTCGACGCCGTCGTGCAGATTGCGCCAGTACGCGTCGATGTCCTCGGCGCCGGGGAAACGTGCGGCCATCCCGATGATGGCGATGCGCCGGTCGGGGGCTTCCGTCCGCTCCGCCACGGGTGCGGTGGCGGGCGGTGCGGGCCGGTCGTCGTCGGCCGTCAGCACGGCGGCCAGCGCCGTCACCGTGGGGTGTTCGAACAGGGCGGTCTGCGGCACCGGCCGGCCCAGGGCCTCCGCCAGCCGGGCGCGCAGCCGCACCAGCCGTATGGAGTCCAGGCCGAGTTCGTAGAACGGGGTGTCCTCGGCGCCGGTCACCGGCCGCCCCAGGACGGCCCGCACCTCTCGCGCCACCACCTCCCGTACCGGCGGCGGCGGGTCGGCGTCGAACTCGCCGGCCAGCAGCCGTTCCAGCAGTTCGGCGCGGCGGATCTTGCCGGCCGGGGTGCGGGGGAATCCGGCCTCCGGGACCGGGATGACCCGGTCCGCCGTGAGCCGGAGCCGCGCGAACAGGGCGGCCCGGATCTGCTGGGCGGTCCGGGCGTCCACGGCCCGATCCGCCCCGGCGACGAAGAACACCGCGAGCGTCTCGCTGCCGCCGCGCTCCACCGGCACCCCGCAGGCGGCGACGGCGCCGGCCCGTACCCCGTCGACCGAGGCGGCGGCCTCCTCGATCTCCTGGCACAGCACATTCAGGCCGTTGAGGATGATCACGTCCTTGCGGCGGCCGGTCATCACCAGCTGACCCTCCGCCAGATACGCCTGGTCGCCGGTCTCCAGCCAGCGGGTGCCGTCGGGGAAGGCGATGGCGTCCGCCGCCGGGTCGTGCGCGTACCCGGGGATGACGCGCGGCGAGGAGATCTGGAGCCGCCCGATGTGGCGTTCGGGGAGCAGCCGGCCGTCCTCACCGACCACCCGGATCGTCGAGCGGTGCGCCGGGCTGCCGGCGGCGACCAGGGTGAGCACGTCGCTCTCGGGGGCGTCCGGCGGTGCCGGGCGGACCTGCCCCGCCAGGCTGTCGCGCAGGACGCGCTGTACGGTGCCGGGCCGGTCCAGCCGGCCGAAGGTGATGGCGGTGACGGTCTCGGCCATGCCCCAGGCGGGCACGAGGTGTTCCTCCCGCAGGCCGAAGGGGCCGGTCGCGGTGAGGAAGCGGCGCGCCACGTATTCGGTGATCCGTTCGCCGCCGCTGAGGAGCGAGCGCATCCGGCTCAGGTCCCAGCCGCCGCGCCGCCCGTCGACGGCCGCCACCGCGTCGGAGACCAGTGCGAGGCCGAAGGCCGGGGACCAGCTGTGGGTGGCCCGGTGTTCGTCGAGGAGGTCGAGCCAGCGCAGCGGATCTGCCAGCACCAGATCCGTTGTCGCGTGCACGTTGGTCGCCCCGGCGAAGACGGCGAGCAGGTGGTAGAGGAGGAAGGCGCCGCTGTGGTCCACCGGCAGCCAGTTGACGGTGGTGTCGTCCGGGCCGAGGTCCAGGATTCGGCGGCTGCTCGCGGCGAACAGGGCCAGTCCGTGGTGGGTGAGCTGCGCCGCCTTGGGTGCTCCGGTGCTGCCCGAGGAGAGCATCAGCAGCGCGATGTCGGCGCCGTCCGGTTCGACGGTGGCGGTGGCAGCGGCGGTGGTGGCGGGGTCCATGTCGTCGGCCGTGCAGTCCGCGGCGACCGCGACCCGCAGGTCCGGGTCGGTACGGGCCAGGCCGGCCGCCGCCGGTCCGTCGGTGAGCACCAGCGGCCCGTCCAGCAGGGCGCAGACCTGGCGCAGCCGGGTCAGGGCGGGGGCGCCTTCCTCGGCGCGGGCGGCGATCGCCACCGGCCGGGCGCCGCCGAGGAGGCAGGCCCAGAACGCCGGGAAGAACTCGTCGAGCGGCAGCCCGCACAACACCACGGGGTCGCCGGGTCCGACGCCGTGGTCGCGCAGTCCGGCGAGCAGACGCCGGGCCCGTGATAACAATTCGGGATAGGTCTGGAGTGTGCTTGACGTTCCGTCCGGCGTGATGGTGACGACTCCCGCGGCGGGGAACTCCCGGGCCGCGCGCAGCAGTGCCCGTACCGCGTCGGGCGCGTCGTCGTCGGTGAACTCCAGTTCGGGGCCCTGGTATTGGGCATCCCGTGGTGCGCTGGTCATGTGTGCCCTCTCCCCCTTGTTGCCCCGGGCGGTCGCACTCCGGCGGCCGGCCGGTGATCGCCCGGGCGGGTATGCGTGCATGATCCAGCACATCGGTCCGCAGATAAAGGTCTGGTCAAATCCGAGGTGAGCGGCCTATTCTGGGTCGGATTCCGCCTTTCGGGGGATGGATAACTTCATGCGTTGACGACCGAGGGAAGCCGGTGCGAATCCGGCACTGACCTGCAACCGTGTGCGGCGTTCCGCGTCGCGAGTCGGATCACTCGGCTCGCCGGCGTGAACACCCGCTTCTCACTGTCACGGTCCGCAGCGTGGAGCCCTCAGCCGTCCCGGCTGGTCGGCCCCTGCCGCTTTCTTCACCGAAACGCGCGCCAGGGGTCTTCTCGTGTGGGCGGATGCACGGGCCCTGGGCGCGCACCGCGTCGGTCCGATGGAAAGGCATCCGATGCCCGTCGCCCGCGCCCGCGTCCGCGTCCGCGCCATGGTCGCCTGCCTGCTGCCGGCCCTGCTCGCCGCGCTCGCGCTCTGCGGGCCGGCCGCCGGTACGGCGCAGGCCACGGCGCAGGCCGGCCGCGCGGCGGTCGCCGGCACCCCCGGGTTCTGCCCGGACAGCAGCGGGGTCACCGTGGTGGTCGACTTCCAGCGGCTGGGCGGCGGCCGGGTCGTACGGTGCGCGCCGGGGCCGCAGGCGGACGGCCTGGCGGCGCTGCGCAACGCCGGCTTCGAGGTCGGCGGCACCACCCGCTGGGGCGACGCGTTCATCTGCCGCATCAACGGCCGCCCCGGGGCGGACACCGAGAGCTGTGTGGACACCCCGCCCGCCACCGCGTACTGGTCGTACTGGCACGCGCCCAACGGCGGCGACTGGACGTACAGCCAGCGCGGCGCCACGTACCGCACGCCGCCCGAGGGCAGCATCGAGGGCTGGTCCTTCGCGCTGACCGCCGACGAGGACGAGTTGGCCACGCCGCCAGGCGTCGCCCCGCAGCGCCCGGCGGACAACGGCGGCGGTGGCGGTGGCGGCGGCGGCGCAGCCGGCGGCGGCTCCGGCGGGCTCGGTGGGGGGAGCGGCAGCGGGGGCGGCTCGGGCGGAAGTCCGTCCGGCGGCGGCTCCGCCGCGTCGGGCGGCTCGACCGGCGGCTCCGGTGGCGGTGCCGCCACCGGTGGCCAGGACGGTACGGCCGCCGGTGCCCCCGGCGAACCCCGGCCCCAGGACCCGGACCCCGGCGCGCCGACCCCGGACGCCGAGCGGACCGCGGACCCGGACCGGGCCGAGGACCCGGAGCAGGAGGACAAGGAAGCGGACGCCGACCAGGACGAGGCGGCGGAGGTTTCCCCGGACGAGCCGACCGAGCCCGCCCCCGCGCCCACCGAGGCGGCCGAGTGGAGCGGCCAGGACGACTCCCACGACCTCACCGCCAACGACCGGTCCGGCTCCGGCGGCCCGCCCACCGGCACCCTCGCCGCCATCGGGCTGGCCACCGCTCTGGCGGCCGGCGCCGGCCTCACCGCCTGGCGCCGCCGCTCCACCGCGACCGGTGCCGGTGCCGGCGCCACCGCCCCCACCGCCCCCACCGATCAGGCCGGCGACCGGTGATCACACCGCTCCCCCGCGCCCTGCACCCCGGCGCCTGGTGGCTGTGGGCGCTCGGCCTGGCCGTCGCCGCCAGCCGCACCACCAACCCGGTGCTGCTCCTGCTGGTCATCGCCGTGGCCGGCTATGTCGTCGTCAGCCGCCGCAGCGACGCGCCCTGGGCGCTGTCCTTCCGGATGTATCTGCTCTTCGGCGCGTTCATCGTGGTGATGCGCGTCGTGTTCCGCATCATCTTCGGTGGCGGCCAGGGCTCCACCATCCTGTTCACCCTCCCCGAGATCCCGCTGCCCGAGGCCGCGGCCGGCATCCGGCTGCTGGGCCCGGTCGCCGCCGAACAACTGCTGGGCGGCGTCTACGACGGCCTCCAGCTCGCCGCCATGGTCATCTGCGTCGGCGCCGCCAACGCCCTCGCCAACCCCAAACGGCTCCTCAAATCCCTGCCCGGCGCGCTGTACGAGATCGGCACCTCCGTCGTCGTGGCGCTCACCGTGGCCCCGCAGCTGATCGAGAGCGTGCAGCGGGTACGCCGCGCCCGCCGGCTGCGCGGCGCGGCCGGCAAGGGCCGCCGCGCCCTGCGCGGCATCATCATCCCGGTCCTGGAGGACGCCCTCAGCCGCTCCCTCGCGCTCGCCGCCGCGATGGCCTCCCGGGGCTACGGCCGGCTCGGCGCCACCGCGCCGCGCGCCCGGCTGCTCACCGGACTGCTGGTGATCGGCGGCCTGCTGGGCGTGTGCGCGGGCCTGTACGGGACGCTCGACCCGTCCGCGTCCCGGCTGTTGGGGCTGCCGCTGCTGGTGGGCGGCGCCGCCCTCGCCGTGGCCGGCTTTGTGCTGGGCGGGCGCCGGGTGCGGCGCAGCAGTTACCGCCCCGACCGGTGGCGTACGGCCGAACTCCTCACCGCCGCGAGCGGGCTGGCGGCCGGCGCCCTGATGTATGTGAGCACCCGGGTGGACCCGGCCAACCTCTACCCCTCCCTCTCCCCGCTCAGCTGGCCCGAGGTGGCCGCGCTGCCGGTCCTCGCCGTACTGGCCGGCCTGCTGCCCGCCGTCCTCACTCCCCCACCCCCGCCGCCGGCCGCCGCGCCGCAGGACGCCCCGGCCCTCCAGGAGACCCGCGCATGATCGTTTTCGACTCGGTGAGCTTCCGCTACGACGGCGCGGCCCGTCCCACCCTGGAGGGGGTCGGGCTGCGGGTGGACGAGGGCGAGCTGTGCCTGATCGCCGGGCGCACCGGCTCGGGAAAGTCCACGCTGCTGGGCGCGGTCAACGGCCTGGTGCCCCGGTTCACCGGCGGCGAACTGCGCGGCACGGTGACCGTCGCCGGGCAGAGTACGCGCTCCAGGCCGCCGCAGGAGTTCGCCCATCTGGTGGGCGTGGTCGGCCAGGACCCGCTGGCCGGCTTCGTCACGGACACCGTCGAGGAGGAACTCGCCTACGGCATGGAGCAGCTGGCGATCGGCCCCGAGACGATGCGCAAGCGGGTGGAGGAGACCCTGGATCTGCTGGGCATCGCCGAGCTGCGGCACCGCCCGCTGCGTACGCTCTCCGGCGGCCAGCAGCAGCGGGTGGCGATCGGCGCGGTACTCACCGCGCACCCCGCCGTACTGGTGCTGGACGAGCCGACCTCGGCGCTCGATCCGACGGCCGCCGAGGAGGTGCTGGCCGCCATCCTGCGGCTGGTGCACGACCTGGGCACGACGGTGGTGATCGCCGAGCACCGCATGGAGCGGGTGCTCCAGTACGCGGACCGGCTGCTGTATCTGCCGGGGGACGGCACCGTACGGTCCGGGCCGCCCGCCGAGTTGATCGCGGAGGCCGACATCGCGCCGCCGATCGTCCATCTGGGGCGGATCGCGGGCTGGGATCCGCTGCCGCTGTCGGTACGGGACGCCCGCCGGCACGCGGCCGGGCTGCGCGAGCGGCTGGCCGGGCTGCGACCGCCCTCCCCGCCGGCCGCCGCCGGGGAGGTGGCGCTGACGGCGCGGAAGGTCACCGTCACCTACGGGGAGCGGGTCGCGGTCCGCGAGGTGGACCTCGACGTACACGGCGGGGAGGTCATCGCGCTGATGGGCCGCAACGGGTCAGGGAAGTCCTCGCTGCTGTGGGCCCTCCAGGGCTCGGGCCCGCGCCGCTCCGGCGAGGTCGCGGTGGCGGCAGCAGGCACCGACCCGGGCCAGGTGTCGGCACGCCGGGCGCGGGCGCTGGTGGGCCTGGTGCCGCAGACCGCGGCCGATCTGCTGTACCTCCAGACGGTGGACGGCGAATGCGCCCAGGCCGACGCCGAGTCGGAGGCCGCGCCCGGCACCTGCCGGGCGCTGCTGGACCGGCTGACCCCGGGCATCCCCGGGGAGCGGCATCCGCGCGATCTGTCGGAGGGGCAGCGCCTCGCGCTGGTGCTGGCCGTGCAGTTGACGGCGGCGCCGGATGTGGTGCTGCTGGACGAACCGACCCGGGGCCTGGACTACCACGCCAAGCGGCACTTCGGGCAGGTGGTGCGGGATCTGGCGGCGGACGGCCGGGCGGTGATGATCGCCACCCACGACGTGGAGTTCGTGGCGGCCACGGCGGACCGGGTGACGGTGATGGCGGAGGGCGAGATCGTGGCGGACGGCCCGACCGCCGAGGTGATCTGTGCCTCGCCGTCGTTCGCGCCGCAGGTCGCGAAAGTCCTCAAGCCGGCCCGCTGGCTGACCCCGGACCAGGTCGGGGCGGCGCTCGCGCCGAGTGCGGCGGCCCAGGAGAGCGCCCGATGAGCGGGCCGCGCGAGGAGGCGCGGGCCCGGCCCGTGCCCGGCGCGGGCGAGGACCCGCCGGCACCGGCACCGGCGCGGGCTCGGCGCCGACCCGGTGACCGGGTGACCGCGCTGCGGGTCGGGCCACGGGCCGCCGCCGTCCTCGTCCTGGCCTCGGTCATCGGCCTGGGCATGTTCTGCTGGCCGCTGCTGTCGCCACCACAGCCGCAGGCCGTGGCGCACGCCGGGCAGGCGCCGCTGATGTTCGTGCTGCTGCTGCCGGTGATTCTCGCCGTCGTGCTCGCGGAGATCTCCGAGGGCGGCATCGACCCCAAAACCCTCGCCCTGCTGGGGGTGCTCGCCGCCGTCAACGCGGCACTGCGACCGCTCGGCGCGGGCACCGCCGGGATCGAGACGGTGTTCTTCCTGCTGATCCTGGCCGGCCGGGTCTTCGGGCCCGGGTTCGGGTACGCGCTGGGCACCATCTCGCTGTTCGCGTCGGCGCTGCTGACGGCCGGGGTCGGCCCGTGGCTGCCGTTCCAGATGATGGCCGCCGGCTGGGTGGGGCTCGGCGCCGGGCTGCTGCCGCGCCGCCTCACCGGACGCGCCGAGATCGCGCTGCTGGCCGGGTACGGGGTGGTGGCGGCCTATGTCTTCGGCTTTCTGATGAATCTGTGGTTCTGGCCGTTCGCGCTGGGCGCCGGCACCCAGCTGTCCTTCGACCCGGAGGCCGGCCCGCTGGAGAACCTGCACACCTTTTTCCTCTACACCCTGGCCACCTCCACCTTCGGCTGGGACACCGGCCGGGCGGTGACCAACGCCGTCGCGCTGTGCGTCCTGGGGCCGGCCGTGCTGGCCACGCTGCGCCGGGCCGCGCGCCGCGCCGCCTTCGACGTACCGGTCACCTTCGCGACGGCGACCGCCACCGCCACCGCCACCGCCGCCGCTTCCGCTTCCGCTTCCGCCGCATCCACCGACCAAGGAGCGACCACCCGATGAAGACCCTGCGCAGACGCGCGTCCGCCGTACTGCCCGCCGCGCTGATAGCGACCGCGCTGGCCCTGCCGGGGGCCACCGCCCGGGCCGATGACGCGCCGCTTGAGCTGGTCTCCCCCGCCGAGGCCGCCGCCACCTGGGCGGTCGGCAAGCTCACCGACGCCACCCACGCCTCGGCCGATCACGGGCTGACCGCCGACATCGTGATGGCGCTGGCCGCCACCGGCACCGCCGGGGACACCGCCGAGCGGGCCACCGACTGGCTGGCCATGAACGCCGGCGACTACATCCACCGGGGCGGCAACCCGGACGCGGTCAACGCGGGTGGCACCGCCAAGCTCGCGCTGGTCGCCGGAATCGAGCACCGGGACCCGTCCGACTTCGGCGGCCACGATCTGACCGGGCTGCTGCGGGGCCGGGTGCAGGACACCGGCCGGTTCTCGGACTCCGGGCCGTCCGGGGACATGTCCAACCAGTTCACCCAGTCGCTGGGGGTGCTCGCGCTGGCCCGTACCGCCGACGGAGCGCCCGGGAGCACGGTGGAGTTCCTGGCCTCCACCCGCTGCGCGAGCGGCGGCTATCCGCTGTCGCTGCGCCGTAACCCGGACAACTGCAACGCCGACACCGACAGCACCGGCATGGCCGTTCAGGCGCTGCTCGCGGTCGGCCGGACCGCCGATGTCACGCCGGCGCTCGACTGGCTGGAGAACCAGCAGCAGGCGGGCGGTGGCTGGGGGTACAACGCCGCCAGTGCGCCGAACTCCAACTCCACCGCCCTGGCCGTCCAGGCGCTGATCGGCGGCGGCCGGGACGCCGCAGCGGCACGCGGCACGGCCTGGCTGCGCAGTGTGCAGGTCGGCTGCTCGGGGGCCGAGGCCGACCGGGGTGCGGTCGGCTATTCGGAGCCGAAGGCGGACGGGATGGCGCTGCGGGCGACCGCGCAGGTGATCCCGGCGCTGGCCGGGGTGACACTGGGCGACATCGACGGCGCGGGCGGCACCGCGCTGCCGGCTCCGATCGCCTGCGCGCCCGGCGGCGGGAGCGGTGGTACGGACGGGGGCGGCACCGACGCCGGCGGCGCGGACGCCGGTACGGACGCGGGCGGCACCGACGCCGGCGGTACGGACGCGGGCGGTACGGACGCGGGCGGCGCGGATACCGGAGGTACGGACGGGGGCGGCACCGACGCCGGCGGTACGGACGGCATCGCCGGCGGCGCCGATGGCGGCGCCGACTCCGGTACGGACGCCGGTGGTTCCGGCGATGCCGTGTCCGGCGGCGCTTCCGATGCCGGCTCCGGCACCGCCGGCACCGCCGGTACGACCACCGCCGTCTCGGGCGACAGCGGCACGGCCGCCACCGGTGGGCTGACCCCGGACGGCGGGCTGGCCGGCACCGGTTCGAACGCCGTGCCGATGATCTCCGCCGCCGCGATGCTGCTGGCGGCCGGCGCGGGCGTGTATCTGCTCGCCCGGCAGCGCCGGCGCGGCACCGTCTGACCCGCCAAGCCCGGACAAGCCCGGCCAAGCCCCGTCACGCGTCCCCCCAGCCATTCCGTTCTAGGGAGAGCCATGATCCGTACCGCTACCGTCACGCTCACCGCCGCCGCCGTACTGGCCCTGGTCGGGGCGGCCCCGGCGCCCGTCACGAGCACCACCGCAGCAGCCGACCCGGTGACCGTACAGCTGACCGTCACCGGCCCGGCCGGGACGGTGTTCTCCGACGAGGTGACCACCACCGGCCACACCGTGACGCCGCTGACCGGCGGGGCCCGGCTGTGCGACGGCACCAACCTGGGTGCCAACCCGGAGCCGGGCGCCACCCCGACCGCCGCGCTCGACGACGCCGCCCAGCAGAACGGCTTCAGCTGGGACGGGGTGTGGTACGCGTCCTTCGACGACTATCTGGTGACGCAGATCGCCGGGATCTCCCAGACCGCCGACGAGTTCTGGCTCATCTCGGTGAACGGCGCCGCGACCCCGGTCGGCGGCTGCCAGTTCCTGGTGTCGGACGGCGACCGGGTGGCGTTCACCTGGACCGAGATCGACTGATCCCGGATCGGGGCCCGGTGGTGCGCCACCGGGCCCCGGGCCCCGGCCGCCGCCGTCAGCGCGTCTTGTGCGGCTGCGAGGCGAACACCTCTCCCCCGGTGGCCAGCTCCAGCTGGGCGGTGATCACCGGCCGGCGGAACGGCCCGCCGCCGCTGACCGGAATCCGCACGGTGAACGCCGGCCAGTCGCCCGCGTTGCGCTCCGGGCCGATCGCCTTGGGCGCCGGGTCCTGTGGCCGCGGCGCGGCCAGTACGACGGCCATGGTCTGCGGCAGGCCGTCCCCGACCGTGACCCGCAGGCTCAGGTCCTCGGACCGTACGCCGTACACGCCGACCCGCCCGCGTATCACGAACTCCCGCTTCGACTCCGGATCGCGGCCCCCCTCGGCGACCAGCAGCTGGTTCTCGGGGGTGAAGTAGACGCCGCCGGAGTCGATCGCGATATTGCCGCTCTTGGTCATGTACGGGGTGACCATCCGCAGTTGCCCGTCCCGGTCGGTCAGGGTCCGTACCCGCCACAGCTGTTCGGTGGCCAGTCCGGTGACGGCACGCAGCCGTACCTCCTGGGTGACGCCGGGGGCGGTCAGCCGCAGGTGCAGGTCCCACACGCCGGGCGGCAGCGGGCTGCCGCCGTCGGCGGTCAGCGGGTCGAGATCCGCGGCGAAGCCCACCTCGGCGGGCACACCGTGGGCGGGCGCGGCGTCCAGTTCGGTACGGGGTACGTCCGCGCGCCGGGTGGGCACCTCGATGTGGAGCCCGGACTGCCGGCAGCGCAGGATCAGCTGCGGTTCGACCTCCGTGCCCGGCACGGTGTCGATCCAGCCGGCTCCGGTCAAGCGCAGGGCCTCCCCGCCCCAGCGCTGGTCCGTGATCATGCCCTGCGCGGCGATCCCGCGCACTCCGCCGCCGATGTCGATGGCGAACTTGTTGCCCTTGGTGCGGTACGGGACGACCGGGTCACCGCCGGTGGTACGGGGGCGGCCGGCCGGCATGGTCCAGCTGCCGGCGGGTTCGGCCGGCGCGTTCAGCCGTATCTCGCGCCGGATGCCCTGGATGTCGACGACGGCCCACAGGTCCCACACGCCGTGCGCCGGCGGCCCGCCGTCGGCCGCCGTGTCGGGGTCGAGGGTCGCCTCCCAGCCGGCCAGCCCGAAGTCGTACCGGCCCCGCTTGCCGTGCTGTTCGGTGAGCAGCGGGGTGGCGGTGTGCCGGGTGGGCAGGTGGTGGGAGCGGCGGCCGGTGCGGCTGCGCAGTTCGATGCGGGTGCGCACATCCTTGGTGTCGATGGCGTCGATGTGGGCGTGGCCGCTGATGGTCAGCGTGCCGCCGGTCCACCGGGCGCCGGTGACGGTGTGCCGGGCCTTGAGCCGGTCGGTGACCTCGTAGATCTCGTCGGGGATGCCGGCTGCCGGGTCGCGGAAGAAGGGGTACGGGCGGTACACCCGGCCGTCCTCGACGAGTTCGGGCGGCTGGGTGTGGTCCGCGAACCGGCACAGGACCCCCAGCTGCTCGTAGCGGCCTTCGAGGAAGCAGTGCAGCCGCAGCCAGGTGAGCGCGGGGAGATGCGTGACGATCTCCGGCTCCCAGTAGGTGTCGCACAGTTCGCGGACGAAGCGGTAGGTGTCGTCGCGGAACTCGCCGGCGAATTCGTCCTGGGCGGCGATCGGCAGCAGGGTCTTGCCGACGATCTGCCGGAAGTGCCGGCCGAGCAGCCGGCGCCGGTTGTCGGTGTCGGTCACCCGTTCGGCGACCAGGTCCATGACCCGTTTGACGTGGGCGACCCGTTCCCAGGCGGTCTTGTCGCGCAGGGTCAGGTGCTGGCCGTCGTCGCGCCGCCGGGCGTAGTAGCAGTCGTAGTCGCCGACGACGGAGATGGTCTTGGCGGCCAGCAGGGCCTCGGTGCAGAAGACCTGGTCCTCGCCCAGCCACAGGTCGAGCGGGAACCGGATGGCGTGGTCGTTGAGCAGGGCGCGCCGGAAGAGTTTCTGCGGGCTGAGGGAGCGATAGATCTCGGACCGGAAGAGGTCGGCGCGGGCGGCGTGCTTGAAGGCGAGAACGGAGACGCCGCGCCCGCCCAGGCCGGCCATGCGGCCGTAGACGACGTCGCTGCTGTTGTCCTCGGCCATGGTCACCAGGCGGGCCAGGGCCTCGTCGCCGAGGACGTCGTCGGCGTCCGCGATGAAGACGTAGCGGCCACGGGCCAGGTCGATGCCGAGATTGCGGGGCTGGCTGGGGCCCCCGGTGTTCTCCTGGTGGATGACGCGCAGTTGCGGGAGGCGGACGGCCCAGCGGTCGAGTTCGGCTCCGCTGTCGTCCGTCGAGCCGTCGTTGACGGCGATGATCTCCATCCGGTGCAGGCCGATGGTCTGTCTTTCCAGGGACTCCATCGCCTCGGTGAGGTACGGCATGGCGTTGTAGACCGCCATGACCACGGTCACCACCGGTGGTGGTGACGGTGGCGTCGCTGCCGTTTTCTTCTGTGCTGCGTTAAGCATCGCGGCTTCCTTCCGACCGGGAAGTCGTTGGTGAACAACAGACCCGGGCTGGAAGGGAAATACAGCAGGCGCCGGTGCACCCCCGGCGCGGCGGTGCGACGGTACGGCCGAAGCCGGACCACGGCCCTTTCCCGGCTCCAGCCAGGGGCGGGCGGCGGGCTTCGCCGCTGTCGGTGGGGGCCGGCGGGCCATGCGTTCCTAGCGCAAAGGTTAACAGAAGGTCATCATACTGCGTATGTAACGCGTTCCTCATGTGAGCGACTGTGAGCAACGCATCACGATCAGATGCCACCGGCACGTCCCGCGCCCGCTCTTGACAGCCTCGCCGGGCGGCGGGATAGAGACGGCATGGAGCAGCGGCGCGGGACCACGGACACCGAGGTGGCCGTCATCGGGGCCGGCCTCGCCGGTCTGGTGGCGGCCACCGGACTCGCGGCGGCCGGCCACGACGTGCTGGTCGCCGAGGCCCGGGCCCGGGTCGGCGGACGGCTCGCCGGGCTGCGGCTGGGCGGGGTCAATGTCGAGTTGGGCGGCACCTTCATCGGCCCGGCCCAGCGGCGGGTCACCGCGCTGGCGGCGCGGCTCGGGGTGCCGACCCGGCCCACGTACGACAGCGGTCACCATCTGCTGCTGCGGCGCGGCCGGGTGCGTACGTACGCCGGCACCATCCCCCGGCTGCCGCCCGCCGCACTGCTCGATCTCGACCGGGTGATGCGGCAGTTCGAACGCCTCATGCGCACCGTGCCGCTCGGCGCGCCGTGGCGCGCGGCCCGGGCCGGCCGGCTGGACGCGCACACCCTGGGCTCATGGCTGCGGGCCGTGGGCGCCACCGGCACCACCCGCGCCATGCTCGCGATCGTGGCCCGTACCACCTGGGGCTGCGAGCCCGGTGAGCTGTCGCTGCTGCACGCGCTGCACTATGTACGCGGCTGCGGCGGGCTGCGGCCGATGCTCGATGTGGCGGGCGGGGCGCAGCAGGAGCACTTCACCACCGGGGCGCACACCCTCGCCGAGCGGCTGGCGGCCGGCCTGGGCGGCCGGTTGCTGCTCAACGCCCCGGTCGCCCGCGTGGCATGGAACGACGACGGCAGCGGCGCGGGGGCGGTGCTGCACCTGGCGGACGACGGCGGGACGGTGCGCGCCCGCCGGGTGATCCTCGCCGTGCCGCCCGCGCTGCGGCGCGGCATCGGCTTCGCCCCGGAGCTGCCGGCGGCGTACGGGCAGCTCGCGCAGCGCTGGCCGCAGGGGGTGCTGGGCAAGGCGTACGGGGTGTACGAGACGCCGTTCTGGCGGGCGGACGGGCGCTCGGGGCAGGCGCTGTCGGACACCGGGCCGGTGTTCATCACCTTCGATGTGAGCCCGTCGGCGGACGGCCCCGGGGTGCTGCTGGGCTTCATCGGGGGAGATTACGCGCGCGCCTTCGACCCGCTGCCCGCCGCGGAGCGGCGCCGGGCCGCCCTCGGCTCCTTCGCCGCGCTCTTCGGACCGCGCGCCGCCCGACCCCTCGCGTACGCCGATCACTCCTGGGGCGGCGAGCGGTTCAGCGGCGGCGGGCCCACCGCCGCCGTACCGCCGGGGGCCTGGAGCGCGTACGGGCCGTGGCTGGCCCGCCCGGTGGGCCCGCTGCACTGGGCGGGCACGGAGACGGCGGAGCACTGGTCGGGCTTCATGGAGGGCGCGGTTCGCTCGGGTGAACGCGCGGCGGCGGAGGTCCGGCGGGCGCTGGAGGGGTAGTGCCGGCTCAGCGGGCGGCGGCCGACGCGAGCAGCCCGTCGGCGAACGTGCGCAGCCCCTGGGGGCAGGCGTCCCGGGCGGCGATCGCGTCCCCTTGGGGGCCGGCCGCGGCCGGAATGGCCTCGGGCGATCCACCGGGCCGATGTGTCCGTCCTGGTGCTGGAAGCGCGGACCGGGCCGACGTCACGCCGGGGTGCCGAGGAGGGTCACCGACCGAGGGTGGATGACCCGGGGACCGCCGATGCGGGCGGAGCCGGCGCGGGTTCCCTGACCGTGCCCGCGCCGGCTCCGCCTTCCTCCCCCCGGTCGGTCGTCAGCTCACTTCTTCCGGTGTTTTCCGGTGGGCGGCGGCGGAGGTGTCTGCTCCTGCTGATTCCCGGCCGGCGGCTTCCCCGTGCCGAGGTCGGGCTGTGGCTTCGCATGCTTTCCCATGTGTGCCCCCAGTTTGTACGCGTTGCCACCTCCATGGTGACGCCCCGCCACGCTCTGCGGAAGGCGGCGCTCCCCAGCGCATTACGGGACGTACACGCCCCCGTAGGCTGAACCGCATGAGCGCCGCGCCCTCTCCCTCTCCCTCTCCCTCTCCCTCTCCCTCGCCGGTCACGGCCGACGATCTGGAACGAGTCGTCCGGCTCGCCGTCCACACGCTGCGCGCGGCGCCCGCCGACGCCTGGGAGCGGACGGCCGGCGACCTGGAGTGGGACTGCTGGGAGACCGTCGAGCATCTGGCCGACGACTTCTTCGCCTACGCCGCCCAACTGGGTCCGGCCGCGCCTCCGCAGGAGGGCTATGTGCCGTTCGCCGGGACCCGGGCCCGGCCCGGTGCCCCGTTCCAGAGCATCTACGCGGACCGGGCGGCCGGTCCCGCCGGGCTGCTCCAGGTGCTGGAGGCCAGCGGCGCGCTGCTGGTCGCCATGGTGCGCACCGCCCACCCCGGCCTGCGCGCGTACCACCCGATGGGCGTCGCGGACCCGGAGGGCTACGCGGCGATGGGCATCGTCGAGGCCCTGGCGCACACCCATGATCTGGCCGCAGGGCTCGGCCTCGACTGGCAGCCGCCGGCCGACATCTGCGCCCGGACGCTGCACCGGCTGTTCCCGGACGCGCCGCGCGACACGGCCCCCTGGCCGACCCTGCTGTGGGCCACCGGCCGGGGCACCCTCCCCGGCCGCCCCCGGCTCACACAGTGGCGCTGGTACGCGGCGCCCGCGGACCGGCGGCCCGTCCGAGCGGATCCCGCCTGACGCCTGCCGGACCGGCACCGCGCCGACCGCCACCGGCCCGACCGGCGCCGTTCGTGAAAGGGGCCCCGGGGGCCGGTCTCACAGCGAGGCACCCGCGCACATCACCCACGTCTGGCCGGTGACCGCGCCGCCCTCCTCGCCCAGCAGAAAGGCCGTCAGCCCGGCCACCTCCGCCGGGCGGACCAGCCGGCCAAGCGGCGGGGCGACCACCGGGGTGGCGGCGCGCCCCGGGTCGCGCAGCATCGGGGTGTCGGTGGGGCCGGGCGCCACCACGTTGACGGTCACCGCGCGTGGTGCCAGCTCGGCGGCCCAGGAGCGGGCGAGCGCCGCCAGCGCGGCCTTGGTCGCCGCGTACTGGCTCTTGCCCGGCACCCCCGTCATGGTGCGGCTGCCCAGCAGGACCACCCGGCCGCCGTCCACCAGCCGGTCCGCCAGGGTGTCCAGCAGGACGGTCGCGGCCTGCACATGGACCCGCCACATGAGTTCGCCGTCGGCCGGCGACAGCGCGCCCAGCGGCGCGGTGCGTTGCAGCCCGGCGGCGTGCACCACCGCCCGTACCGGGCCCGGCTCGCCCAGCACGCCGGGCAGTTCCTCCGGCCGGCTCAGATCGCACGGGATCCAGCGCAGCGCGGGCGAGGCCGGTGGCGCGCTGCGGCACAGCGCGGTGATCCGCCAGCCGTCCGCGAGCAGCCGGCGGGTGATGGCCTCGCCGATGCCGGAGCTGGCGCCGGTGACCACCGCGTGGGGCCGCCGTTCCGGGCCCGGCTCAGGCATCGCCGGCTCCGCCCGGGGCGAGCCGCACGTACTGGATGGTCTGCCGCCAGTAGGTGAACGCGATGTGCAGGGCACCGTCCGGTCCCCGGGTGATGGTGGGGTAGGACAGTTCGCGGTTGAGCCGGTCCCGGGAGTTGTTGGTGAGGCAGTGGCCGTCCCCGGTGGCCAGGTCCCGGCGATCGGTCCAGGTACGCCCGCCGTCCGCCGAGTACGCCAGGGTCAGCGGGGCGCGCGGGGCACCCCAGAACGCGCCGCGCCCGTCGTCCTCCTCCGGGGCCGGGGCGGCGGCCGGCGCCGGGCCCTCGCCGGCCAGTCCGCTGTCGTCGATCTCGTCGTACAGCGAGACCCGCCGGCCGGTGGCGTCCGTGCGGCCGGCGTGGTTGTACACCAGTGCCAGCCGGCCGTCGGCGAGCGGCGTGTATTGGAGGGAGGAGTTGTTGTTGGGCAGTTCGGTGGGCTCCGGCACGCTCCAGCTCTCGCCGCCGTCCCGGGAGTACGAGCGGTGTATCCGGTCGGCGCGGCGGCTGCGGAAGAGCGCCAGCAGGGTGCCGTCCGGCAGCGGGTGGATGTTCATGTGGACGCAGCCCTCGCTGCCGGGGACCGCGGTCTCCCGCCAGCTGTGCCCCTGGTCCTCGCTGATCATGACCGCGCTGGTGTCGTGGTCGCCGACCCACTTGCGGCCCGGGGTGGCCACACAGTGGAAGACGGGCAGCAGCCAGCGGCCGGAGGGCAGCACGGTGACGGGCTGCCGGATGAAGACGCCGCCGCGTTCATCGGCCGGGAACAGGGTGCCGGGCGGCTCCCACGTGTCGCCGCCGTCGCGGGAGATCCTTCGCCGTACCTCGGCGGTGTCCTGGTCGCCGGCGTGCTGCGCGGTGTACAGCAGCCACAGTTCGCCGCCGGGGGTGGGGAACAGCAGCGGGTTCTGCTCGGAGCGCGAGGCGTCGCCGGTGAGCCGTACCGGGGTGCTCCAGGTCTCGGCGCCGGGTGCCAGCCGGGCGAACCACACCGAGATGTCGGGGACGCCCTCCTGGGTGCCGGCGAACCAGACGCAGCCGAGGTCGCCGCCCGGCAGGAAGGTGAGCGAGGCGGCGTGGCACTGGGCCGCGGGCGGCGGCAGAAAGGCGTCGGTGCGGCCGGGTTCGACCGGGTGTGGCCGCAGTACGCCGTCCATGACGGGCGGCTGCTGTGGCGGCGGCGCGGCGGCCGGCTGGGTGTTCATGCGGCTCCCTGGCGGGCGGTGGTGGTGGGGCGGGGGCTGACCACGGAGCGCGGTTTGCGTCCGGTGATGGCCTTGGGGTCGAGGGCGGCCCGGCGCAGGGCGCGGGTGTACGGGTCGGCGGGGGCGGCCAGTACGGCGGCGGTGGGGCCGCTCTCCACGACGCGGCCCTCGCGCATGACGACGATGGTGTCGCTGATCTCCCGTACCACGCCCAGGTTGTGGGAGATGATCACGAAGGTCAGCGCGGTCTCGCGCTGGAGGTCCCGCAGCAGGTCGAGGACCTGGGCCTGGACGGAGACATCGAGGGCGGAGGTGGCCTCGTCGCAGACCAGCAGTTCGGGGCCGGCGGCGAGCGCGCGGGCGATGCCGATGCGCTGCCGCTGGCCGCCGGAGAATTCGGCGGGGCGGCGGTCCCGGGCGCCGGCCGGCAGGCCCACCCGGTCGATGAGGGCGGCGGCGCGCCGGTCGCGTTCGGTGCGGTCGCGCACGCCCCGGCGGCGCAGGGGTTCGGCGATGATCTCCTGGGCGCTCTGGCGTGGGTCGAGGGAGCCGTAGGGGTCCTGGAACACCATCTGGACGCGGTGCCGCAGCGGGCGCAGCAGGCGTTCGGTGAGCGGGACCAGGTCGGTGCCGTCCAGCAGGATGCGGCCGGCGGTGGGGCGCAGCAGCCGGACCAGGCTGCGGGCGAGGGTGGATTTGCCGCAGCCGGATTCGCCGACGACAGCCAGTGAGCCGCCGCGTGGTACGTCGAAGCCGACGCCGTCGACGGCGCGGAAGGTGCCGTTGCGCACCGGGTATTCGACGCGGAGGTCCCGTACGGACAGGAAGGGGGTCTGCTCGCCGCTCATCGGTGCGCCTCCTGGTGCGGTTGCCCCTCGTTGTCCCGGTCCTCGTCCTCGTCCTCGTCCCAGGGGCCGAGGACGGGGACGGCGGCCAGCAGGGCGCGGGTGTAGGGGTCGGCGGGGCGGTCGACGATGTCCTCGGCGGTGCCGGATTCGACGAACCGGCCCTCGCGCATCACATGGATGCGGTCGGAGACCAGCCGGGCGACGCCCAGGTCGTGAGTGATCATCAGGATGCCGATGCCGGTGCGTTCCTGGAGTTCCATCAGCAGATCGAGGATGCCTGCCTGGACGGTGACGTCCAGCGCGGAGGTGGGTTCGTCGGCGACCAGCAGGGCGGGTTCGGCGGCCAGCGCGATGGCGATGAGGACACGCTGGAGCATGCCGCCGGACAGCTGGTGCGGGTAGGCGTCCCAGCGTTCTTCGGGGCGGGGGATGCGGACCTGTGCCAGCAGGGCGATGCCGCGTTCGCGGGCCTCGGCGCGGTGCAGCCGGGGGTGGCGCAGCCGCAGCGCCTCGCCGAGTTGCCGGCCCACGGTGTGCACGGGGCTGAGCGCGGTCATCGGGTCCTGGGGGACGAGGGAGACCTGGCGGCCCAGGACCCGGCTGAGGGCGCGCGGCTCGGCGATCACGTCGGTGCCGCTGATGCGGGCGGCGCCGGAGAGGACGGCGAGCCCGTCGGGCAGCAGCCCCAGCAGGCCGAGCGCGGTGGTGGACTTGCCGGAGCCGGACTCCCCGATGAGGGTGACGGTTTCGCCGCGCTCGACGCGGAAGCTGACGCCGTCGACGGCGCGTACCACTCCGTACTCGGTGATCAGTTCGATCTGGAGGCCGTCGACCTCCAGCAGTGGTGTGCCGTTCACAGCGCGGCCTCCTTGGGGCGGCGCCGGCCGCGGTCACGCAGTCCGTCGCCGAGCAGATTGACGCCGATGACCAGCAGGGCGATGGTCAGGCCGGGGAGGGTGACCAGCCACCAGGAGGTGGTGATGTAGTCCTGGCCGTCGGAGATGATCCGTCCCCAGGTGGCGAACGGCCGCTGCGGGCCGGCGCCGAGGTAGCTGAGCGCGCTCTCCAGCAGCACGGCCTGGGCGAGCAGCAGCAGCACGACGAGGGTGGCCTGCCGGATGATGTTGGGGATGATGTGGGCCAGCAGGATCTCCGGGCGGCGCAGGCCCAGCATCCGGGCGGCGGCGACGTACGGTTTCTCGCGCTCGACGAGCACCAGGGAGCGGGTGAGCCGGGCGACTTCGGGCCATTGGGCGATGGCGATCACGGTGGTGATCACGGGTATCGAGGGTTCGAAGAGGGCGACGACCAGCAGCAGCATCATCAGCAGCGGCAGGGACAGCTGGGCTTCGAGCAGCCGGGAGACGGTGGCGTCCACCCAGCCGCCGAAGTATCCGGCGGCGGCGCCGGCCACGATGCCGATGACGCCGGAGACGACGACGGCCAGCAGCCCGATGGTGAGGGAGACCTGGCCGCCGTGCAGGATGCGGGAGAGCAGGTCGCGGCCGAGCTGGTCGGTGCCGAGCAGATGCCCCTCGCTGAACGGGGGCAGCCGGCGGCGGGAGAGGTCCTGTTCGTCGGGTCCTGGCAGCGGCAGCAGGGCGGCCAGCGTGATGGGCAGTACGACAACCGCCGTGCACAGGGCGCCGATCCACAGTTTGAGGCGGGCGCCGCGCCGCCGGCGGGTGGCCGGGGCGGCGGCCAGGTGTTTCGCGGTGACGGCGGAGGGCCGTGCCGGTGCGGCCGGGGTGGCGGAGGAGGGGGTGGCGGTGCTCATGGCTCAGGCCGCCTTTCCGAGACGCACCCGCGGATCGAGCAGCGGGTAGGCGAGGTCGACGAGGAGTTGGACGAGGATGGCCAGCGCGGCGGTGACCAGGACGGTGGCCTGGATGAGGGGGTAGTCGCGGGTCTCCAGGGCGCGGACGACGAGTGAGCCGACGCCGGGCCAGCCGAAGACGACCTCGACGACCACGACGCCGTTGAGCATGGCGGCGAACCGGGTGCCGAGCGCGGTCAGCACCGGGATCGCGGAGTTGCCCATGCCGTACCGCCAGATGAGGGTGCGGCGGCTGACGCCCCGGGAGCGGGCGACGGTGCTGTACGGGGCGGCGAGCGCGGTGGCCATCTCGCGCCGTACCAGCCGGGAGATGAGCGCCATCTGGAGGATGGCGACGGTGAGGGTCGGCAGGATCAGTCCCCCCCAGGTGGTGAACCCGGAGGCGGGCAGTACGGGGAAGAGCACGGCGAAGACGGTCAGCAGCATCACGCCGGTCCAGAAGTCGGGCATGGACTGCCCGGCGATGGTGAGGATGCCGGCGC
This sequence comes from Streptomyces sp. NTD107, assembly GCF_059510435.1. Classification (NCBI taxonomy): domain Bacteria; kingdom Bacillati; phylum Actinomycetota; class Actinomycetes; order Kitasatosporales; family Streptomycetaceae; genus Streptomyces; species Streptomyces sp. NTD107. The sequence continues at coordinate 271,998 of NZ_JCAJZV010000005.1, read as the reverse complement.
CCAGTTCGCGCTTGGTGTCGGCCCGGCGGGCCATCCACACGCCGAGCGGTACGGCGACGAGGGCGGTGACGGTGATCGCGGCGACCGCCAGGGTGATGCTGTACGGCAGCCGGTCCAGTACCACGTCGAGGGCGGGGGCCCGGAAGGAGTAGCTCATGCCGAGGTCTCCGGTGCACAGGTCGCGCAGGAAGATGCCGTACTGGACGAGGAGGGAGCGGTCCAGGCCGAACTGGGCGCGGATGGCGGCCAGGTCCTCGGTGGTGGCGGTGGGCCCGGCGTAGGCGGCGGCCGGGTCGCCGGGGGCCATCCGGACCAGGACGAAGACGGTGGTGATGGTGAGGAAGACCGTCAGCAGGCTCTGGCCGAGCCGGCGGGCGAGGTAGCGCGGCATGGCTCAGCCCTCCAGGCGCACGGCGGCGAGGTCGTAGGAGTTGATGGGCTGGAGGCCGGTGCCCAGCACCCGGTCGCGGTGGGCGAGCACCACGTCGGGGACGAAGGCCCACAGGCAGGGCCAGGTGTCCCAGATGTCGTGCTGGACGGCGGCCAGCCGGCGCAGCCGTTCGGCGGTGTCGGTCTCGGCGGAGGCGTCGGCGATGGCCTCGGCGACGGCGGGGACGACGTAGCCCTGGTAGGTGTCGCGGGTGCGTTCCTTCTCGGCGGTGCCGGCGAACATGCCCTGGAGGGTGGTGATCGCCTGCCCGGTGGGGCCGGGGTAGCCGTTGCCGAGGAGGTCCCAGTCGCCGCCGCGGCCCTGCCGCCAGGTGAGGATGTCGCCGCCGGGTTCGAACTGCTGGAGGGTGGCGCGGACGCCGATGGCGCGCAGCATCTCCTGGACGGCTTCCATCACGGAGGTGTCGGCGGCGAATTCCCCGGTCTCCCAGATGATCCTCAGTTTCAGGTCGCGGACGCCGAGCTGATCGAGGAGTTGGCGGGCGCGGGCCGGGTCGTAGGTGTACGCGCCGGTCCGTTCGGCGCCCTCCAGGGCGAGCGGGACGACGCCTTCGGCCTGCCGGGCGGAGCCGGTGAGCACGTCGCGGACCAGGGCCTCGCCGTCGATGGCGTGGCTGAGGGCTTCGCGGACCCGGGCGTCGGCCAGCGGGTGGCCGGCGGGCTTGCGGAAGTTGTAGAAGAGCTGGTTGATGCGGGTGCCGGGGACCCGCTGGAGGGTGACGCCCCGCAGCCCTTCCAGTTGGTCGGCGGAGTCGGGGGTGATGGAGTCGATCACGTCGAGTTCGCCGCTGCGCAGGGCGACGACCCGGCTGGATTCCTCGGGGACGAAGCGGACCCGGACGTCGGTGACGGCGGGCCTGGGGCCCCAGTAGCGCTCATTGACGGCGAGCCGGTATTCGCCGGTGCCGGGGTTGGCGCGGGTCACGATGTAGGGGCCGGAGCCGAGTCCGCCGGACAGTTCCTCGGGGGCGTTGTCGGCGGCGGGGGTGATGAGGATGTTGGCCATCAGATAGTCCAGCACCGGGACGGGCCGTTGGGTGTGGAGCTGGAAGGTGCGTTCGTCGATCGCCTCGACGGTGGGCAGTTCGGGGAAGAGCCCGACGATGAAGGAGCCGTTGACCTGGGCGTACATCCGCAGTGCGGTGTCCACGTCGGCGACTTGTACGGGGCTGCCGTCGGAGTAGCGGGCGCCGCGGCGCAGCCGCACGGTCCAGCGGGTGGGGGCGGTCAGTTCGAAGCTCTCGGCGAGCACCAGGTTCAGCCGCAGGTTCTCGCCGACGCCGGTGAGCGCCTGGCGGACGCCGCGCTGCACGGTGACGGCGGCGTCGAACTGGTTGAGCTTGTTGTCGAGGCTGACGAGGGAGCGGTTCAGCCCGAGGGAGATGGCGCCGGGGCCCGGGGTGCCGGTGGGGCCGACGCAACCGGTGAGCGGGCCGAGGGCGAGCCCGGCGCCGGCCCCGGCACCGAGCATCAGCAGGGCGCGGCGGCTGGGGCGGGGAGCGGTGGTGGGTGGGGTCATCGTTGACCTCGCGGTGGTCAGGGGAGAGCGATGCGGCGGACCCGGGCGGGTCGGCGGTTCTGTGTCGGTCACCGTGACACGACTGCGCGAACTGCGCAATACATTTCGCGCGATGCGCGCAAGAATTCCGACCCAACCCCCATGTCTGCGCACAATCCGCAGTCAAGGGGCGCCAGAGAGGCATGGTCCACCGCGCCGCTGATCGGGTCTAAGATCCCCAACGTTGTTGCGAAATTCGTATCAACGGATCTACCTATGAGGTGGAGTAGATGCGCACGCAGTGGAGACCTGCCGTCATCGGTACGGCACTTGCGCTGGGGCTGGCGTTACTGCCGCTCTCGACCGCTTCCGCGTCGGACAGCCGGTCGGCCGACGGCTCCTGGTCCGTCACCCCGGTCGGCGACGGCTACCGGATATCCCTCGAACTCGACCAACCGCTCCCGACCCGCGACGCCGCACCGGAACTGGCCGTCGACGGCCGGTCGCTCGGCGCCGCCATCCAGTCGGAGGACGGCAGCACCCTCACCCTCATCACCACGGACCCCGCCGCCGCACACCCGGATTCGGTGCGACTGGCGTGGAACGGAGTGGTGCCCGGGACCGACACGCCACGGTCCGCGTCAGTCGCGGGGGCTGACGTACCCACCGGGCTGCCCCTCACCTCGGAGCCCGCCGCGCCCGGCAGCTACCAGGTCACCCGGGCCGACTACGACTTCGGTGACACCGCGCTCAACCTCTCCGGCGTGAGCGACCTGCCGGTCGAGCAGCGGGCGGCCGTATGGCTGCCCGTGGGCGCCTCCGGCGAGCGCCCCGTCGTGATCTTCCTGCACGGCCGGGCGGACGCCTGCCGCAACCCGGCGAGCGGCGCCCTCGACAACACCACCTGGCCCTGCCCCAGCGGATTCCAGCCGGTGCCCAGCCACACCGGATACGCCGAGTCCGCCGAAACGCTGGCCGGCCAGGGCTACGCCGTGGTGTCGATCAGCGCGGACGCGATCGGCGTGTACGACCAGACCCGGGCCCCCGACCGGGGTGCCCTGGCCCGGGGCCAGCTGGTGATGGCCCACCTCGACCTGCTGGCCAAGGCCAACGCCGGTACGGCGCCGGGGATGAGCTCCGCGCTCAAGGGCCGGCTCGACCTGGACACCGTGGGCCTGATGGGCCACTCCCGGGGCGGCGACGGCGCGGTGCGCGCCGCGCTCCTCAACGCGGCCAGGACCAGCCCGTACGGCATCGAAGGGGTGCTGGCGATCGCGCCGGTCAACCGTACCCGGCCCGCCCTGCCCGACGCGCCGCTGGCCGTGGTGCTGCCCTACTGCGACGGCGATGTGTCCAACCTGGAGGGCCAGCACTTCTACGAGGACTCCCGGTACGCCAACGGCGCGGACACCGCGCTCAAGTCGTCGCTGCTGATGATGGGCGCCAACCACAACTACTTCAACGAGCTGTGGACCGGCATCTACGGCGACGACTGGGACGCGTACGTCGACGCCGACGACCCGGCCTGCGGCACCACCCCGGCCGGCAACACCCGGCTGACCGCCGCCGAGCAGCGGGCGGCGGGCGTCGCCTACACGGCGGGCTTCTTCCGGCTGACCCTCGGCGGGGAGAACCAGTTCCTGCCGATGTTCCAGAGCGACGCGGGCAGCGCCGTCCAGGTGGGCGCCGCGACCGTGCTCCAGGCCGGCCACTCCCCCGCCGCCCAGCGGCGGGATGTCGCGCCGCTGAGCAACCCGGCCGCGAATGTGACCTTCTCCGGGGCGGTGAACGGCCAGTACTGCGCGAGCGTCGCCGGGCGTTCCCCGCAGAGCGGGGTGCCCTCGTGCAGCGACTCGGCCCTCACCAGCCGCTTCCCGTCCTTCACCCCGGTCACCCACACCCCGAATGTGCCGGCCGCCGAGATGCTGCATCTGACCTGGACCGGCTCGGGCGCGCTGACCGCCACCCTGCCGGCCGGTCAGCGCGATGTGAGCGGGTTCGGCGCGCTGACGCTGCGGGCGGCCCTGGACGGAACGGCCACCTCCGGGGACCTGAAGGTCACCGTCGTGGACGGTGCCGGGCGTGAGCAGTCCACCACCGTCTCGGCGCTGAGCGGCGCGCTGTCGGTGCTGCCCGGGAACCGGGACGTGCTGCCGAAGACCTGGCTGAGCACGGTCCGGTGGCCGGTCTCCCAGCTGACCGGCGTGAACACCACCGACATCCGGTCGATCCGGATCTCGACGGCGACCGCCACCGGCGGGGTGCTGCTGTCCGATCTCGGGTTCAGCACCGCCGCCGTGGGCACCGGGGCGCCGACCGCGCTGCCGCAGCTGTCGGTCGCCGACACCACGGTGAACGAGAACGCCGGCCCGGCATCCGTCACCGTATCGCTGTCCCGGGCGAGCACCGTTCCCGTGACGGTGCACCTCCAGGCGATGGCGGGCTCCGGCACGCACATCACGGCCGCCGCCCAGCGCGTGGTCATCCCGGCCGGACGCACCAGCGTCACCGTCAGCGTTCCGGTGCTGGACAACTCGGTGGTCGACGCGAGCGCCGACACCGCCTACCAGGTGGTGATCGGTCACCCGTCGAACGCCGTCACCGGCAAGCACACGGCGTACATCACCGTGCACGACGACGAGGCGTAACGCCGATGCCCGGGGGCCAGGACCGTGCGCGGCCCTGGCCCCCGGGCGCACCCGGGTCGCCCACGGTGCCCCTCCGCGCGCCGGCGTCTTGATGCCGTTGCCAAGCCCAACCGCGTCCCACGCCCAGCCGCCGTGGCTCAGCCGGGCAGCCCCCCACCGCGCCCGGCCGAGCGGAGCACCTGGTCCGTCATCGCGGCGGCGCTGCCCAGATAGCCGGCCGGGTCGCACAGCCGCGCGATGCGGTCGGCACCGAGATGGCCGACCAACTCGTCGTGGCGCAGCAGTTCGGACTCCAGGGTGCCGCCGGTCTCAATGGCGGTCCGGCACGCCTCGTACACCACATCGTGCGCCTGCTGCCGGCCCAGCACCGGCGCCACGGCCATCATCACAGCCTCGGCGACGATGAGGCCGCCGGTGAGATGGATGTTCTCCCGCATCCGCTCGGCGTTGACCTCAAGACCCGACAGCATGAACTCGGCCTGGTGCAGCGAACCGGACAGCAGCAGGAACGCCTCGGGGACGGCCGCCCACTCCAGGTGCCAGGGTCCGGTGGCCCGCTCGAAGTCCTGCATGAGGGCGTCCAGTACGGTGCCGGCCTTCTCGCGCAGCAGCTTGGCGGCGGCGAACATGAGTTCGCTGGAGATGGGGTTGCGCTTCTGCGGCATGGTGGAGCTGGCGCCCCGGCCGGGGACGAACGGCTCCGCCAGCTCACCGAATTCGGAGGAGCACATCATCATCACGTCCCAGGCGATCTTGCCCAGGGAGCCGCCGATCGCGGCGAACAGGGTGACCAGCTCCACCAGCCCGTCCCGGCTCACATGCCAGGTGATCTCCGGGTCACGCAGCCCCAGTTCGGCGGCGAGCTCGGCGCGGGTGGCCAGCCCTTGCGGCCCCTCCCCCAGCGAGGCGAGGGTGCCGGCGGCCCCGCCGAACTGCACCAGCAGCGTACGATCGCGGGCCTGTTCGAGGCGCTGCGCGTGCCGGTCCAGGGCGGCCAGCCACACGGCGCAGCGGTAGCCGAAGGTGACGGGCAGGGCGTGCTGGAGGTGGGTGCGGCCGGCGGTGACGGTGTGCTTGTGCCGCTCGGCGAGCTGCTCCAGGGCGCGCCGGACCCCGTCGAGTTGCCGCTGGAGGAGGGCGATGCCCTCCTTGCACTGGAGCATCACGGCGGTGTCCATGATGTCCTGGGTGGTGGCGCCCCAGTGCAGATAGCGGCCGGCGTCGCCGCACTGGCCGGCGAGCTGCTTGATGACGGGAAGCACGGGGTAGCCGACGATCTCGGTCTCGGCACGCAGCCGTTCCAGGTCCAGGCCGGCGAAGCCGGCCTGGGCGGTGATGGCTTCGGCGGCCTCGGCCGGGATGATCCCGACCCGGGCCTGGGCGCGGGCCAGCGCGGTCTCGGTGTCGATGATGCGCTCTACGTAGGCGGTGTCGCTGAAGGTCGCGCGCATGTCGGCGGTGCCGAACATGTCGCGGAACAGCAGGGAGTCGTACACGGTGCTGCTCATGCGGGTCTTCTCACTTCGCGAGGGTGGTGGGATGGGGGTCGCGTTCGGTGGGAGCGGGGTGGTCGCGGCCGGCCCGCTCGGCCCGCTCGGCCTCCTCGGGTTCCGTCTCGGCGAGAAACGCCTTGGGGTCGGCGAGAGCCCGCTTGACCTTCTCGGTGTCCATCTCGTTGCACCACTTGGCGAGGACGAAGGTGGCGACGACATTGCCGAAGGTGTTGCAGAAGGCGGTGGCCATGGACATGAAGCGGTAGACGCCGAAGAGCACGGCGACGCCCTCGACCGGCAGATAGCCGGTGGCGGCGACGGTGGAGGTGAAGACCACGAAGGTGCCGCCGGAGACGGTGGCCGCGCCCTTGGAGGTGAGCAGCATGATCAGCAGCAGGCCCAGCTGTTCGGTCAGCCCCATGGGGATGCCGTACACATTGGCCACGAACAGCGTGCAGATGGACATGTAGATCGAGGTGCCGTCGAGGTTGAAGGCATAGCCGGTGGGCAGCACCAGGCCGACGGTCTGCTTGGAGCAGCCGATCCGGTTGAGCTTCTTCAGCAGTCCGGGCAGGGCGGCCTCCGAGGAGGCGGTGCCGAGCACGAGGGTCATCTCGACCCGGACGTACTGGAGGATCCGCCAGATGTTGAAGCCGGCGGTCAGGCAGATGAGGCCGAGCACGCCGAACACGAAGACGGCGATGACCAGCCAGTACTGGAGGACGAGTTCGGTGAGGGCGAGCAGCATGCCGCTGCCGTTGACGCCCACGGAGTAGGCGATGGCGCCGAAGGCTCCGATGGGGGCGAGCTTCATGACGATGTTGACGAAGCCGAAGAAGGTTTCGGAGATGACGTCGAGGCCGGCGTTGATCCGCTGCTGCATGTGGGGCTTGAGGGCGAGGAGTCCGGCACCGAAGATGACGGCCAGCACGACGACCTGGAGGAGCTGTCCGGAGGAGAAGGCGCCGACGAAGTTGTCGGGGACGATGTCCTTGAGGAAGGCGGTGAAGCCGTGGTCGCCCTCCTGGGCCGCCGGTGCCGCCGCGTCTTCGGGCAGGGCGCCCGCGCCCTTGCCGACGCCGAACACATTGGCGGCCAGCAGGCCGAGCAGCAGGGCGACGGTGGAGACGACCTCGAAGTAGATCAGCGCCAGGAAGCCGATCCGGCTGGCCTTCCTGAGGTCTCCGGCGGAGGCGATGCCCATCACGATGGTAAAGAAGACCAGGGGCGCCACGCCGGCCTTGACCAGGGCGAGGAACAGGTCCCCGACGATCTTGAGCTGGGCGGCGGTGCCGGGGAAGGCGAAGCCGACGACGATCCCGAGGATCATCGCGACGACGACCTGGGCGCCCAGTCCCCGGTACCAGCGTCGGCGGCGGCCGGTGCCGGGCGGTGGGGAGGCCGCGTCCAGCAGTTCTTCCTGTGACCTCATGCGTAGTCATCCTTGTCTAGACATGAAATGTGTCTAGACATAGAGTGGCCAAAAAAATCCCCCTGTCAAGGGGTGGGTCAAAAAAGGGAGGACAGAACCGGGCTCAGCGGCGGGACAGCTCCGTCTCGTAGACGAAATGGTCACCCGCGTGCACGCTCACCGTCACCTCGAACAGCGCGCCGGCCGCGTCGTAGTAGCGCCGGACGAACTCAAGCCCCGGACTGCCACGCTCCACGCCCAGCAGCCGGGCCGCCCCGTCCGGCACCGGAACCGCCCGCACCCGCTGCACCACCCGCTCCACGGCGCGCCCGGTACGGGCCTCGATCAGATCCGCGATCAGCCGGGTGCTGTCACCCAGCTCCCCGGTGATCGCCTCCGCGTCGGCCGGGGACACATACACCCGCGCCCACGACAGAGCGGCCCGCTCCCGCTCCGGATCGCGCCGCACCGAGGTGATGCACACCGCCGGCTCGCCGGCCGGCAGCCCGGTGACCGAGGCCAGCGCCGCGTCCACCGTGACCGGCTCCACCGACAGCACCTGCCGCACGGCGGCCCGCCCGTACTGGGTCAGCTCCTCGACGCTGCCCAGCTTCGTGGTGAACTCCGTGCGCGGCGTGGTCCGCTCAAGCCGGGTGCCGGTGCCCTTGCGGCGCGAGATCAGACCGGCGGTTTCCAGCCGCCGCAGCGCGCGCCGCAGCGTCTCCCGGGAGACCCCGTACTCGGCCGCCAGATCCGGCTCGGCGGGCAGCAGTTCACCCACCGCCCAGCGCCCCGAGGAGATCCGCCGCAGAAGATCGTCGGCGATCGCGGCATAGCGCGGCTCACCCACGGGAACTCCTCGCTCGATTCGACACGGACGGCCGCCCCATCCTAGAACAGCGACGCCGCACCGCCATGAGGTCGGGGGCTCATGGCGGCACGGCGTCCGAAACGCGGGTGCTGCGGGTCAGTGCTTCAGATCGGTGATCGTCCAGCGCTGGTTGGCGCCCGAGTTGGGGGTCCACACGGTGACCGGGGCGCCGTCGTGGGTGGCCTGGCCGCCCACCTCAAGAAGGCGGCCGGTGGCGGCGTTCACCAGGGTGTACGTGCCGTCGCCGGTCGTGGACAGGATCCAGCGGGCCGCCGCGTCGGGCCGGCCCCGGTCCTTCTCCAGCACGGCCGCCCCGTCCCGTACCGCGATCCGCTGATTGCCGGACCGGCTGCCGAGGGTGTACTGCTGCCGGTTGTCATGGCCCTTGGTGTACGGGGTCAGCGTCCAGATCTGGGCCCGGTCGCCGGCCACCGGCGTGCTGATCACCGCGCCCGAGCCGTCGGCCGCCGCGGTCAGCGGCTTGCCGCTCTGCACACCCGTCAACCGGTAGGTGTGCCCCGGCTGCACCAGTGCCGCGTCGTTGGCGACCCCCGAGACGCCGTCGATCAGGAAGGTGGTCACCGACTGGGCGGGGACGGTCAGCACGGCGCGGCCGTCCCGGACCCGTACCGGCTCGCCGGTCACCAGCGCGCCGGCCGCGCTCGTCACCACCGGGGTCACGGTGGCGTTCTTGTCGATCTTCTTGAACTTGGACAGGTCCAGGGTGATGTCGCGCCGCTCCGCGCTCTGGTTGGTGTGCACCACCGTGGCGCCGCCTGCCGACGACAGGGCCGCGACGCTGGCGGTGTCGGCGGTGCCGATCAGATGGTCGCCGGGCTTGATGTAATGGGTGAAGTTCCGGGCGGTGTTGAACTTCTGGTTGGTGTAGATCGGGCAGGACTCCAGGGTGTCGCCCTCGGTGCAGTTGAACGGCAGCTGGATGCTGCCCCAGTTGCCGCCGCGCTCGGACTCACCGCCCGGCTTCATGTTGTCGTAGTCCTCCACCGGCTGCCAGAACACCCAGGCGGTGGGCTCCAGTTCACGCAGATCGCTGGTGATCCGCTCGGCCAGGCCAAGTCCCGGGGCCATCGACTCGAAGTCCTGGCCGTTGCCCCAGTCGCCCTCGACCTCGCTCATCCACAGCGGCTTGTCCTCGCCCTTGGCGATGTCCCGCACCGTGGTACGGCCGCCGGTGCCGTACGTGTGCACATTGAGCTGGTCCACCAGCTCGCGCACCTGCGCCGGGTAACTCTCCCAGTTGCGGGCGAAGGTGGTCGGGTTGGTCTCGTCCATCGCCGAGATCACCGCGTCGGTGCCGGTGGCCTCGTCGGCGAGCCGGGCGGCCAGCGCCCGGATGACGTCCTGCTGCGCGCGCGGGCCGATGTGGGCGCCCTCCTGCCGGCCGCCGACCGGCTTGCCGTCCGGGCCCAGCCGGGTGCTCCAGTAGTTGGTGTTGGGTTCGTTGAACGGGTCGATGGTGGCGAACTCGATGCCGTGCGCGGCCTCGATCCGGTCCACCGCGCCCACCAGGTAGGCCGCGAAGTCGTCCACCCGGTCCGGGCGCAGCTGCTCGTCGGTGGCGTTGAAGCCGCCCGAGACATAGCCGCTGACGGTCTGGAACCAGGGCGGGGAGTTGCTGAACGCCTCCCAGTGGTCGATGTCGTCCTTGATCCGGTCCACCCACCAGCGCTGGGTGGCGTCCGCGTTGTCGTTCCAGTGGGTGGGATTGTCGGCCTGCCACCAGTCGGTGTCCTCGCGGGTGGTGCCCGCCGGTGCCTGCCACCAGCCCTCGACGGCGCCGCCGGCCCGCAGATAGTCGGTGACATCGGGGGCGTTGCCGCCGCCCACGTTGTAGCGGGCGATGTTCAGCGCCAGTCCGTCGTCGCCGAAGAGCAGGTCGGCCAGACGCTCGCGGATCTCGTCGGGGTAGTCGCCGGTCGCGTTGGCGAACCAGACCAGGCTGGTGCCCCAGCCTTCGAACTCCTGTCCCTGATAGGAGGGGTCGGGGGTGACGGTGTACGCGGCGGCGGTCGCGGTGGCCGGTCCGGCGGCGACCAGGGTGCCGGTGGCCAGCGCCAGCACGCCCAGCGCGGCGGCCGGCTTCCTCTTGCGGAGTGGGCTGTTCATGTCCGGTGTGAACCTCTTCTCAGCTCGCGTCGTTGCGATGGGAAAAGCGGGGATGGTTCAGGGGAGGTCGCGGCGGAGTACGGCGACGCCACGGGCGGGCAGCGGGGAGGTCTCGCCGGTGAGGAGTTCGCCCTCGATGCCGCTGAGGTCGACGGGCTCCTCGGTGCGGTTGATGAGGAACCAGTACGCGTGGCCCTCGTGGGCCCGCACGGTCAGCTCGATCTTGCCGCGTACCGGCGCGGGCAGTTCGGCCGCGATGCCGGCGCCTTCCAGCAGCCGGGCCAGCACCGCCGGGAGTTGGTCGGGGCCGAGCCGGGTGGAGACATAGGCGGCCGATCCCGTACCGGTGGCGGGGGTGCGGCGGGTGATGGCGGGGCGGCCGGCCAGCTCGCCGGTGCGGTAGGAGGCCCAGACCTCGACCGATTCCGGGTCGGTGACCTCGACACGGTCGCTCCACAGGGTGCCGGTGCTGCCGTCGTCCAGCGCGACGGACTCGCCGGGCAGCAGCGGGGCGAACTCCTCGATGCGGATGCCGAGCAGTTCGCGCAGCGGGCCCGGGTAACCGCCGAGGTGGGCGTGGTCGTTCTCGTCCACGATGCCCGAGAAGTAGGTGGTGACCAGGTGGCCGCCGCCCGCCACGTAATCGGTCAGCTCCTTGGCGAGCGGGGCGGGCACCATGTGCAGCACGGGGGCGACGACCAGGTCGTAGCCGGCCAGTGCGGTGCCGGTGGGCACCACGTCGGCCCGTACCCCCAGGGCCAGGAACGCCGAGTACCAGTCGAGCGCCTCGGCCCGGTAGCGCAGCAGCTCGGTGGGGTGCGAGTCCTGCTCGCTCGCCCACCAGGACTCCCAGTCGAAGAGGATCGCGGCGCGGGCCGGGGCGCGGTCGGCGCCGGCCAGTGGGGCGAGGTCCTTCAGCCGCTGTCCCAGCGAGGTGACGGAGCGGAAGACCTCGCTGTCGCGGCCGGCGTGCGGGACCATCCCTGAGTGGTACTTCTCGGCACCCGCCGCGGACTGCCGCCACTGGAAGTAGCACACCGCGTCGGCGCCGTGCGCGACGTGCAGCAGGGCGTCGCGGGCGAGTTCGCCGGCGCCCTTGGCGCGGTTGACGGGCTGCCAGTTGACGGCGCTGGTGGAGTGTTCCATCAGGAACCAGGGCCGGCCGCCGGCGATGTTGCCGGTGAGGTTGGCGGAGAACGAGAGCTCGTCCTGGGCCTGCGGGGAGGGCAGGATGTAGTGGTCGTTGGAGACGAAGTCGACCTCGGCGGCCCAGTCGGCGTAGTTCATGCCCTTGGTCTCGTTCATCACCATGAAGTTGGTGGTGATCGGGACGTCGGGGGTGATGCCGCGCAGCAGCTCGCGTTCCGCGCGCAGATAGTCCTTGAGCGCGTCGGAGGAGAACCGCTTGAAGTCCAGCTGCTGGGTGGGGTTGGGGTGCGAGGCGGCGAGCCGGGGCGGCAGGATCTGCTCCCAGTCGCTGTAGCGCTGGGACCAGAAGGCGGTGCCCCAGGCGTGGTTGAGGGCGTCCAGGCTCTGGTAGCGACCGCGCAGCCAGGCGCGGAAGGCGCGGGCGGCGTCGTCGGAGTAGTCGTAGAGGTTGTGGCAGCCCAGTTCGTTGGAGATGTGCCAGGCGACCAGGGCCGGGTGGTCGGCGTACCGCTTGGCCATGGCGTCCACCAGGCGCAGCGCGTGCTCGCGGAAGACCGGTGAGGTGGGGCGCCAGTGCTGGCGGGCGCCGGGCGACAGGATCTCGCCGGTGCGGGTGACGGGCAGGATCTCGGGGTGCTTGGCGGTGAGCCACGGCGGCGGGGAGGCGGTGGCGGTGGCGAGGTCGACGCTGATGCCGCCGGCGTGCAGCAGATCCATGATCTCGTCCAGCCAGCCGAAGTCCCAGCTGTTCTCGGTGGGCTGGATGCGGGCCCAGGAGAAGATCGCGAGGGAGACGACGTTGACGCCGGCCTCGCGCATGAGGGCGATGTCCTCGGCCCAGATCTCGCGGGGCCACTGGTCGGGGTTGTAGTCGGCGCCGTAGCCGATGCCGGGCAGGCGCGGCCAGCGGTGGGTGGCGGCGGGTGCGGGGGCGGGGGCGCGGGTCATCGTGCTCCTTGGTACGCGGGGGTGGTGCGGTGAGAGGGCCGGGGCAGGGCGGGCGCCGGTACGGGCGCGGGCGGGCGCGGTGGGCGCGGGCCCGCGCCCGTACCGGTCACGGGGTCAGGAAGGTGGGGCGGTCACTTGTTGACCGTGAAGCCCTGCTCCTTGCCGTAGCTGATGGAGGCGTCCTGCCAGGAGCGCAGGCCGTCGGCCAGCGTGGTGTTGGAGACGTACGCCTGGCCGGCGGTGTCGTTGAAGATGGAGTTGGCGTAGACCTGGAAGGGCAGGTAGGACCAGCCGGTGCCGACGTTGGCGGCGGACTCGGCGAAGATCTCGTTGGCCTTCTGGCCGCCGAAGTAGTCGAACTCGACGTTGAGGAATTCCTCGGAGTTCAGGTCGGCGGTGGTGGAGGGGAAGGCTCCGGCGGCGGTGCGGGTCTGCACGCCGTCGCCGACGTTGAGGTATTCGACGAAGGCGTAGGCGAGGGCCTGGTTCTTGCCGGCCGTGGGGATGGCCATGGAGCTGCCGCCGTTCTCGGAGGAGACATTGGCGCCGGCCTCCCACTGCGGGAGCGGGGCGACTCGCCAGTCACCGGCGGCGTTCGGCACGCCGGACTCGAAGTTGGGCGGCATCCAGGCACCGGTGGCGAGGGTGGCGATGGTGCCGTCGCCCAGGCCCTGGTACCACTCGTCGGTCCAGCTGTTGATGGGGGCGAGCAGATCCTCGTCGATGAGCTGCTGCCAGGTGTCGGTGTAGGCGGCGGTGCCCTCGTTGTCGAAGTCGATGGTGACGTCGGTGCCGTCGGAGGAGTAGGGGCGTCCGCCGGCCTGCCAGATGAGGCTGGTGGCGAAGCCCGGCTCGCCGGTGTCGTTGGTGATGTACGCGCCCGGGTCGGCCGCCTTCAGATCCCGGGCGGCCTGCACGTACTCCTCCCAGGTGGTGGGCACCTCGATGCCGTACTCGTCGAAGACGGTCTTGTTGTAGAAGAGCGCCATGGGCCCGGAGTCGGTGGGCAGCGCGTAGATGCTGTCGCCGGAGTGGACGGCGTTCCAGGGGCCCGGCGAGAAGGTGCCGTCCAGCTGGTCGGCGCCCATCGAGTTCAGTTCGGTGAGGGAGCCGGAGAGGGTGAACTGGCCGAGCGCGTAGTACTCGATCTGGGCGACGTCGGGGACGCCGGAGCCGGCGGATATGGCGTTCTGGAGGGCCGTGTACTGGTCCCGGCCGGTGCCGGCGTTGACGATGTTGACCTTGACGTTGGAGTGCTCGGCCATGAACGCCTCGGCGGCGGCGGGCAGGGTGGTCTCCCAGGACCAGACGGTGAGGGTGCCGCCCTTCTCCAGGGCCGCCTCGACATCGGCCGGGGTGAGGCCGGAGGAGGTGCCGCCCCCGCCGCCTCCGCCGTTGCCGTCGTCGGAGGAGCCGCAGGCGGCCAGGCCCAGGGCCAGGGCGCTGACCACGGCCGTGGTGCGCACCGCGCGGCGCACAGTGGTGTTGCTCATGGTGTCCATCTCACTTCTTTGTCAGATTTCACAAGGGGCGGGGGGACTTGGGGGGGTCGGGAGGGGTCGGGGGGGTGGCTGTTACTCCTTGACGCTTCCGGCGGCCAGGCCGGACTGCCAGTAGCGCTGGAGCAGCAGGAAGGCGACGACCAGCGGGACGATCGTCAGCAGCGAGCCGGTGATCACCAGGTTGAAGATGGCCTCGCCGCCGGCGGTGGCGGCCTGGTCCTTCCAGGAGTTGAGGCCGACGGTGAGCGGGTACCAGTCGGGGTCCTTGATCATGATCAGCGGCAGGAAGTAGTTGTTCCAGGTGGCGACCATGGTGAAGAGCAGGACGGTGACGATGCCCGGGGCCAGCAGCGGCAGGCTGACCCGGAAGAAGGTGCCGATCTCGCTGGATCCGTCGATGCGGGCGGCCTCCAGCAGTTCGGTGGGGATGGCCTCGGAGGCGAAGACCCACATCAGATAGAGGCCGAACGGCGAGATGAGGGAGGGGATGATGACGGCCCAGGGGGTGTTGGTGAGCCCCATCTTGCTGAACATCAGGAAGGTGGGGATCGCCAGGGCCGTACCCGGCACGGCGACCGCGCCGATGATGACGGCGAACACGCCGCGCTTGCCGGGGAAGGTGAACTTGGCGAGCGCGTAGCCGCCGAGCACCGCCAGCAGGGTGGCCCCGCCGGCTCCGGCGACCACGTACAGCAGGGTGTTGAGGAGCCAGCGCACGAAGGCGCCGTCGTTGTAGCTGAGGGTCTTGCCGATGTTGTCGAACAGCGCGAAGTCGCCGCTGAACCACAGGCCGAAGGAGTCGAAGAGCGACGCCTGGGTCTTGGTGGCGTTGATGAACAGCCACACCAGCGGGACCAGGGTGTACACCAGGACCAGGCCGGTGAGCAGGGTCAGGGTGAGGCTGCGGCGCGGCCGGTTGACGCTGTGGGGCGGGCGCGGGCGGCGCGGGGTGCGCAGCCGTACGGCGGAAGCCGGGGTTCCCATCGCTTGGCTCACGCTTCCTTTCGCATGCCGCGCAGCTGCACGGCGTAGGCGATGATCATGGTGAAGACGCCCATGATGATCGCGACCGTGGCGGCGTAGTTGTGCTGCTGGCCGGAGAAGGACAGCGAGTAGGTGTAGAGGTTGGGCGTGAAGTAGGTGGTGATCGCGTTGGGGGCCAGCTTCTGGAGGATGGACGGCTCGTTGAACAG
This sequence comes from Streptomyces sp. NTD107, assembly GCF_059510435.1. NCBI lineage: Bacteria > Bacillati > Actinomycetota > Actinomycetes > Kitasatosporales > Streptomycetaceae > Streptomyces > Streptomyces sp. NTD107. The sequence goes on along the minus strand of NZ_JCAJZV010000005.1, from coordinate 256,708 downwards.
CTGGAACGAGCCGATGATCGAGAAGATGGTGGCGATGACCAGGGCGCCGCGGATGGCGGGGAGTTTGATGGCGGTGATGACCCGCAGCTGTCCGGCGCCGTCGATCTCGGCGGCCTCGTAGAGGGAGTGCGGGATGACCCGCAGCGCCGAGTAGAAGATCAGCATGTTGTAGCCGATGAACTCCCAGGTCACGATGTTGCCGATGGCGGCGAGGATCAGATCCGGGGAGAGCGGGTCGGGTATCGAGACGCCGAAGGTGTCGTTGATGTTGCCGATCAGCCCGAAGCGGGAGCCGTACATGAAGCTCCACATGATGGTGGCGACGACGGCGGGGACCGCGTACGGCAGGAAGATCGAGATCCGGAAGAAGTTGGCGCCGTAGAGCCGGCCGCTGTCCAGGGCGAGGGCGACCAGCAACGCGAGGAACAGCATGATCGGCACCTGCACGGCCAGGAAGAGGCTGACCCGGCCGAGCGCGGACCAGAACTGCGGGTCCTCGAAGGCGCGCCGGTAGTTCTCGAACCCCACGAAGGTGGTGCCGCCGACCAGTTGGTCGCGGAAGAGGCTCAGGTAGATCGAGTAACCGATGGGTGCCAGGAACACCAGGGCGAAGACGGCCATGAACGGACCGATGAAGCCCCAGCCGGTCCAGGAGCGCCGGTCGCGCTGCCGCCGGGGTGGGCGGGCTGGGGTGGTACGTCCCGCTCCCAGGGGCGGTGACAACGTTGTCATGGCCGATTCCTTGTTCCGTCGTGCGGAATGTTTACGTAAACATGTTGGATTATGTTTACGTAAACATCAATGGCTGGATGCTTACACTGCTGCCTGATCGCCGTCAAGAGTCGAGGTCCGGGATCACAGCCCGGGCCCGGGCAGCAGGACGAGCACGAGGGGAACGTGAAGGCTCAGGTGGCCAAGGAACAGCAGGAGCCGGCAACGACGCCGGAACCCGGCGCGGTGCCGGGGCCACGCCGCACCCAGCGGGTGTCGATGGCCCATGTCGCCCGGCTCGCCGGCGTCTCCTCGCAGACCGTCTCCCGGGTCTCCAACGGCCACCCCGGCGTGGGCGAGGAGACCCGCGCCCAGGTCCTCACCGCCATGAAGCAGCTCGGCTACCGCCCCAACAGCGCGGCCCGCGCGCTGAAACGCGGCGAGTTCCGCACCATCGGGGTCATCCTGTTCACCCTCGCCACCACCGGCAACGTCCGTACCCTGGAGGCGATCGCCGCCTCCGCCGCGGCCGAGGGATACGCGATCACCCTGATCCCGGTGACCGCCCCCACCCAGGACGGGGTACGCGGCGCCTTCACCCGGCTCGGCGAACTCGCCGTCGACGCCGCCATCGTGATCATGGAAGTCAGCCTCACCGGCGTGGAGGTGCTGCCGCTGCCGCCCCACGTCCAGGTCGTGGTCGCCGACTCCGACGCCGGCGACCGCTACAGCGTGGTGGACACCGACCAGGCCGGCGGCAGCCGCGAAGCGGTACGGCATCTGCTGGACCTCGGGCACCGCACCGTGTGGCACATCGGCGGCCCCGCCGAATCCTTCGCCGCCCAGCGCCGCGCCCTGGCCTGGCGCGCCACCCTGGAAGAGGCCGGGCGCCCGGTGCCGCCGATGGCGGCCGGCGACTGGAGCGCCGAATCCGGCTACCGGGCCGGGCTGCTGCTGGCCCGCAACCCCGAGTGCACCGCCGTGTTCGCGGCCAACGACCAGATGGCGCTCGGGCTGCTGCGCGCCCTGCACGAGGCAGGCAGGTCCGTGCCGGGCGACGTGAGCGTCGTCGGCTTCGACGACATCCCCGAAGCCGGTTCCTTCCCGCCGCCGCTGACCACCGTCCACCAGGACTTCGCCGAGGTGGGGCGGCGCTGCGTGGCGGGGGTGCTGCGCAAGGTCCGCGAGCGGCACGCCCCCGAGCGCGGTACGACGCTGGTGCCCACCCACATGGTGATCCGGCAGAGCACCGCGCCGCCCCCGCCACCGCCCCCGCCGCGCGGCTGAACTCACTGGCCGCGGGGCAGGCGCGGTGCTACGGTGTGCGGGTCGCGACACGTGGGTCGCGCACCCGGATGAGCAAAGGGAGGTGAGGTTGATGGCTGCGAACGAGACCGTTGCGCTGCGCAACGCCCGGACCATGACCACCCTCACATCCCGGGCCCCGGTCTGATTCCACGCGCTTTCACACCGCAGGGGCCCCTTGTCCGCAAGGGTTACCAACGTTGTCTGACGTCTTTCCCGGCTTTCCCGACCTTCCCGACTTTCCCGACGCGCTGTCCGGCCACGGCTGGAACGCGTCACTCGAAGAGGACTTCACCCCGCACCGCGCCGCCGGCCTGACCCCGGCCCGTATCGTCCGCGTGGACCGCGGGCGCTGCGAGGTCATCACCGCCGACGGGCCACTGCACGCCGACTCCACGGCGGTCACCGCCCCGTGCACCGGCGACTGGGCGGCGCTGGCCGGCACCCGGATCGAGGCGCTGCTGCCGCGCCGTACCGCGATCGTCAGGGCCGCCGCCGCCAGGACCTCCCGGGGCCAGGTGCTGGCCGCCAATGTCGACACCATCGTGATCACCGTGCCGCTGGCCGACGCGATCTCCTGCGACCGGCTGGAGCGGCTGCTCGCGCTGGCCTGGGAGAGCGGCGCCCGGCCGGTGGTCGCCCTCACCAAGGCCGACCTCAGCCCGGACCCGGAGGCCGACCGGCTGGAGGCCGAGTCGCTGGCACCCGGCGTCGAGGTGTTCCCCGTCGCCGCCACCACCGGCGCGGGTCTTGACGCACTGCGCGGCGCGCTGGAGGGCACCATCGTGCTGCTCGGCACCTCGGGCGCCGGCAAGTCCACCCTGGGCAACGCGCTGCTGGGCGCGGAGGTGCTGCGCACCGGCGCGGTGAGCGAACAGCAGCACGGCAAGGGCCGGCACACCACCGTCAGCCGGGAGCTGGTGCCGCTGCCCGGCGCGGGGGGCCGGGTCCTGATCGACACCCCCGGGCTGCGCGGGGTGGGCCTGCACGAGGCGGGCGCCGGGCTCCAGCAGACGTTCGCGGAGATCGAGGAGTTGGCGCGGCAGTGCCGGTTCGCCGACTGCGCGCACGACAGCGAGCCGGGCTGCGCCGTCCGGCAAGCCATCGCGGACGGCGAACTGCCGGAGCGCCGGCTGGACAGCTACCGCAAGCTGCAACGCGAGGGCCGCCGGGCGGCGGCACGGCACGACGACCGGCTGCGCGCGGTGCTGCACAAGGAGATCATCAATCGGCAGAAGGCCATCAGCCGCCACCTGCGGTCGGTCTACGGCCGGGACGGCGGGCGGCAGAAGTGACCGGGGCACGGAACAGCGCACTGCGGAACGCGTTTTTCACACTGCACCACGGGCTGCCGCGCCAGGGCCCCGGCTCCGATGCCACCACCCGCCGGCTGCTCGCGCTGGCCGAGCCGCTCCCGGACCGGCCGCGCGCGCTCGATCTGGGCTGCGGCCCGGGGCGTTCGGCGCTGCTGCTGGCGGCGGAGGCCGGGGCACACGTGACCGCCGTCGATCTGCATCAGCCGTTCCTGGACGAACTCACGGCGCGCGCCGCCGCGCGCGGTCTCGCCGACCGGATCCGTACCGAGCGCCGCTCCATGGCCGAACTCCCCTACCCGGACGGTGGATTCGATCTGATCTGGGCCGAGGGATCGGCCTATCTGCTGGGCTTCGAGGCGGCGCTGCGCGGCTGGCGGCGGCTGCTGGCGCCCGGTGGGGTGCTGGTGGTCACCGAGTGCGATTGGACCACGGACACCCCGGGGCCACAGGCCACGGCCTTCTGGGCGCAGGCGGCCCCGCTGCGTACCGGGGAAGCGAACACGGCCACCGCCGAGGCGGCCGGCTACCGGGTGCTGGGGACGTACGAACTCCCCGACCGCGACTGGTTCGAGGAGTACTACGACCCGCTGGCCCGGCGCGCGGACGCCGCCGATCCGGCGCTGCCCGGTATGGCGGAAGCCCTCGCCGGCGCCCGGGCCGAGATCGCGCTGCGCCGCGAGCACGGCGCCGACTACCGCTATCGGGGCTATGTCCTGTCCCCCGCCGTCACCACCCCCAAGGAGAACGCCATGTGGACCACCCGCGCCGAACGCCCCGGAAGCGAGGGCGCGGCCGACCGGGCCGTGATCCGCGAGGTACTGCTGGAGGCGTTCCCGACGCCGCTGGAGGCTGACCTGGTGGACGCGCTGCGGGCGGCTCCGGGTGTGTGGCTGCCGGAGCTTTCGGTGGTGGCGCAGGCCCCGGACGGCACGATCGCCGGCTATGCGCTGCTCACCCGGGGCCGGGTCGGTGACGAGCCGGTGCTCACGCTCGCCCCGTGCGCGGTGCGGCCGGACTTCCAGCGGCGCGGCGCGGGGACGGCGGCGATCCGGGCGGTGCTGGCGGCGGCGCGGGCCCGGGGTGAGGAGAACCTGGTGACGGTGCTCGGACACCCCGGGTACTACCCGAGGTTCGGGTTCGCCCCGGCGTCGGGGTTCGGGATCCGGGCCGGGTTCGAGGTGCCCGACGAGGCGATCATGGCGCTCGCCCTGTCCGAGGACCGCCCGCTGCCGGCCGGGACGATCCGTTATCCGGCGGCGTTCGGCGTCTGATCGACAAGGTCCGGGGCCGCCCCGTGCGCGGGGCGGCCCCGGATCGCGGATCGCGGATCGGTCGTGGCTACTTCTTCGCGGCGGCCTTGGCTGCCTTCGCGGCCTGCTTCATCTCCTGCTTGTGGGAACGGACCTTGTCCAGCGTCTCGGGCCCGGTGATGTCGGCGACCGAACGGTAGACGCCCTCCGCCCCGTAGTCCCCCGCCGCCTCCCGCCAGCCCTGCGGCCGTACCCCGAACTGCTTGCCGAGCAGCGCCAGGAAGATCTGGGACTTCTGCTTGCCGAAGCCGGGCAGTTCGGTGAGCCGCTTGAGCAGTTCGGCGCCGCTGGCCGCGTCCCGCCACACCCCCTGGGCGTCGCCGTCGTACCGCTGCACCAGGAAGCGGCACAACTGCTGGACGCGCCCGGCCATCGATCCGGGGTAGCGGTGGACGGCGGGTTTGGCGGACAGCAGGGCGGCGAACTCCTCCGGGTCGTACGTGGCGATCTGCCGCGCGTCCAGGTCGTCACCGCCCAGCCGGGTGGCGATCGTGTAGGGGCCGGCGAAGGCCCACTCCATCGGCACCTGCTGGTCCAGCAGCATCCCCACCAGGGCGGCGAGCGGGCTGCGGCCCAGCAGCGCGTCGGCCGCCGGCTCCTGTGCGAGACGGATCGTGGCGTCGCTCATGCAGGGCACTCTACGGCGCGGGCCGCCCGCCGCCCGGCACATCCACCCCGCCGGCGCCCGTCGCGTACGGGTGAATCCCCCGCCCCCGGCCGGTACGCCGCCGGGCCGGTGCGGCTGTGCTCCCGTCCCATGGGGAGCATGAGCGATGAAAACCCACTGCGGTATGACAACCTGCGCGCGCTGTATCTCAACTGCACCCTCAAACGGTCGCCCGAGACCAGCAACACCGGCGGACTGATCGGCATGAGCCGCGCCGTGATGGAGTCCCAGGGGGTGAGCACCGAGGTGGTCCGGGCGATCGACCACGACATCGCCACCGGGGTATGGCCGGACATGACCGAGCAGGGCTGGGAGCGCGACGCGTGGCCGGCGCTGTACGAGAAGGTGCTGGCCGCCGACATCCTGGTGCTGGCCGGACCGATCTGGCTCGGCGACAACAGTTCGGTGATGAAGCGGGTCATCGAGCGGCTCTACTCCTGCTCGGCGCTGCTGAACGACCGGGGCCAGTACGCCTATTACGGGCGGGTGGGCGGCGCGCTGCTCACCGGGAACGAGGACGGCGTGAAGCACTGCGCCATGAACATCCTGTACTCCCTCCAGCACCTGGGGTACACCATCCCGCCGCAGGCGGACGCCGGTTGGGTCGGGGAGGCGGGCCCGGGCCCCTCGTACCTGGATCCGGACTCGGGTGGCCCGGAGAACGACTTCACCAATCGCAACACCGCCTTCATGGCGTGGAATCTGATGCATCTGGCGGCGCTGCTCAAGCGGGCGGGCGGGGTCCCGGCGCGCGGCAATCAGCGCACCGAGTGGGAGGCGGGCTGCCGGCCGGGCGCCGGGAACCCCGAACACCGCTGAGGGCGGGCCCGATCCGGTCCGGCCCGACCCGGCCCGGCCCGGCCCCGTCCGATCCGACCCGGCTTCAGAACCTGGCGCCGATGGCCCGCCCGTCGCGCGGCACCAGGAAGTCGCTGGAGGGGATGGACCCGTCGGCCGCCCTGCCCCCGGTCACCAGCGCGGTGTTGGTGGACAGGACGGAGCCGGTGCCCCAGTCGCCGCCGATGTTCCAGGAGTTGCCGGTGGCGGTGGAGTTGCCCAGGTTGACGGCGCGGGCGTCGGCGATGGACAGGTTGGCGGTCAGGGTGGAGGCGGAGCGGTTGACCTGGTAGCCGGTGTCGCCGTTGCGGAAGGTGGTGGTGCGGGAGATGGTGAGCGCGCCCGGGTTGCCGTTGTCGGTGATGCCGTCCTCCGCGTTGTCGAAGGCGATGGAGTTGGTCAGGGTGTGGGGGGCTGCCGGGCCCGGGCTGCCGCCGCCCATCTTGAAGCCGTTGCCGTCGCCCCCGAAGTCGGGGAAGTTCCAGTGGTTGAAGCCGTTGCCCCAGGCGAGGGAGTTCTCGATGGTGATCGCCGACTCGAACAGCCATGCGTCGAATCCGTCGTCGGCGTTGCGCCACAGCCGGGCGCCGACCACCCGGTTGCCCTCGCCCCGGCCTTCCTTGATGCCCAGGCCGTCCGCGCTCTCCCCGTTCTTGCGGGGGTCGTGGTTGTCGTAACTGTCGAGATTCTCGATCAGATTGCGGCTGGAGTTGCCCTGGAGCTGGAAGCCGGTCTCGTAGTTGTCACGGGTGATCAGATCCGTGAACCGGTTGTCGTTGCAGCCGTCGCAGTAGAGGCCGTACGGGCCCCGGGTCAGCTCCAGGCCGTGGATCCGCCACCACGACGCCTCCTGGTGGATGGCGCCGCGCTGCGGGCGCGGGATGCTGCCGCCGACGGGGGTGTGGCTGGCGGGCAGCGGATCGCCGTCGATGATGACCCGCTCGCCCTGGTAGGGGCCCAGAGTAATAGGGGCGGCGGCGGTGCCGGAGGTGAGGATCTGGATGTTGGTGGTCAGCTGGTACGTTCCGCCGCGCACCGCGATGACGTCGCCGGGCCGGGCCCGCCCCACGGCGGCCTGGACGGTACGGAGCGGGGCGGCCACCGTACCGGCCGCGCCGTCGTCGCCGTTGACGGCGACCACGATGGTCGGATCGGCGAGCGCGGCCCGGGCGGCGGCCGACGCGGACGCGGCTGCGGGGGCGCGAGCGGGGGCTGGGGCGGGGGCGGCGTGCACGGCCGTCGCCGTGAGCACCATGGCCGCCGCGCCGAGCAGCGCACCGACCGTCGTGCTGAGCTTCATCTGTGGTCCTTCCGGAGCGGGATCGCACCTGATCACCCTGTGCGTCGCCGCCCGCCGGAAGAAGGTTGCCCGGCCAACTGCCCTCTGTGGTCATTTCGTATTACGGTCGGCGCATGGTGACGATCAACGGGCCCGCGCGAAACTGGGCAGGCAATGTGACCTTCGGCGCCCGGCGGATACACCGCCCGGCCTCCCTGGACGAACTGCGGCGCATCGTCGCCGACTCCGAACACCTGCGGGTCCTGGGCAGCGGCCACTCCTTCAACCTCATCGCCGACACCAGCGGCGACCTGCTCCGGGTCGACGGGCTGCCGCCCCGTACCGAGATCGACGCCACGCGCCGCCGGGTCACCATCGGCGCCGGCCAGCGGTACGCCGAAGTGACCGCCGCCCTGAACACCGCCGGCTTCGCGCTCGCCAACCTCGCCTCCCTCCCGCACATCTCGGTGGCCGGCTCCTGCGCCACCGGCACCCACGGCTCGGGCAACACGCAGCCGGGCCTGGCCTCCGCCGTCACCGCGATCGAACTGGTGGGCCCCGGCGGCGAACCGGCCCGCCTCGACCGCGAGACCGACCCCGGCGTCTTCCCCGGCGCGGTCGTCTCGCTCGGCGCGCTGGGCGTGATCACCGCCATGGAGCTGGAGATCGAACCCGCCTTCGAGGCCGCCCAGTGGGTGTACGAGAACGTCCCGCTGGACGGCCTCGACACCACGCGGTTCGACGAGATCACCGGCGCCGCCTACAGCGTGTCCACCTTCACCCGCTGGCACGACGGGCGCGGCACGATCGTCCTCAAGCGGCGGCTCGACCGCGAGAGCGCCGCCCACCCCGGCGAAGGCTGGCAGGACGGCACTCTGGCCGGCGCACCCTGGCACCCGATCCCCGGCGCACCGACCGAACACTCCACCCAGCAGCTGGGCGTACCCGGCCCCTGGCACGAGCGGCTGCCGCACTTCCGGCCCGACCACTCCCCCAGCCACGGCGAGGAACTCCAGTCCGAACTCTTCCTGCCGCGCGCCGCCGCGCCCGAGGCGTTCGCCGTACTGCGCGAACTGGGCGAACGGATGGCGCCGGTGCTCCAGGTCTCGGAAGTACGGACCATCGCCGCCGACGAGCTGTGGCTGTCGCCGTCCACCGGGCGGGACTCGGTGGCGTTCCACTTCACCTGGACCCTGGACACCGAGGCGGTCCTGCCGGTGGTGGCGGACCTTGAGTCCCGGCTGCTGCCGCTGGGCGCCCGCCCGCACTGGGGCAAGGTGACCACGCTGCCGGCCGAGGCCATCACCGGAAGCTACCCGCGCTTCGCGGACTTCCGGCGGCTGGTCCTGTCCCGCGACCCGGCGGGTGTCTTCCGCAACCCCTTCGTGGCGGACCTGCTGGCGGCGACGGCGGACGGCTGAGCGGCCGTCACCGTCAGGCTGGTGGTGCGGCACTGGCCGCCGGCCGGACCGCATCCGGGCCGAACCGGCGCCGCGCCCGGTCGGCCGCCGCCTCGGCGGCCCGCCGGCGGTCATCGCGCGGGTCCATGGTCAGCTGGTGGTGGGCGCGCTCCGCGCCGGCGAGGTCATCGGCGCGCAGCGAGAGCGTACGCACCCGGGCCCGCTGGAGGCCGAGCGCGTCGTGGAGCGCGTAGGCGGCGGCCGTCAGTACGGGGGTGTGGGCGGTCGGTTCGGGGAGGGTACGGCTGCGGGTGGTGGTGGAACGGTCGGCGTAGCGGAGGGTCAGGGTGAGGACCCGGGCGGTCTGCTCCGTACCGCGCAGCCGGTAGCCGAGGTCATCGGCGAGGCCGAGCAGGGCGGCGCGCCGGCGGTCGGGGTCGAGTTCGTCGTGCGGGAAGCGGTGGTCGGCGCGCAGCGAACGGGGCGGCGCGGCCGGGGTGACGGGGGTGGGATCGATCCCCCGGGCCAGCTCCCGCACCCGGCGGGCGGGCGCGGCGCCGAGGATGCGCTGGAGGGTCGCGGCGGGGGCGGCGTTGATCTTGCCGATGGTGTCCAGGCCGTAGCTGCTGAGGGCACGGGCGGTAGCGGCGCCGATGCCGTGCAGGGCGGTGGGCGGCAGCGGATCGAGAAACCGGGCGACGTCGGTGACCTGACACACCCCGCGCCCGCCGCCCTGCCGTGCTGCCATCCGGGCGAGCAGCGGATTGCCGGCGACCCCGATGGTGGTATCGACCCCGTGCAGCGCGAGCGCCCGCACCCGGATCAGTTCGGCGAGCGAGCCGGCTTCCCGCCCGAAGTAGCGGCGGGCCCCGGTCACATCGACAAACGCGGCATCGGGCGGCAGGGCCTGGACGACGGGACTGACGTCGTGCAACAGATCGAGCAAGGCGTCGTAGCGGCCCCCGCCGAAAATCCCATGAAACCAAACATGAAGCACCCCCCGCCCCCACTGACCGGTACCGGGACCGGGGTCGGGGTCGGGACCGGCGGTGGACCGGGACGCGGAGACAGCAACGCGGACCGCGTCGCCAACGACTGGCCCGAGACCCGGACCGGAGACGAGGCCCGGGCCGAAGCCGGGGACGGAGTCGGCGGTTGCCCGGAGTGCCAGGGCGGCAGCGTCGGCGGCGGCCGGCCCAGGGACGGGGCCGGGCGGGGCGGGCGTTCCAGGAGGGGTCGGGTGCGGGGCGTCGTCCGTGGCGGGCGGGGTGTGTTCGGCGGGGCCGGCAGCGGCAGAACCGGGGCCGGGCTCCGGTTTGTTGCCGCCACCGCCCGCCACCGGCTCGTCCCGCCCGGCGAAGCCGGCCGCGGCCTCGCCGCCCAGGGTGGCGGCGGGCAGCGTGGAACCCCGCACCGCCGCCGGTCGGCCGCGCCGCCGTGGGCCGGGGGTGGCGCCCTTGTGGCGCTTGATGTGGGGTTCGGTTGGGGTCATCCGGCGCTGCCCGGGCTGGCGTGCCACAGTTTGCGGGGTGCGGCGCCGGAGCCGGAGCCGTCCCCGGCGGGGCGCAGGTCGGCCCAGGGATGGAGTTCGTAGCCGTTCTCCAGCCGGATCGTCCGGCCCCCACCGCCCGCCGGTTCTCCGGCCGGCGTCGCCGTCGCCGTCGCCGTAGCCGTAGCCGTAGCCGTCGCTGGTCGCAGGGCGAGGCGTTCCGCCACCGCCTCCAGACCGCCGGTGCGGCGCAGGCCGGCCAGTTCGGCGAGGTCCCAGGCTGCTTCCCCCACCACGCTCAGGCTGCGCGGCCCGCGCCGCTGGACCGTGCCGCGTACCAGCAGCAGCCACGAGTGGAAGACGGTGTGCGCGCACGCCTCGTGGCTGTCGTCGAAGAAGGCCAGGTCCACCAGCCCGGTCAGGTCGTCGAGCGTGGTGAAGATGACCCGCTTGCCGGACCGGATCGGCGGCGTCTGGGTGGCGGCCTTGGCGCCGGCGACCAGCACCGTGGCGCCGTGTTCGGCGTCCCGCAGTTCCCGCGCCGCCGTCACCCCCAGCTCCCGCAGGAAGTCCTGGTGGGCTGCCATCAGATGCCCGGAGGCGTCCATCCCCAGCACCCCCAGTTCGGCTTCCAACCGCTCCTCCGCGTCCAGGTCCGGCAGTCCGGCCGGAGCGGTGCGCGCCGCGTCGGCCAGGGGCAGTTGCCGCGCGCCTTCCGCTCCTCCCCGGCCCGTACGGCCCTGCTGGGACCGGTGGAGTTCGGCGATGTGCAGCAGCAGATCGCGGCGCCCGGCGCCGAAGGCGTCCAGCGCTCCGGTGCGGGCGAGCCGTTCGGCGGTGGGCCTGGCGGGCCGGGCCCGTACGTACAGGTCGCTCAGCGAGGCGTACGGCCGGCCCGCCGCGATCCGTACCGCCTCCGCCTCGGTGATGCCCTGCACCTCGCTCAGCGCGAGCCGCACCCCCAACCGACCTGATTCGGACTCCAGTTCGATTCGATAGCCGGCGTCCGACCGGTTCACATCCAGCGGCAGGATCGGCACCCCGCGCCGCCGCGCGTCCGCCAGCAGCAGCCGCTTCGGGTACATCCCCGGATCGTGCTCCAGCAGCCCGGCGTAGAAAGCCGCCGGATGGTGGGTCTTCAGCCACGCCGACTGGTACGTGGGCACCGCGAAGGCCACCGCGTGCGCCTTGCAGAAGCCGTAGCTGCCGAACGCCTCCACGATCTCCCAGGTGCGGGCGATCACCTCTGCCCCGTACCCCCGTTTGCGGGCCTCCTGCGCGAACCACGCCCGTACCCGCCCCTGCCGCCGCGGGTCGGACAGCGCGCGCCGCCCCTCGTCCGCCATGCCGCGGTCGCACCCGGTCATGACACTCAGCACGCCGATGATCTGCTCGTGGAAGACCACCACCCCGTACGTCTCGCGCAACACCGGCTCCAGGTCGCGGTGCGGGTAGCGCACCGGCCGCCGCCCGTGCCGGGCGGCGATGAACGGCCGCACCATGTCGGCGGCGACCGGCCCCGGCCGGAAGAGGGAGATGTCCACCACCAGGTCGTGGAAGGTGCTCGGCTGGAGCCGCCCGATCAGATCGCGCTGGCCGGGGGATTCGATCTGGAAGCAGCCGAGCGTCTCGGCGGAGCGGATGAGTTCGTACGTGGCCGGGTCCGGCGGGCCCTGGGTGACGGCGCCGTCGAGGTCGACGTGTTCGCCGGTGGCGCGTTCGATCTCGGTGAGCGCGTACGCCATGGCGGACTGCATCCGTACCCCCAGCACATCCAGCTTGAGCAGCCCCATGTCCTCCACGTCCTCCTTGTCGAACTGCGACATGGCGAAGCCCTCGCCGCTGGTGGGGACGACGGGGGTACGGGCGCGCAGCGAGCGGTCGGAGAGCAGCACCCCGCACGGGTGCATGGCGACGCCGCGCGGCAGGGCGTCCAGGGCCTCCACCAGCTCCCACAGCCGCGGGTCGTGCTTCTCGGCGGCGATGCCGCGCAGTTCGGGCAGCTCGGCGAGGGCGGCCCGGGCGTCGCCGGCGCGGATGTGCGGGAAGGCTTTGGCGAGCCGGTCGACCTCCGCCGGGTCCATGCCGAGCGCCAGCCCGGTGTCGCGGATGGCGTGCCGGACCCGGTAGGTCTCGGGCATGGCGACGGTCGCCACCCGCTCCTCGCCGAAGCGGTCGAAGATGGCGCGGTAGGCGTCGAGGCGGCGGGCGGATTCGACGTCGATGTCGATGTCGGGGAGGACGGCGCGGCGGGTGGAGAGGAAGCGTTCCATGAGCAGGCCGTGTTCGACGGGGTCGGCGAGGGAGATGCCCAGGAGGTGGTTGACGAGGGAGCCGGCGCCGGAGCCGCGGGCGGTGGCGCGGATGCCGAGGTCGCGGATGTCGTCGACGACCTGGGCGACGGTGAGGAAGTAGGAGGCGAAGCCGAGCCGGCCGATGATGGCCAGCTCCTGGTCGAGGCGTTCCCAGCGGGTCCGGTCCCGGTCGTGGCGGCGGATGACCATGCCGGCGGCGCAGCGGGAGCGCAGTACGCGGTCGGCGGTGCGGGCGTGGGCGCCGACGAGGTGGGGTTCGGGGAAGTGGACGGAGCCGATGCCGAGGTCGTCCTCGGGGTCGACGCGGCAGGCGGCGGCGGTGTCGGCGGTGTGCTGGAGGAGCCGGTGGGCGGCGTCGCGGCGCAGGCCGGCGGCCTCGGCGATGCGGGTGGCGGCGTCGGCCATGGCGTTCGGGGGCTTGAGCCAGTGTTCGCCGTTGTCGCGGCCGGCGCCGCGCGGGTCGATGGGGACCAGGCGGCGGGCGGAGTCCAGGACGTCGGCGACCGGGCCCTGGCCGGGGTCGGCGTAGCGGACGGCGTTGCTGAGGACGGGGACGATGCCCTGGTCGAGGGCGAAGCCGAGCGCCCGGGCGGCGTTCCGGGTGGGTCCCGAGGCGTCGACTTCGAGCCGGAGGGACGCGGTGCCGAACCGGTCCCGCCAGGGGGCGAGGAGGCGGGCGGCGCGGTCGGGGCGGCCTGCGGCGAGGGCGCGGGCGGGCTCGGAGTCGGCGCCGAGGAGGGCGAACAGCCCGTCGCCGGCCGCCGCCCCGGTCAGGTCGGCCCAGCGCAGGAAGGGCCGCTTGGGGTCCTGGGCGTGGGCGGCGGTGACGAGCCGGCACAGCTGGGCCCAGCCGACGGCGCCGTCCCGGGCGAGGAAGAGGGCGCGGGGCGTGGATTCGTCGGTGAAGGCGCCGCCCCGGACGGGGGTACGGCGGCGGGCGGGCGTCGCGTGGGCGGCGGCAGCGGTGGCGGTGGCGGCGGTGGCGGCGTCCGGGTGAACGACGGCCAGGTCGACGCCGTACAGCGCTCGTACCCCGGCCCGGCCGCAGGCTTTGGAGAACCGTACGGCGCCGGCCAGGGTGTCCCGGTCGGTGAGGGCGAGGGCGTCCATGCCGCGCTCGGCGGCGCGCTCGGCGAGCTGTTCGGGATGGGAGGCCCCGTACCGGGCGGAGAACCCGGACACGACGCGCAGCTGGGTGAAGCCGCCGCTGCCGTTCGTCGCCATTCTCCGCACCTCCTGTCTGCCCGTCCGGTCCACCATAAACCAGACATCGAACATGAGTACGATTTGCGCGAAGCGGCAGCTCAGACGGGCAATCGGGGTCGGGCCCCTGTCCGAAAACAACTCTTGTAACGGGGTGGGGAATCCAGCGACCGTGGAAGCACACGACCGCGGACACGGACGCGGACACGGAAAAGGGAGGCCATCGCATGGCGCGGGGGCGCGGGAGCGGAAACAACCGGCGTAACGACGACAACCACTCACGGGCGGCCCGGGAGCGGCGCGAGCACGAACGGGACCAGCGGCGGGACCGCGAACTCCGCCGTGATCTGGACCGCGACCGGCGGTGGGACCGCGAGCAGGAGCGCCGCGCGGACCGCTCCCTGGACCGCGAGCTGGACCGCGAACGCCGCCGGGAGGACGAACGCGAACGCCGCCTGGACCGCGCGTCCCGCCGCGACGCCGACCGCGACCGCGACTACGCCCGGGCCGCGCGCCGGACGAACCGGGGCGGCGGAGGTGGCGGCGGCCGGGGCGGCGGAGGCGCCCCGGTGGCGATCGGCCTGGTGCTGTTCCTGGCGGCGCTGATCGCCCTGCTGGGCTGGCTGGTACTGGCATAGCCCCCACCAGGTAATCTGCGTCCCGCGCCGGTGCGTCACCGGACGCATCACACCTTGGGAGACAGGCACCAGTGCCCCAGCGGATCACCTCTCGCAACGCCCGGTTCCAGCAGTGGCAGGCGCTGCTCACCAATCGCGGCAAGCGCCAGCGGGCGGGTGAGTTCCTGGTGCAGGGCGTACGGCCCATCTCGCTCGCGGTGGAGTACGGCTGGCCGGTGCGGGCGCTGATCTTCGACGGGAGCCGGAGCCTGTCCCGGTGGGCGCGGGAACTGCTGGGGAGCGTACGGACCGAGCAGTTCGCCATGGCCCCGGAGCTGCTGGCGGAGCTGGGCGAGAAGAACGAGTCCGCCCCCGAGATGATCGCCGTGGTGGGCATGCCGGCCGACGACCTCGACCGCGTCCCGGCCGGGGACGACTTCCTCGGGGTGCTGTTCGACCGGCCGACCAGCCCGGGAAACATCGGGAGCATCATCCGCTCCGCCGACGCCCTGGGCGCGCACGGCCTGATCGTGACCGGGCACGCCGCCGACGTCTACGACCCCAAGTCGGTCCGGGCCAGCACCGGTTCGCTGTTCGCCCTGCCCGCCGTCCGGGTGCCGTCGCCCCGCGAGGTGACCGACTGGCTCGCCGGCCGGCGCGCCGCCGGGCAACCGGTCGCGCTGGTGGGGACGGACGAGCACGGCGACCGCGAGATCTTCGACTTCGACTTCACCCAGCCGCTCCTGCTGCTGGTCGGCAACGAGACCACCGGGCTCAGCACCGTCTGGCGCGAGCTGTGCGACCACACGGTGCGCATCCCGATGACCGGCGCGGCGAGTTCCCTGAACGCGGCCAACGCCACGACCGTGGTCCTGTACGAGGCCGCCCGCCAGCGCATCGCCGCCCGGAACCACGCACCGCACACCCCGCGCTGACGCTGGCCGGCGCCCGGGCCCGGGCCTGGGCCCGGGCCGAAATCGGTTGTCCGCCTCTCCCCGGCCGCTGAGAATCGCGGGCATGCGACAGAACGTGCTGACAGCGGACCAGATCGAGCGGTTCGTCACCGACGGCTTCGTCCACCTCCCCGAGGCGTTCCCCCGCTCGGTGGCCGAGGAGTGCCGGGCATTCCTGTGGCGCGAGACGGGGCTCGACCCGGACGCCCCCGAAACCTGGACCGAACCGGTCATCCGGCTCGGCGGGTACGCGACGGAGCCGTTCGTACGGGCGGCCACCACCCCGCGTCTGCACGCGGCCTTCGACCAACTGGTCGGCGCGGGCCGATGGCTGCCGCGCGCCGGCCTGGGCACCTTTCCGGTCCGGTTCCCGCACCCCGACGATCCCGGTGACACCGGGTGGCACCTGGACGCCGGCGGGTACGCCCCCGAGGGGGAGAGCGGGTACTGGGTCAATCTCCGTTCCCGTGGCCGGGCGCTGCTGATGCTGTTCCTGTTCTCCGACATCGACGCCGATCACGCCCCGACCCGGATCAAGGTGGGCTCGCACCTGGACGTCCCGCCGTTCCTGGAGTCCGCCGGTGAACGCGGGGTCGAGTTCTTCACCCTCTGCCGGGCCATGGACGCCGCCGGCCGGCTCGACGCCCCCGACCGGCCGGAGGCGCTGGCCACCGGACGGGCCGGCGATGTGTACCTCTGCCACCCGTTCCTGATCCACTCCGGCCAGTCCCATCGCGGCACCGCCCCCCGGTTCATGGCCCAGCCGCCCCTGGAGCCGACCGGCCCGCTCACCCTTGACCGCGACGGCGGGGACGACGCGTACTCCCCCGTCGAACGCGCCGTCCGGCTCGGGCTGAGCGGTCACACCCCGGGCAGCGTGTCCTGATCCACCTCCCCCACCGGGGGCCGGGGCGCCCGCCGAAGCCTCAGCTTCTCGCGGCACTCCGGCCCCAGCCCCCACGTACGGGCCTCACGCCCGGTGAGGGGCCGCCCGCACAGGCGGCAGAAGACGGGGGGCCGGTCCCCACCGGCACCGGCACCGGCGCCCATCCCGGGCAGCCGCAGATCATCGCTGGAGGACATGCGACAGGTCTACCACTCCTCACCGGGGCGGCGGGGCGGTGGAGTCGCGGATGGTCAGGCTGGGGGTCAGCACCTCGTGCCGGTCGGTGCTCCGGGTGCCGCCCAGCCGCTCCAGCAGCAGCTCGACCGCGAGCCGGCCCATCACCGTACGCGGCTGGTCCACGCTGGTGAGCCGGGGCCGGACGGTCTCGGCGAGGGCCGTGTTGTCGTAGCCGACCACGGACAGCCGTCCGGGGACGGGCATCTCCCGCGCGTGGGCCTGGTCCAGCACCTCAAGGGCCGCCAGGTCGTTGACGGCGAACACGGCGGTGGGCGCGCCGCCGTGGCCACCGCTGTCGAGCAGCCGGCCGGCTTCCGCGGCCCGCCGCGCCGTGTCGTCCCCGATGTCGAACACCTCGGCGTAAGCGGCCAGTCCCAGGCGGCGCATGGCCGCCAGATAGCCCGCGCGCCGGGCCCGGGAGGCGGGCCGCGAACTGCCGGCCAGATGCGCGATCCGCCGGTGGCCCAGCTCCGCGAGATGGCCTACGGCCGCCGCCGCGCCCGCGCCGTCGTCGTTCGCCACGGTGTCCACCCCCGCCGGCACCTCCGGCGGACGCCCCACCATCACCACGGGGGCGCGGCGGGCGGCGCCGGCCAGCGCTGCCGCCGCCGGCCAGGAGCTGATCACCACCACCCCGTCGACGTTGAGCCCGAGCAGCACATCCAGCTGCCGCTCCAGCCGGCGCCGGTCCCGGCGGCCGTGCGCCAGCAGGATGGTGAAGCCGTGGGCGTCGGCGGTCTCCTCGACGGCCGCGACCACCTCGGTGTGGTACGGGTTGGCCAGGTCGGTGAGCAGCACGCCGAGCAGCATGGTGCGGCCCTGGACCAGGCCACGGGCCAGGGTGTTGGAGCGGTAGCCCAGCTCCTCCGCCACGGTCAGTATCCGGGCCCGGGTGGCGTCGCTGACCCCCTCGTCGCCGCGCAGTGCCACCGACACCAGGGACTTGGAGACGCCGGCCGCCGCCGCGATGTCCACGATCGTGGGGCGCTTGAGGCGGTGGGGGCGGTGGGGGCCCGGTGCGGGCGGTGTGTTCGATCCTTCCACCCCGTCATTGTGCCGCTCCGCACCGGCCGCCGGGCGTACGGACGATGGGAATCTGGAACGTTCCAGGCCCGTTCTCCCACGGTTCACTCCGCCGCCCCTCCACCACCCCTCCCCGTCCTTAGCGTCCTCGGCGGACGATGCTTCCGACCGAGCGAGGACCACCTTGGACACCCCTGTCACCCCCGCACTGCGCCACCGGCCCGAGGCGCTGCTCCTCGACTTCGGCGGCGTGGTGTTCCAGACCCGCAAACGCCCCGAGGGCCGCACCGACGTCGCCCGGCAGCTGCGCGCGGTCCTGGCGCGCGCCGGGCACGACGTGCCCGAGGCCACGCTGCTCGCCTCGCTCAACGCCGGACTCGCCGCGCTCAAGGACTGGAAGAACGCGGCGGGGCGCCGGCTGACCCCCGGCGAACTCGACCACCGCACCATCTGGACGGACTTCCTCGCCTCGGATCTGCCCGCCCCCATCCGCGAGGTGCTGGCGGGCAGCGCCGGCCGGCTGCTGGCGGAGATGTCGCCGCTGCTCTCCGAGCACGAGGTGCGCCCCGGCATCCCCGAACTGCTGCGCACCGCGCGGGAGCTGGGCGTACGGGTCGGCATGGTCTCCAACGCCCACTCGGGGCGCTCGCACCGCACCCTGCTGCGCGCGGCCGGGCTCGACACGTACTTCGGGGTGCAGGTCTACTCCGACGAGGTCGGCATCCGCAAGCCGCACCCCGGGATCATCGCGCTGGCCGCCCGCGCCCTGGACACCGAGCCGGAACGCTGCTGGTACGTCGGCGACACCCAGGACCGCGACGTGGTCGCTGGACGCCGGGCCGGCGTCGCGGCGGTGCTGCTGACCCGGCACCATCACACCGACACCCCGCCCTACCCTGTGACGGTCACCGCCGACGCGGTCTTCGACACCCCCGAGGGCCTGATCCCGGCACTGCGCGCCGCTGCCGCCGCCCCGGCACCCCCGGAGCGGCGGACCGTACGAGGGTCCATGCCGCCGGCACGGACCAAGACCCCTCACCACCCCCTCCCCGAAGCGCTGCTGCTGGACAACGGCGGAGTGATCGCCACCTCCACCGCCACCCCCGACGCACTGCGCGAGTTCGCCGTCCGGCTGGCCGCCCGCCTGGAGCGCGCCGGGCACGGCATCGGCGCCGAAGAGGCGCTGTCGGCGATCACCACCGGCCGGGCCCGGTACCGGGAGTGGAAGAAGAGCCACACCTCCGCCGCCGCCGTACCGGAGATCACCCCGGGCGAGCTGTGGTGCGAGCTGATCGGCCGCGACTGGTCGCCGCAGGTGAAGTCGCTGCTGCACGCCGAGGCGGCCGAGCTGACCCTGGAGTACGCGCGGGCCAAGAGCCACGCCCGGATGCGTACGGGTGTCCCCGAGGTGCTGGCGTTCTGCGCCGAACACGCCATCCCGGTCGCGATCGTGTCGAACACGGTGTGCGGGCGGTCGGTGCGCGAGGAGCACGACCGGTTCGGCATCGGCGCGCGGATCGGTGCCCACGTCTACTCGGACGAACTCGGCCGCCGCAAGCCCGATCCGGCCACGGTACGCGCGGCGCTGGCCGCGCTGGACGTGGACCCGGCCGGCTGCTGGTTCGTGGGCGACAAGCCCGGGCGCGATGTGGCCGCCGGCCGGCGGGCCGGCATCGGCGCGACGGTGATCGTACGCGGCGGGTCCACGGACGACGCCGGGATCGAGGCGGCGCTGGCCGGCCCCGCCGAGGAGCGCCCCACCCATGTGATCGGCGAGTTGTCCGACCTGCTCACCCTGTGGACCCCCTGAACCCCGCCACCCCGCCACCCCGCTCCGGAAGGGCAGCTCGATGTCCCAGACATCCACCACCAAGAACCCCGCCACCACACCCCCCAGACCCCGTTCCCGTGAACTGTCCAACAGCCAGAACCTGATGGTCTTCGTCCTGTCGATGACCCTCTTCGGCCTCGCCAACATCGTCACCGAGGTGCTGCCGGAGATCGCGATAGGCCCGGTCGAACTGTCCGTCTCCTACCTGGCGTTCGTGCCCGTCGTCATGGTCTCGCTGTTCAGCCCGTGGTACGCGGCGCTCGGCGCCCCGCTCGGCGAGATCGTGTTCGTCGACCTGCTGATGGGTGACTTCTCCGGCATCGGGGAGCTGGAGGGGTACCTCCAGATGTTCCTGGGCCTGTACATCGCCGGCTGCCTGGTGCGTGACCCGCGCCGCCGCCCACAGATCTTCCTGGCCGCCGCCGTCACCGTGTGCGTCGACAAGATGCTGTCGGCCATCGTGGACATCGGGAAGGTGCTGGTCGGGGTCGCCGACGCGGAGTACGTGGACGGGCTGCCCGAATCGATCCTGGTGCTCGAAGGCATCGGTTTCAGCACCGACTTCGTCATCAGCGGCATCCTCTTCGGCGCGCTGCCCGCGATGGCGCTGGCGCCCCGGCTGCACGGCAAGATCGAGCCGCTGCTGGGCCTGGCGCCGCGTACCCCGGACCGCCCGATCCCGCTGTCGGAGCGCGGCTCCGCGCGGTTCCTGCTGCTGGCGGTGTTCCTCGCCTTCGTGGCGACGATCGCGGCCTTCACCTCGGAGATCGTGGACAACTTCGGGGTGTGGGAGCCCGGGTTCATCGATCAGTACGGGCAGCGGTTCCTGTGGATCGGGGTGGCGGCGGCGCTGATCGCGCTGGCGGGTGTGGTGATCGCCGCCCGGGCGCTGGTCCGTTCCCGGCGCGCCCGGGCCGGTCAGGAGCGGTCCTCGTGACGGCGCCTGCGCCGACGCCGGCGATCGAGGTGGCGGGGCTCGGGTTCCGTTACCCCGGCGCCCCGGCGGACAGTCTGCGCGGGGTGGATCTGCGGATCGAGCGCGGCGACTTCGTGGCGGTGATCGGCGGCAACGGGTCCGGCAAGACCACATTGTGCAAGACCTTCAACGGGCTGGTACCGCACTACTGGTCGGGGGAGTTCACCGGATCGGTACGGGTGCTGGGCCGGGACACCGCCGAGTTGTCGGTGGCCGCGCTGTCGCATCTGGTCGGCTACGTCTACCAGGACTTCGGCAATCAGCTGGTGCGGCCCACGGTGCGGGACGAGATCTCGTTCGCGCCGGTCAACTTCGGCCATGCCGATCACCGGGAACGTACCGACGAGGCGATGGAGATGCTGGGCATCTCCGCCCTGGCGGACCGCTTCGTGTGGCAGTTGTCGGGCGGCCAGCAGCATCTGGTGGCGCTGGCCAGTGTGATGGCGCTGCGCCCCGAGGTGATCATCGTGGACGAGCCGGTCGCCGAACTCGACCCGTCCCGGGCGGCGGGGATTTACGAACGCCTCGCCGAACTCAACGCGCGGCAGGGCACGACGGTCATCGTCATCGAGCATCACGCCGAGTATGTCGCCCGGTTCGCCAAATCGGTGATCCTGATGGCGGACGGCGCCCCGGTGTGGCATCTGCCGACCCGTCAGGCGCTGGGCCGTACCACCGAACTGGACGCGCACGGCATTCCGGCCCCGCAGATCGTCCGGGCCTTCCAGTCCTTGGGCGAGCCGGGCCCGATCCCCCTGACGGTCCCGGAAGCGGTGACCCGGCTCGCGGGACGGATCCAGGAACGGGAACAGGAGCAGCGACCGGACAAGGGCCGGCCCGCCCCACCACCGCCCGCGCCCGGATCGGAGCCCCCGGTGGCGGAACTGCGCACGGTCACCCACGGCTACCGCGATGTACGCGGCGACCTGACCGTGGTGCTCGACGGGGTGTCGGTGACGCTGCGCCGGGGCGAGCGCGTCGCGCTGGTGGGCGGCAACGGCGCCGGGAAGTCCACCTTGCTGCGGCTGCTGACGGGGGTCCGGGTGCCCCGCGAGGGTACGGTGCTGGTCGGCGGCACCGACACCCGTACAACCGGCCCGGCGCAGCTCGCGGACCGGGTGTGCTACCTCTACCAGCGCCCCGAACAGATGTTCTTGAAGGACACGGTGCGCGATGACGTGGCGATGTTCCCCGGCGAACGCCGGCTGCCGGACACCGAGGAGCTGGTCGAAACCGTCCTGGAGCGGATGCGGCTGACCGAACTCGCCGACCGGGACGGCCGGATGCTGTCGGGCGGCCAGCAGCGCCGCGCGACCCTGGCCATCGGGCTGGCGACCCGCCCCTCCCTGCTGCTGCTCGACGAGCCGACCTCCAGCCTGGACATCGGCAGCCGGGACGCGGTGATCGCGATGCTGGCGGCGCTGGCCGACACCATCGAGTGCACGGTGGTGGCCACCCACGACATGCATCTGGTGGCCGAATGGGCGGACCGGGTGCTGGTCCTGGACGGCGGCCGGATCGTCGCCGACACCGGTCCGGCAGCGCTCTTCGCCGACCCGGAGCTGCTGAAGCTGATCCATCTGGTGCCGCCGCAGATCACCCAACTCGGCGCCGGCCTGGGCATGTCGCCCCCGCCGCTGTCGGTCCCCGAACTCCTCGCCCGGCTGGAAAGGACGAGCCCCGATGGCCCGTAAGGAACGCGATCGGCTCTCCGTCGAGTGGATCAAGCTGGAACTGGTGCGTACCGCGTACGCCACCCGGGGCGGCCTGCTGTCCCGGCGCGATCCGCGGGTGGTCATCGGCTGGTATCTGATCTTCGCGGTGGTGCCGTGGTTCACGCACAACCTCACCGTACTGATCGGCCTGTTCACGCTGGCCACCGTCGCGGTGGCGCTGAGCAGGGTGGGGCCGCTGGTGCTGGGCCTGTTCGTGATCGGCTTCGTGCTGGAGGCGGTGTACCTGCTGATCGCGGCCTCGTTCTTCGGCGGCGGCCTCGCCACGGTGCTGGCGCTGGCCGAACTGACCCTGAAACTGGGCACGATCAGCCTGGCCAGCATGGCGGCGTTCGTCTCGCTCGACCCGGAGAAGCTCTCCGACGCCCTGCTGAGCCTGCACGCGCCGCCCCTGCTCAGCTTCGGGGTGAGCTACGGCTACCGGATGCTGCCGATCCTGATGGACGAGTTCCACACCATCGTGGACGGCCACCGCCTGCGCTCGGCACCACTGCCGTCCAAGGGCCTGCTGGGCTGGCGAATCGCACTCCACACCGGCCGGACCGTGGTGGCGGCGTTCTATCCCCTGATGCTGAACACGGCCAAACGCACCCGTACGACGGTGGAGGCGCTGGAGACCAAGGGCTTCACCTACGCGATGGAACACAAGGACGGCCGCCGCATCAGACTGGCCCACCTGCGCGCCGACCGCTGGGACGCCGCACTGATCGCGATCACGGTCCTGGCGATCACGGCCGCCTTCTGGGCCGGCACCCACTGGCCCCTGCACGCCGGCACCCTGAACCAGTAGCCGCTATTCCTCCTGCTGCCGGGACCGCGCCTCGCTCAGCCGCTGAGCGATCGAGCCGCGCACCGTGGCCCGCAACCGCTCCCGATCGGCCGCCGCCGCGGCCGCCCGGTCCCCCACCATCAGCGGCCCCAACTCCCGCCGCATCCGCCCGATGACCTCATCAACCCGCCTCCCACTCCCCTCCCCTGGCTCCCGCACCCACTCCTCGATCACCCGCAGCCCTTCCAGAAGCAACGCCCGGTCCTCGGCCGTGATGCCCCGCAGGATGTCCGAGAGATCGGCCCCGGCGCCGGCGCCGGTGCCCGCGCTGCCGCTCCCATCGGCCCAGCGGTCGATGGCCGCGGCAGCCTCCTCCCTGAGGCGCTGAGCATCACGCCCTTGAGCGGTGGCGGAGACTGCCAGTGCTCGCAGGGAGTTGAGAAAACGGGTCGACACGTCAGTACGGTCGGATGCCATATCAGCCGCCAACTCCCTCGGGCGGAGACGCGTTGTCCAGCCGGGTCTTGACCTCGTCGATGATGGTCCAGCACTCCAGCCCGTAGCGCCAGAGGATGGGGAGATGAGCCATCGCATCGTCGGGGTCGATGAAGACAAAGGCAACGTTCTCGATGGGCCGTTGCGGGCCGAGTGCCTGATAGTAACGCACTGCGGAGGCATCCAGCATTTCTCTCGGAGAGACGTTCCGCCCGCTCACAACCACTTCGAATGTGCGGCTGTCCGACCGGTACAGACCTGGAATCTCGCCCCGGTAGACGTATTCCGTCTGAATGTAACCGCCCTCATCGGTGATGCCCATGAGCCGGTGCCCGGGCCGAGCCTGGGCATATGCTATTTCCGTGTCGAGGTCCAGGTCGTGGAACTGCACCAGCGTGGTGTCGTTCGCCCCGCTCAGGACGCGCCACGGACCGTTTTCCAACCACCGTCGGGACACCAGACGACGGTGGCCTTCACCTTTGAAGGAGCAGGCCCATCCGTGCCTGAAATGAAATCCGCCGAAGCTGGGAATCCCGGTGAAGGGCGGTTCGCCCATGGCCCATTTCTCGTCCCGGGCCTCGAACGACGCCACAGCAAAGGGTAGCTCGCTCAGCAGTTCGAGCACCTTCCGGGGATCACCCTTGAGGTCAAAAGATGCCCTGACGATCCGGTTCCGAGGGTTCGCAATCAGATAATACCGACCCCGCGGGTCCGACTGGGACCGAGCGTCGAAGAATGCCGAGACCCTGACCCCCGCCTGAAAGTGGCGTTCGAACCAGTCGGCCGAGACGTCCACCGGAAGCGAGTCCACACTCACCCTGCGGGGAATGGCGCCCCCCCAGAGTCTCCGCTCCCACAGGGCGTTGACCATGGCACCCACATCGGGGCCTTCCAACGCCATCGTGATCCTTCCCAGCATGGTTCGCTCTCCTCTGTTCGACGATCCGAACGAAAATGAGGGCCATCGGCCATCATTGATTCAGAAATTCTCTCAACTTTCTTGCCGTATCATTTAATATTCCTCCGCCGCCGTCCCGGAAGTCCAGTTCGCCGGCCTTGATCGGGTCGGGCCATTTTTCTCCCGCCGAATTATAGACTCGCACATTCAGCCGATCCGCATATTCGTCCAACAGCCCCCGCAGCCAGCTCAGATTTTCCGTCATCCCCCTGGGATCGAGAAAAACTATCTCAACTTTTTCGGGAACGGTATTGAGCCCCGGGACATTTTTGCCGATCAGGTGAAGATTATCCACCAACTGATGGCGGATATCGGAGTCATAGCGAGTGATATTCTTGACCTCGATGATTGTCGCGGTCTCGTTCGAATAGAAGTCGATCACGCGCTTCATGGTGATCCCAGGAACGTCGTCCGGCTTCACCACCACCTGCTCGACTATCTTCTTCTCATCACCCCCGTCCTCCCCGTCCTTCTTCTCCCCGCCCTTCCCATCGGTCCCGTTCTGCGAATCGGTCCCGTTCTGCAAAAGCTCACGCATCTTGTACCAATCCTCGCCCAGGTTCCCCTTGTCCTTCGGCCCGAGCATGGCGCTGATATCCATGAGCTGCCGATGGGTGACCACCGCTTTTATCATGTCATTTTTGAAATGAACTTTTGCCGGGTGTCTGACGCGGTCGTAATACATTCCCGACGGATTTTCCGGCATCAGTTCATAGAACTGAGAATCATTCTCGATGACTCCCAGCTCTTTCAATGCCCTGATGTATCCATTGAACTCGGGGCTCTCGTCCATCATGATCTGGAACGCCGTCGCCTGATCGGTGCCCTCCGGGAACTTCTCCGGCTCCTTTCGCTGGCCTATCTCCATTTCTATGGGCGGGTCCGCGCTCATGTCCCACCGTTTGACAACTCTAATATTGCCATCCACCTCCGCGCGATACTCCAAACTGTCCGATTCAAGGCGATAATGACCTCCGGGTGGCAAGTCCTTGGTCAGATCGGGAAACTTCTGGAGCATCTCCTTGGCCGCCGCCAGTTCCGGCCGGTCCGCGGCGACGTAGCCGCGGCCCGGGTCCAGGTTCCAGTCGCGCAGGGTGGCGGCGTGGGTTTCGAACTGGGTGGTCAGGGAGTGGAGTTCGGCTTCCAGTTCGGCGCGGAGGGCCGGGTCGGCGTCCGCCTTTGCGTAGGCGTCGGCGCGGTCGGCGATGATGTCGGGGAGTTTGCGCAACTCCAGACGGGCTTCCCAGGCCCGGGTGCCGACCGGTGGAGGGCCGTGGACACCCACCCATTCGGCCGCCTGGCGCAGGAGTTGGCGCACCTTCCCGGACAGGCCTCCGTAGCGCAGCATCGTGCGTGCGGTGGGGGCGTGCAGGCCGATGTCGGTGGGGGTGGCGGACGGGCCCGCTGTCATGCGGACGTTGGTGATCAGGCCGTCTTCGCCGAGGTCGTACTTCACCCGGACGGTTCGGCCGGGCAGGCTCGGGTCGATCGTGACGTCCACCCGGTCGCCCAAGGGGCCCAGCGCGGTGCGCAGTTCGGTCTCGATGCCGTCCTGGTCGCGCGGCCGTACCGGGCCGTCCGCGCTTCCCGTGCCGCCGGTCGGGTCCATCCGGGAGGCGTCCCACGAGGTGGCGCCGTCCGGGCCGCGACCGGGTTGGGGGCCACCGCCGGCGCCCGGGGCCGGGATGTCGACCTTGCCCGCCCCGGGGGCGGCCGGCACCTCCGGCCGGCCGGGGCCGTCCGGCGAAATGCCGGGCATCGACGGGAGTTTGATGCCGAGCCGGCCCAGGCCGGTCTCCACGGCGGTCGACACCCGGCCGGTCATCGCCTCGACCCTCGGGTGCGCCATCACGCCGGACACCGCCACCGATGTGGCGATCCCCAGCAGCGCGTCCTGCCACGTGTAATCGGTGCCGTTGAGGGCGGCGTCCGCCACACCGAGTCCGACCTCGACCACCACCTCGACGGCCATTTCGATCGTGACCCGGACCCCCGTTCCCAGGGCGGTCCTGGCGACGGCGGAGGACACCCCGCCGCCGATCGCCCCACCGATCGCCCCGAACAGGGCCGCCTGCCCCACCCCGTCCAGCAGGGGCTGGCCGTTGAGCGCGTTGCTGACCACGGCCCCCACGGCCCCCGCCGCCGCCCCGACCACCGCGCCGCCGACGATCACCCCGATCGTCGCCGCCGCGGCCCCCGCCCCCAGGGCCGCCGCCCCCGCCGTCACCGCGCCGACCACCAGCGGCCCGAGCACCAGCGTCAGCGCGATCACGACGACGATCACGATGAGAATGACGAGGACCGACTTCCAGCGCGGCTTGACCTGGTCGTAGGCCGCCTTCGCCTCTTTGTCGATGGTGGGGTGGATGTCGGTGGTGGCCGCCTTGTTCAGGCCCTCCGCGACGGCCTGAACCTGGGAGTCCGCCCCCTGCTGGAAGTTCCCGGCGAGCGTGGTGTAGGCGGTGCCGAGCCCGTCCACCACCTGCTGGTTGGCGTCCCGGTGCCCGGTCTGCATGGAGCGGGCCGCCTCGCCGTGGCCCTGCTGCACCTGCCGCAGCCCGCCGACCGTCTGCGCGGCGGTGCTGATCAGTCCCTCGCCCGTGGACGACGCGGTCTGCCGGGCCGACTCCGACGCCGCCTCGGCCGCCTGTGCCAGCGCCCCCGCCGCCTGCTCCGCCAGCGCAGCGAGCGAGCCGGCCGCCTGCCCGGCCTGGGTGCGCAGGCCCTGGGTCAGTTCCTCCAGGCGTTCGTCGAGCTGCGCGCCCGTCTGCTGGAGCGCCTCCTCCAGCTGTACGGGGTCGGGCGCCTCGTCCTCACCGAGGATCCGTACGAACTCCCGCAGGCTGCCGTCCAGTCCGCTGCGCGCCGAGGCCACGCCCTTGCCGATCGCGGCGGTGGCCCGGGCCGCGTTCCCCTCGGCCGCCGTACGCTGCTGCCCGGCCTGCGCCGTGATGGCCGCCGTCCTGCTGGACTGCACCTCGGTCAGGCTCGCCTCGGCTGAGCTCAGTGCCTGGCTGATCGTCTCCAGCGCCCCCGACCTTGCGGCCGCCGCGCTCTGAAGCGACTGGGTGTGTGCGTCGGACAGTCCGCTCTTGCTCTGTGTCAGCACCGTCCTGAGGGTTTTGCGGACGTCGTCGGCGACCTTCTTCACCGCGCCCTCGGCGTCCGAGCGGCCCTTGTGCAGGTCCTTGACGGGGTCGTCGACCGCCTTGGGCAGTTCTTCCCGGTACGCCTCACCGACCGCCACGGCCGCGTCGGCCTGTGCCTCGCACCGGTTGTCGGTCAGCGGGCCGTCCAGGAAGCTGTCGTCCCGGTTGATCCTTCCGGCCCGGAAGCGCTCGGCGCGCCCGGCGGCCGCGCCGACCGCCAGCGTTCCCGCCGTGCTCGCGGCGTCCCGCATCCGTTGTTCGGTGCGGGTGTACAGCGGTTCGAGCGCGGTCAGTTGGGCGTTCTGCCGGCCGGTGACATCCTGTTCGGAGGTGCGCAGCCCGCTCTCCATGCCGGTACGGGCGCCCGAGGTGGCGGTGTTCATGGCCGCGACGGCCGCCGCGTATCCGGCCTCCACCTGGCCCCGGGCGGCCTGCGCCTGCCCCCGCAGCTCTGACCGCGCGGCCTGCACCGCGCTCCGTACCGCCGAGGTGCCCGATGTCTCCGCGGACCCGATCCGTTCCAGCGCCGCCGCTCTGGCGGTCCGAACCTGCTGGGTCAGCCGGGAGCCGAGGGCGGTCAGTTCGGCCGATCTGGCGCGCCGGCCGGCGGAGAACGCGGCGACCTTCTCGGCGCCCGTCGCCCGGTCGGCCGCCAGCCCCTGCTGATAGTCCTGCACCTCCTCCTCGTGCTGCTCGGGGGACTGGCCCCACAGCGGGGGGAGCAGGGGCGCCACATCCAGTGCGGTGAAGCCGGGCTCTGCGGAGCCGCCGCCCGGCTGCTGCTGTCGCTGCTGGGCATCGGCGGGCGCGGTGCCGGTCCCGGGCCTGGGTCTGTCGGCCGGTTCGGTGCGGGAGTGCGGTGAGGGTTCTGGCGCGTTCGCCGCCACTACCGCGCGGTGTTCCTTGAGGAGCGACGCCGCGGGCCGCTCCCGCTCCCGGCCGGCCCGTAGTTCGCCCTGCCGGTCGGCCGTGGCGGCGGAGGCCGCCGCGGCCGCGCCGTCCGGCAGTCGCTCGGGTAGCGGGGCCGGGGGCGGGGCCTGCTGGGGCCGGACCCGGCGCGCCGCCTGCTGTTCCGCCCCGGCCTTCTTGATGGACGGTGCCCCGGGGGGCCGGGGGCCGGCGCCGCCTTCCGGCGGATCACCCGGGGCGGCGGCCGGAGCGAGGCCGGGGGCGGCCGTCCGCCGGTCCGGCGGGGCGCCGCCGCTCACCGCCTCCGGCTGTCCCTCCGGACCGGCGGCGAATGCGGTGGGCGGCGCCGGGCCCGGGAGCGGCCCGGCGCCCTGGCCGGAGGGGCGGGCGGCGCCCGGCCGCTGTGCCGACAGCAGTCGCGCCACGGCGGCGTTTCCGGCGCCGCGCTGTAATCGCTGGACCTGACGGGTGTTGAGCGGGCCCTCGACACGTTCGGCGGATCGCGGGCCTCGCTGATTGGCTGGCTGTGTCTCGTCCTTCTCGGGCACTCGGTCGTGAGCGTGCACCGCTGGGTGGTCCCCTCGGCGAGGCCGGAACCGTACCCTTCGAGCTTTGATCAACGCCTGCGAGCAGGTGAAGGACGTACGGGCAACGTCCCGGGCAGGCGCGCTGCGTCATCGGGCGGTCAACCGGGCAGCGGTGCGATGATCTACCCTGCGTTGTTCCGGAGTTGGGGTAGGACGGGCGGGGCACGATGGGGCTGGGACGGACGCTCAGGCGGGCGCGGGCGCGGGGGCAGGGCGGGCCCGCGGTTCAGGTGGTGCGGGAGGACGGTACGGGGCGGGTGTGCGAGGCGCGGACCGCGCCGCTCGTCGCGCCGGTCGAGCAGGGCAGCGCCGCCGACATCCCCTTCGTCAACGCCGCCGAGGCGCCCGCCGCGACCGTCATCCGGCGCAAGACCGGCGGGCGTTGGGTGGAGGTGAGCGCCGCCGCTTTCGCCGCGCAGGTGCTGGCCGTCGCCAAGGGGCTGGTCGCCGCCGGCCTCGATCCCGGCGGACGGGTCGCGCTCCAGGCGCGCCCCCGGTACGAGTGGGCCGTCCTCGACTTCGCCATCTGGGCGGCCGGCGGCCTGAGCGTACCCCTCCACACCACCGCCCCCGCCCACCAAACCGCCTGGATCCTGGCGGACAGCGGCGCCCAACTGGTCATCACCGACAAGGACCTGGACGCCGGCCGGCTCGACGAACTCGTCCGCCTCGGCGCCGCCATCAGCGACGACGAGGTGCACCGGCGGCGCGGCGCGCTCACCCCGCACTCCACCGCCACCATCGTCTACACCTCCGGCACCACCGGCCGCCCCAAGCCCTGCGCCCTCACCCACCGCAATCTGCTCGCCGAGGCCGGCAATCTCACCGAACTCCTCAAGCCCGCCTTCGACATGGTCAGCCGCCGCCCGCCCAGCACCCTCCTCTTCCTCCCCCTCGCACACATCCTGGGCCGTACGATCCAGCTCGCCTGCCTGTCGGCGCGCGTCGTCATCGGCCACTGCCCCACCGTGCGCCCCGCCGAACTACGCCCCGAACTCGCCGCGTTCCGCCCCACCTTCCTCGTCGGCGTGCCGCTGCTCTTCGAGCGGGTGCACGCCACCGCCCGGGCCACCGCCGAACGCCTGCGCCGCGCCGCCTCCTTCGACCGCGCCGACCGGGTCGCCGTCGCCTACGGGCGGCAGACCCTGCGGCACGGCCTGGGCGGCCCGCCGCCGCGCCCCGGCCTGCGACTGGCCCACGCCCTGTACGAGTTGCTCGTCTACCGCCGCATCCGGGCCGCGCTCGGCGGCCACGTACGGTACGCGCTCAGCGGCGGCGCGCCGCTGGACGCCCGCCTCAACCACTTCTTCCTCGGCGCCGGCATCGCCGTCTACGAGGGGTACGGGCTGACGGAGACCTGCGCGGCGGCCACCCTCGTACCGCCGCTCGGCCCGCGCCCCGGCACGGTCGGGCAGCCGCTGCCCGGCACGGCCATCAGGATCGCCGCCGACGGCGAGATCCACGTCAAGGGCCCCACCGTCGTCGCGGCGCAGGCGGCCGGCTGGCTGGCCACCGGTGACCTCGGCGCGCTGGACGACGACGGCTATCTGACGGTCACCGGCCGCAAGAAGGATCTGATCGTCACCAGCGGCGGCAAGAACGTTTCCCCCGCCCTCCTGGAGGACCGGCTACGCACCCATCCACCCATCGGCCAGTGCCTGGTGATCGGCGACCGCCGGCCGTTCATCGCCGCGCTCATCGCCCTGGACCCGGAGGCCCTCGCGCACTGGCTGCGGATGCGGCGGCCCCCGTACCCGCCGGACCTCCCCTTCGCGCGGCTGCGCGAGGACCCCGCGCTGCGCGCCCACCTCCAGCGCGCCGTCGACGACGCCAACGCCGCCGTCTCCCCCGCCGAGTCGATCCGCGCCTTCGTCATCGTCGAGGGCGAGTTCACCGAGGAGAACGGCCTGCTCACCCCCTCGTTGAAGGTGCGGCGCCCGGCGGTGGCGAAGGCGTACGCGCGCGACATCGCCCGCCTCTACACATAACTCCCGGCGGGTTCGACGGCCGTCCAGTCGATGATCTGTACGGCCGCCCCCGCCGCCTCCGACCCCCGGCAGTGCGCGTGGTGCCGGCGGTGGATGTCCGCCGGCCGCAAGTGGCCGTGGAACGCGGGCAGTACGAGAAGCCGGCGCGCGTACGCCCACAGCCACGGGTGCCCGGCGATCCGCCGCACGGTGTCCGCGCCCAGGTGCCAGCGGTGCACCGTGTCCAACTGCACCAGCGTCACCCACAGATGGACGTCGGCGGCGGTGATCTCCTCCCCCAGCAGATACGGGCCGCCGGGCGCCGACAACCGCTCCTCCACCACGTCGAGCGCGGCCAGCAGTTCGTCGCGGGCCGCCGCGTCGTCCGGCCGCTCGCCGGCCCGCTGGGCGGCGGCGCCGATGCCCGTCTCGAACAGCTCCCCCAGCGCCGCGATCTCCTCGTCCGCGCCGCACGGATACAGCTCGGGGGCGTCCGGGGCGCGGAAGTGGGTGGCCAGATCGCGCAGGATGTGCGGCGCGTGGTTGCTGACGATCCGCCCCGTCCAGCGGTCACGCAGTACGGGCGCGACGGCCGGGCCGTCCGTACCGTGCCGGGTGGCCTCGTACGCGCCGCGCAGCGCCGCGTACCCGCCGCCCCTCTCGTCGGGCACGGCGGGGAGTTCGGTGAGCGGAACGCTGTCCTCAAGTCCCAGGAGCGCGTGGGTGACGGCGATGCGCAGACAGCTCGGACAGGCGAGGGAGAGATGGAGATGGTAGCGGTGCGGGGCGGCGTGGAAGCCACGGCGGGCGTCGGAAAAGATCCGGCCCCGGAACTCCGGCGGCGTGTGGGACATGACTCTCCTCAGGGGCGGGGGCGCACGGGACGGTGGGAGGGCATGCGAAGGAGCGGCCACTCCCGGGGAGGGGCCGCTGGTGAAAGGTGCTACGCCGCGCTGGAGGTACGCAGCAGGTCGATGTGCCGGCGGGAGGTGAGCAGCGGCAACGGCAGCGGGCGCCGGACGGTGCCGGCGACGGCGGCACAACCGGCCCCCGGGCCACCACCGTTCATGAGCCATCCCCCCTCGCCGGTGCGGGTCCTGTGCCGGGACCAGCCCGGCACAGGATCAGGAAGCTGACCTCGGATCGTCCGTCAACGGACGGCCTCGGCAAGCCGCGCGTCGCGCTTGGCCACTTCTTCCCGGACGATCGGGATGACATGGCGGCCGAAGTCGATGGCGTCGCCGAGCAGGTCGTAACCCCGCGCCGAGATGATGTCCACTCCGAGGTCGTAGTAATCCAGCAGGGCCTGGGCAACCGTCTCCGGAGTGCCGACCAGTGCGTTGGAGTTGCCGGCCCCGCCGGTGGCGGCGGCGGTCGGCGTCCACAGCGCGCGGTCGTAGCGCTCGCCGCGCTCGGCGAGCGCGATCAGCCGCTGCGAGCCGGTGTTCTCCGGGTTGCGGCGCGGGATACGGGGGCCGGTGCGGATGGCGCCGACCGTACGGTGCGCCTTCTCCCAGGCCAGCTCCTCGGTGGGGGCGATGATCGGCCGGAACGCGACCTGGATGCGCGGCACTTCCTTCCGGCCGGCGGCGGCAGCGGCCTGCCGTACGGACTCGATCTGCTCGGCGGTCTCGGCCAGCGGCTCGCCCCACAGGCAGTAGATGTCGGCCTCGGCACCCCCGGCGGCGTACGCGGCGGCCGAGGACCCGCCGAAGGACACCCCCGGCCGGGGCTGCTGGACCGGGAAGACGTCGCTCACATAGTCCTGGAACCGGTAGAACTCCCCTTCGTGGTCGAAGGGTTCGCGGCTGGTCCAGATCTTCTTGACGAGCTGGATGTACTCGCGGGTACGGGCGTACCGCTCGTCCTTGGTGAGGATGTCGCCCTCGCGGCGCTGCTCGTGGTCGCTGCCGCCGGTGATGAAGTGCACGGTGAGCCGGCCGCCGCTGAGCTGGTCGAGGGAGGCGAACACCCGGGCCGCGTAGGTCGGGTAGGAGATGTTCGGCCGGTGGGCGAGCAGGATCTGGAGCCGGTCCAGCCTGCTCGCGAGCAGCGCGGCCCCGGTGGCGGGGTCGGGCGATCCGGAGCCGTAGGCGAACAGCACCTGGTCCCACCCGTGATCCTCATGGGCGCGGGCCAGCTTGATGGTGTACGCGGGATCGAACGCGCCGCCGGTACGCGGGGACGTCTCGGAGCCGTCGTTGGTCGCGGCGATGCCAAGGAATTCCACGGGCATGGTGAAGGAAGCCTCTCAAGGCGGTGAGCGGGGCGAGTCGGGCCGAGGTTCAACCGCACACGCAACAGTTCGCGGACCACACCCGACCGAAGTCGATATGCCCCCGAATCACCAACCGCCACCGAGGCCTCATCCCCCCAGTCCACCACCCCCTCCCCCACCCGTCAACCACCCCCAGTAGGGGCCGCGACAATGCACGGGAACCGCTGGATGATGAAGGGCGAACAGTTCCGCTCCTGGGTCGGCCCATGGCTCCAGGTCGACCGAGGAGAAGTCCGTGGCCCTGACAGAGAAGGACCTGCTGTCCGGCGAGAGCCTGCACCTCACGAAAAATGCGAACGCCCTGGTCAGCATCCAGGAAGCGGGGCTGAACCCGCTCGGGTCACGACGGTTGACGGCTCTGTTCGGCATACGTGGAAAGGAAGGCGTCGGCGGGCGGCTGTACGTGACCGACTACCGGCTGATCTTCCGGGCGCACCAGGCCAATCGCCTTGAGGGCCAGTTGAGTATCTTCCTGCCCGTCATCACGCAGATCCGGGACACCTCGCGAGGCCCCTCCCGACAGATCGAGGTCTTCACGGCCACGCGGCAGTTCGGATTCGTCGTGTGGGGAACCTCCTCATTGATCGCGACCATCGAAGGTCTCCGGCAGCCGGCTGCCCTCGGCCAGGTGGAACGGCTCGCCCGGATAGCGGGTGCGGAACGCACCAAGGTGGGCGCGGGGCTGCGAGCCACGGAAGCGGCCATGGCCCGGACGCCGAGCCTGGGTCCGTTCAAGCGCATAGGGGCGACAGGACTGGAAGACCTCCGGCAACTGGCCAGCCAACTGCGGAGCGATGATTGAGCCGCCCAACAAGGCGGCGCACCAGTCCGTGCCGACCCTCAGAGCAGATGGTCGGCCTTGCCGGCCTTGATGTCGCGGATCATCGTGGCGAGGGCTTCGCGGGTGTCCATGACGTACGCGTCCTCCTGACCGGCGACCGCAATGTAGGCGTTGCCGTCGGCATCCGTACCCAGGCGGAAGCAGTTGTTGCCTTCTCCACAGAATGCGTCTTCCCACACGATCTCGCTCAACGGGTCTCCTCTGTCAGGACGGCGGCAGCGCGCCCGCTGCCGCCCCGCAGCCTCTACAACAAATGGTCGGCCTTGCCGGCCTTGATGTCCCGGATCATCGTGGCGAGGGCTTCACGGCTGTCCATGACGTACGCGTCCTCCTGACCGGCGACCGCAATGTAGGCGTTGCCCTCGCCGTCGGTGCCCAAACGGAAGCAGTTGTTGCCTTCCGCGCAGAACGCGTCTTCCCATGCGATCTTCGTCAAGAGGGCTCCTTAGAGTTCGCGGATGAGGCCGTGGATGAAGTTACGCGAGGCGTCAGCTGACAGCGTCTCCCGGTCCATCCATTCCAAGTGCTTGCGGTACTTGGCGAGGTGGGAATCGGCATGGAGAAACTCGGGGCCGTGGGCTGAGTCGAGCTGGGCCGTGTCCAGTTGTGGCACCGGACCTTCCGAGTAGAGCAGGGCGTGTCCAGCGCCCGGGAAGCTCCCCCGATCCACCGGGATCACTCGGACGGTGATGTTGTCCCGCTCGCTCGCCTTGAGCAAAGTGCTGAGCTGATCCCGCGTCGCTTCCCGGCCGCCGAAGCGCATGCGCAATGCCGCCTCGTGTATGAAGCTCTCGTACGTGATGGGCTGATCGCGATCCAGTACTTGCTGCCGCGCCATGCGGTGGGCGACGCGGAGTTCGATGTCCAGACGCGAGAGCTCCGGAAGCCCTGACGCGAAGATGCTGCGAGCGTACTCCTCGGTCTGGAGCAGGCCCGGCACATGCACCGTCTGAACGGTTTGGATGCCAACCGAGTGCCACTCCAGTTCGGCGATGTCCAACAGTCCGAGTGAGAGCTTTCCCCGGTACTCGTCCCACCAGTTCTTGCGCGGCAACTGGGTGAGGTCAGTCAGGGCAGTCACGAAGTCATCGTCGGTGCACTCACAGTGGGTGGCCAGGGTGCGCACCCGTTCGGCGCTGATGTTGCGGATTCCTGACTCAATGTTGGAGATCTTGGCCCGATCCGTGCCGAGCAGACCAGCCGCGTACTCGGCGGACATGCCAGCGTTGGTGCGCAACTTGCGGATCTCCGCGCCGAGTCGCTTCTGTCGCTGGCTGGGCATCGTCCGTGGAGGCATCGACATCCTTCCCGTGAACCTGCTGGTCAGTCTTCCGCTTAATCACTGTACAGGGTGAATGTTGGGTCATTTTCCACCTGCACTGTGGATATCGATACACCTCATGCCCTACCTTGGGTGGTGCGGCGCTCGCACACAGCGAGAACCGCCTGCGGCCCCCTGCCCGTGGGGAACGAGCAATGATCCGCCGGGTGTCGCAGTGACTCACGCTTTCCAACAGCCATCCAGCAAGCGGAGTTGCCATGTCCGAATCTCAGATCGATGGTCTTGTTCCCGTCCCTCCGGGCGGGCTCGTGCCGGTCGCCGTTGTCTGTCCCGCCTCGGGGGCGGATCGGGTGGAGCCCCGGGAGGGGGAGTTGGCGTATGGGTTCACGCTGCCCGCGAGTGCCGCCGCGCCCGTGATCGCGCGGGAGGCGACCGAGGTCATTCTCGACGTGCACCGGAGTTACGTGCTGGCCGAGGCGGCGTTGGAGCTGGTGCCGGAACTCGTCGCCTATGCCTGCCGGTTCAGCGGTGACGGCCAGGAGGTGCATCTCACCCTGCGGCAGCGGGGCAAGGTACTCAGCCTGGCCGTGTACGACCCGCACAACTGCGGCATCTGCCCCGAGCGGCGCCAGGACGAACTGGCGGGCGTGCGGGGGATTCTCCGGCCGCATCGTGGTGACATGGGGCTGGAGTCCGGGATCGGTACCCGGACGTGGGCCACGATCACCGATATCCCGCGCCGCTGGGCCGCTTGATTCAGCGCAGGCGCAGGCTCTCGGGCGGGCCAAGGTAACTCGGGCGCAGGCCGCCCGTGTCCACCACGAGCTTCTGGACCATGACGGTGGGGTCCACCATCCACAGTTTCAGGGTGTGGCGGCCGGAGGTGGGGAGGTCGTGGCGGGTGGTGATCACCGTGATGTTGTCGGAGGTCAGGTGCTCCCACTGCCGGTTCATCGTGGTGTCGTCCGCGCCGGTGGTGCGGGTGATGTTGACGCTGTGCGGGGGCTGGTCGTCGAAGGAGACCGCGAAGGTCAGGCCGTCCGTGGGCAGCACGTTGTTCCGCGGGGAGAGGTACGTCAGCAGGCGGACCTCCCCGGCCCGGAAGACGGTGAGTTCGTACTCCAGGCACGGGCCCGCGCCCGGTGCGAAGCGGGCGGCCGTCACCGGGAAGGGGGTCATCGCCGCCCCGGTGCGGCCCGCGTCGGGGAGGCGCTGCCAGCGGACGCCTCCGGCTCCGACCGCGCGGGTGTAGTGGTCGGCCTCCATCGCGATGTAGCCGCCGGCCTCGATGAAGCCCCTCAACTCGCGTCGGTCAGCGGCGGGGTGGTGGATCGGGGCCATCAGCTGGGCCGTCGTGCCGTCCGGGCCGGTCACCGTGATCCGGGCGCTCGTCCGGCCCTTGGGGGCCTTCGACCAGTCGACCGTCACCGTGACCCGGGTCTGGTCCCGTACCGTTCCGCTCCGTTGGGAGGCCTTCAGCCAGTCCTCGGATGACGTCACGCGGTAGGGGAATGGCGTCCGGCCTCTGTTGAAGATCTCGATGTACTGCTCGGGTGCCGTCTGGTACGGGGAGAACTCC
Source organism: Streptomyces sp. NTD107 (assembly GCF_059510435.1). Lineage (NCBI taxonomy): Bacteria > Bacillati > Actinomycetota > Actinomycetes > Kitasatosporales > Streptomycetaceae > Streptomyces > Streptomyces sp. NTD107. The sequence goes on along the minus strand of NZ_JCAJZV010000005.1, from coordinate 219,806 downwards.
GGGAGTTCCAAGGGTTCCGTGCTCTGTGGCCACCACGCGAGCGAGCCGTCCACCGCCACGCCCAGCGCCGCCGCCTGTGGCAGCTCGATGCGGCGCAGGGCCGGGTGGATCGCGTCGGGGAGTGCTTGGTGGTCGGGGGTCTGGGGCTGCTGCCAGCCGGCGTCGGGGCCGTATCGTTCGACGTCGCCGTAGCCGATCTTCGGCTGGGTCTGGAAGCCGCGCCACTTCCCGCCCGCCAGGGTGTTGTTGTAGTAGTCCGACATCGCCCGGTCGTCGGCGAACCGCGCCTCGGCCGCGTCGGCGAGCGCGTTGGTGGCGGCCCGGCCCTGGGTGGCGTAGTGCAGGCTGGTGAACTGGGCCGCGCGCAGGGCGTACAGGTTGGCGGTGGCCTCCACCTGGTACTGGACCAGCTGGTAGTAGGCGTCCCGCTGGGCCGCCGGGAGGGTGTGCGCGATCCGTTCCGCCCGGTCGTCCAGGTGCTCCCACTCGGCCGTGACGCGTTCCAGTTCGCGGTAGTTCTCCAGGGAGTACGGGGTGGCCCTGTCGTCGTAGGAGATCTCGCCCGTCCGAGGGTCCTGCGTGATCCGCCGGTTCAGCAGTTCTGGTTTGCGGCGGGACTGCAACACGCCGTACGTGTGGAGGACTTCGGCGATCTCCGTCGCCTGGCGCGGGCCGAAGTTCTGTTCGGCGTAGGCGCGTTCCCACTCCGCCAGGCGTTCCAGCGGCCAGCGTTCGGGGTCCCAGGCGTAGTCGAGGAAGAATTGGAGGGGCAGTTCCTCCGCCTTCAGGTCGCCGCAGTTGACCACCCACAGGCGGTCGATCCCGTACCGGTACGACAGATGCAGCTGCTCCCAGGTGGCGGCCAGGTTGACGGTGTCCACCCACTTGTAGTTCCGGCCGCCGCCGACGTAGTCGAAGTGGTAGTAGAGGCCGTATCCGCCGGCCCGCTCCGGGAGGCTCTGGTCGGGGAGCTTGCGCATGTTGCCCCAGTTGTCGTCGCAGAAGACGACCGTGACATCGTCCGGCGGGCGCAGGCCCTGGTCCCAGTAGCGCTGCACCTCCTTGTACAGGGTTTGGACCTGGGGCAGTTCCCGCGCGCCGGCCGCCGCCAGGATGTCGCGCTGGGCGGCCAGGATGGACTCCATCAGGTCGATGCCGTCGCCGTCCGGCAGGCTGACGTCCCCGTTGCCGCGCATGCCGAGGGTGATCACGCCCTCGAAGTCCTCCTCGCGCATCCGGCGGATGCCGTCCGCCCAGTAGCGTTTCACCGCGTCCGCGTTGCGGCGGAAGCTCCATTCCCCGTTGCCCCCGTACGGGTCGGCGCCGCCGCGCGCGTGCCGGTTCCACTCCTCGATGCCGCGCATCATCGGCGCCTCGTGGGAGGTGCCCATGACCACGCCGTACTCCTTGGCAGTGGCGTGGTTGGCCGGGTCGTCCTCGGCGAAGGCGCGGCCCCACACGGCCGGCCACAGGTAGTTGGCCTTCAGCCGCAGCATCACCTCGAAGACCTTGGCGTAGAAGGCGCTGGTGAAGCCGCCGTCGTAGCCGGGCGCGTGGCCGGGGCCGAAGTGGGAGGGGGCCCAGGTGCCCAGGGCCGGGTTCTCGTCGTTGATGAAGAAGCCCCGGTACTTGACGGCCGGGGTGCCCTGAGTGTGCGGGCCGGGGAGGATGTACACGCGGTCGCGGCGCCGGGCGGGGACGTCGTTCCACCAGTGCCAGGGGGAGACGCCGAGCTGCTTGGACGTCTCGTACACGCCGTAGATGGTGCCGCGCTGGTCGCTGCCCGCGAGGACCAGGGCGCGGTCGATGCCGGGTGCCGGGTCGCGGATGACCTGCTGGAGGCTGGTCTCCCAGCGGCCCTGGATGCCGCTGACGTCGAGCCGGCCGCCGGCGATCAGCCGGTCGATGAGCGGGCTGTGCCCGATGGTGCCGATGATGACGACCTCGCGCGCCGCGCCCGCTCCGGTGGGGATGCGGTCGGAGCGGTGGACGGTGGGGGCGGTGCCGGTGACCCGTTCGATGTCGTCGCGCAGATCGCCGGCCACCCGGAGTACGCCGGGGTGGTCGGCGGCGCTCACCACCAGCGGGGCGGCCTTGCCGCTGGCCGCCAGGGTGAGGGCGCCGGGCTGCCAGGAGGTGGCGATGTACGTGCCGGTACGGCGGTCGGCCGCCCGGGCGGCGGGTACGGCGGCGGTCGCTGCGGCGGCGGTCAGCGGGAGCAGACTCAGAAACGCACGGCGGCTCGTCATGTACCCGATAATTTCCGGGATCTTTCCGGAAGGTAAGGGGGCGGGAACGCTGAAAGATTTTCAGCCCGCCGGGGTCGCGCGGAAGGAGTCCAGCAGCAGAGCGGCCAGCCGGCGGGAAGATGTCTCGGGGTGGGCGGTGGGAGCGGCCACGATCAGGCCGCAGTTCGCGCGCAGCGCCAGGACGGCGTCCTCGGGACGGAGGTCGGGGCGCAGCCAGCCGGTCGCCTTGGCCCGGCGGACCAGTTCCGCCAGGTCGCTCCCGATCCGGGTGTGCTGCCAGACGAGGGCGGCACCATCGGGGTGGCGGGCCATGAAGGCGCCGGTGAAGCCACGGTCGGCGGCCTGGAGGACGAACATCTTCTCGATGAAGGTGCGCAGGCCGCGCCAGGGGTCCGGGTCCGCCAGGGCGTCGTCGAGCAACGCCAGGCAGGCGGCGAGCTGTTCGGCGAACGCCTCCGCCACCAGCGCGTCACGGGTGGGGAAGCGGCGGTAGAGGGTGGCGATCCCGACCCCCGCGCGGCGGGCGATCGCGCTCATCGGGACGTCGATCCCCCGCTCGGCGAACACCTCGCGGGCGGCCTTCACGATCCGCTCGCGGTTGAGCCGGGCGTCGGCCCGCAGGCCGTCCGGTGGGGTGTTGTGAGAGAGCCGACCGTGCATGCTTCTCACTTTAGGGCTAAGTGGACGGTGGTCTCCGGTTGGCGTCCTAGCGTGGCCGCATGGATGAGATGCGCGCCGCGCTGTACGACCGTTACGGACCGCCCGAGGTGCTGTACGAGGGCACCGTGCCCGTGCCGGTGCCGAAGCCCGGCGAGGTGCTGGTACGGGTGCACGCGGCCAGCGTCAACGGGGGCGAGGTGCACGGCCGGGCCGGGCGGGCGAAGCTGGTGACGGGGCGGCGGTTCCCGCAGCGCACCGGGATCGACTTCGCCGGCGAGGCCGTCAGCCCCGGGCCGCTCCAGGGCCGGCGGGTGTGGGGGGCGCTGCCGCGCGGCACGTTCGGCAGCGCGGCCGAGTATGTGGCGGTCCACCCCCGGCAGTTGGCCCATGCCCCGGTGGCCCTCTCGTTCACCGAGGCCGCTTCGCTGCCCGCCGGCGGCACCACGGCGATCACCGCGCTGCGCGACAAGGCGGCGCTGCGGCCCGGCGAACGGCTGCTGGTACGCGGCGCGGCCGGCGGGGTCGGCTCGGTCGCCGTACAGCTGGGGAAGGCGCTCGGGGCGCATGTCACCGGGCTGGCGGGGGCCGGCGCCCTCGACTTCGTGCGCGGTCTCGGCGCGGACGAGGCGTTCGACTACCGCACCACCTCGCCCGCCGAACTGGCGCCCTTCGACGCCATCCTCGACACGGTCGGCACCGGCGTTCCCGGCTACCGCGAACGCCTCACTCCCAAGGGCCGTTACGTCGCCATCGCCTTCGACTTCCGCCGCCCCCTGGTCTCCCTCGGTTACCTCCTCCTCGCGCCCCGGGTGCGGGCCTTCAGCGGCAACCCTGGGCACCAGCTGTTCGCCGATCTCACCAGGTACGTGGAGCGTGAGGAGATCCGTCCGGTCATCGACACCGTCCACCCCCTGGACCGCATCGCCGACGCGCACCGCGCGCTGGAGGCCGGCGGGGTACGCGGCAAGCACATCGTGCGGGTGGTGTCCGATACGGCATGATGGCCGGCATGGGACGGGTCACCGAACGGCGCCGGATCGTACGCATCAGGGACGGGGTGGTCTCCGAGCGGTCGGACACCCTGGTCGGGGAGGAGCCGCTGGAGATCCGGGTGAACGGCCGCCCGCTGGCCATCACCATGCGCACCCCGGGCGACGACTTCGCGCTGGCCACCGGCTTTCTCGTGAGCGAGGGGGTGGTGGCGCGGGCGGCCGAGGTGAGCCGGGTGATGTACTGCGCGGGCGCCACCGCCGACGGCTCCAACACCTACAACGTGGTCGACGTCCGGCTGGCGGACGGCGTCCCGCCGCCCGACGCTTCGCTGGAGCGGAAGGTGTACACCACCTCCTCCTGCGGGCTGTGCGGCAAGGCGTCGCTGGACGCGGTACGGACCACCGCCCGCTGGCCGCTGCCGCTGACCGGCGGGCCGGCGCTCACCCCGGCGCTGCTGGCCGGGCTGCCCGAGCGACTGCGCGAGCACCAGCGGGTGTTCGAGCGGACCGGCGGGCTGCACGCCGCCGCGCTGTTCGGCGGGGACGGCGAACTGCTGGACGTACGGGAGGACGTGGGCCGGCACAACGCCGTCGACAAGGTGGTGGGCCGGGCGCTCACGGCGGGGCTGCTGCCGCTGGCCGACACCGTACTGCTGGTGTCGGGGCGGGCCTCCTTCGAGCTGGTGCAGAAGGCCGTGATGGCCGGCATCCCGGCGCTGGCGGCGGTGTCGGCGCCCTCCGCGCTCGCCGTGGAGCTGGCCGCCGAGGCCGGGCTGACGCTGGTCGGGTTTCTGCGCGGCACCTCGATGAATGTCTACGCCGGTGCGGGGCGGCTGGTGCTTCCCCCGGACTCCCCCGGGTCCGGGTCCGAGTCCGGGTCCGAGTCCGCGTCCGCGTCCGCGTCCGGGTCCGAGTCCGGGTCCGCGTCCGCGTCCGGGTCCGGGTCCGGGTCCGGGTCCGGGTCCGGGTCCGGGTCCGCGTCCGGGTCCGGGTCCGGGTCCGGGTCCGAAGACCAGCGGCGGGCCAAGAAGGCGCAGACCAGCAGCTGAAGCTGGTGGAAGAGCATGAGCGGCAGCACGGCCAGCGCCGCCTGTTCGGGGAAGATCACCTGGGCCATGGGCAGCCCGGCGGCCAGGGACTTCTTCGACCCGGCGAAGGTGATGGCGATCCGGTCGGCCCGCCCGAAGCCGAGCCGGCCGGCCCCGTACGTGGTCAGCAGCAGCATGATCGTCAGCAGCACCCCCTCCACCGCGAGCAGCGCCAGCAGCCTGCCCCAGCTGGCCTGGGACCAGATGCCCTCGTTCATGCCCTCGCTGAACGCGGCGTAGACGACCACCAGGATCGAGCCCCGGTCGACGATCTTCACCAGCAGCCGGTGCCGGGTGATGAAGCCGCCGATCCAGCGCCGCAGCAGTTGCCCGGCCAGGAACGGCAGCAGCAGTTGGGCGCCGATGGTCAGCAGCGACGCCGCGCTGAAGCCGGCGCTCGCGCCGATGAACGCGGCGGCCAGCAGCGGGGTGAGCACGATGCCCGCGATCGAGGAGAACGACCCGGCGGCGATCGCCCCGGCCACATTGCCGCGCGCGATGGAGGTGAAGGCGATCGAGGACTGCACGGTGGAGGGGACCAGGCACAGGAACAGCAGGCCGGTGTACAGGTCGGCGGTGATCAGCCACGGCACCAGGGCGCGGGCGGCCAGCCCCAGCAGCGGGAAGACGACGAAGGTGCAGCACAGGATGGTGGTGTGCAGCCGCCAGTGCCGTACCCCGGCTATCGCGTCCTGGGTCGAGAGCCGGGCCCCGTACAGGAAGAACAGCAGCGCGATGAAGCCCTTGACGGACCCGTCCACCACCTCCGCCGCTCCCCCGCCGACCGGGAACAGGGCGGCCAGCCCCACGGTTGCGATCAGCAGCAGGATGAAGGGGTCGATGAACCGGGTCAATGCGCGCACGGCGGCCATTGTGCCGCTCGTCACCGGGGAGTGCGCGACCGGCCCGGATCATGGACCATAGGCAGATCACTACCAAACGATCGGCTTCCGATCAGATGAAGGACTGATTCGTACGTGAGCAGCGTCCCCCATGTCACTCTGAACAACGGTGAAGAGATCCCCCAGCTGGGCTTCGGCGTCTGGCAGGTCCCCGACGACCAGGCCACCGACGCCGTGACCCAGGCCCTGGAGGCGGGCTACCGGCACATCGACACGGCCGCGATCTACCGTAACGAGGTCGGCACCGGCAAGGCGCTCGCCGCCTCGGGGCTGCCCCGCGAGGAGCTGTTCGTCACCACCAAGCTGTGGAACGCGGACCACGGCTACGACGACGCGCTGCGCGCCATCGACATCTCCCTGGAGAAGCTCGGCCTGGAGTACGTCGACCTCTACCTGATCCACTGGCCCACCCCGATGTACGACCAGTACATCGAGGCGTGGAAGGCCATGGAGCAGATCTACTCCGAGGGCAAGGCCAAGACCATCGGCGTCTCCAACTTCCGGCCCGCGCACCTGCGCCGGGTGCTGGACGAGACGAACATCGTCCCGGCCATCAACCAGATCGAGCTGCACCCCAACTTCCCGCAGGCCGAGTCGCGCACCGTGCACGCCGAGCTGGGCATCGCCACCGAGGCGTACTCCCCGCTGGGCTCCGGCAAGGGCCTGCTGGACGACCCGAAGCTGGCGGAGATCGGCGCCAAGTACGGCAGGACGCCCGCCCAGGTCGTGCTGCGCTGGCACCTCCAGCTCGGCAACGTGGTGATCCCCAAGTCCGTGACCCCCGCCCGGATCAAGGAGAACATCGACGTCTTCGGCTTCGAGCTGGACGCCGACGACATCGCGGCGATCGCGGCGCTGGACACCGACACCCGGGTCGGTGCCGACCCCGAGACGGCCGCCTTCCGGTAAAGCGCACCCGGGCTGGACCCATCCGGGGCGCCCCCGGCTCCGAATGACGGGTGGTACCCCGCGCCGCACCGCGCGCGGGTACCGCCCGTTTCGTCCGCCCGCCACCGGAGACGTCGTATGAAGCCAGTGCCCACCCCCCGGTCCGTGCCACCCGGGGTGCCCGCCCCCGAACTCGGCGAGTTGCTCACCCTGGTGGCACGCGGCGACCAGGACGCCTTCGGCGCCGTGTACGACCGGGTCGCCGGCCCCGTCCTGGGTCTGGTGCGCGGCGTGCTGCGCGACCCCGCGCAGTCCGAGGAGGTCGCCCAGGAGGTGCTGCTGGAGATCTGGCGCCGGGCCGCCGCCTTCACCCCGGAACGCGGTTCCGCGATGGCCTGGATCATGACCCTGGCACACCGCAGGGCGGTGGACCGGGTGCGCTCCGCACAGGCCACCGGCGACCGCGAGCACCGCGCGGCCCTGCTGAACCACACCCCCGCGTACGACGAGGTGACCGAACAGGTCGAGGCCCGCCTGGAGCACGAGCAGGTACGCCGCTGCATGCGCGGACTCACCGAACGCCAAAGGCAGTCGGTGACCCTCGCCTACTACCGGGGACTGACCTACCGCGAGGTGGCCGAAGTGCTGTCGCTGCCGCTGGGCACGGTGAAGACCCGGCTGCGCGACGGACTGATCCGGCTGCGCGACTGCCTGGGAGTGACGGCATGAGTGTCGAGGACGTGCACACCCTCAGCGGGGCCTACGCGCTGGACGCGCTTCCCCCCGCCGAACGCGAGGAGTTCGCGCGGCACCTGCGCCGCTGCGAGCCCTGCGCCCGGGAGGTGGGCGAACTGACGGAGACCGCCGCCCGGCTGGCCCGGGCGGTCGCCGTCCCCCCACCGCCGCGCCTGCGGGAAGGGGTCATGCGGCGCATCTCCACGGTGCGGCAGGACCCGCCACCGGGGGCCTGGGGCGGGCTGCGCCGCCGCACCCCCCGCCTGCTGCCGGGGCTCGCGCTCGCCGCCGCGCTGGCCGCCGCCGTACTCGGTGGCACCACCGTGTGGCAGTGGCAGCAGGCCCAGGACGCCCGCGACACGATGCGGCAGGCCCAGGCGCAGTCGGCGCTGCTCGCCCAGGTGCTCGCGGCGCCGGACGCCCGGATGAGCGCGGGGGAGTTGCCGGGCGGCGGCACCGGCACCGTGGTGGTGTCGGCGCACACCGACCGCGCCGCGTTCGTGGCGTCCGGAATGCCGAGCCCGCCGGACGGCATGGTGTACCAGTTGTGGTTCGACGATCACGGTGCGATGCGGCCCGCCGGGCTGCTGGACCCCGGGTCACCGGATGAGGCCATGCTGATGGAAGGGGCGCTGGACGGCGCCCGCGGCATGGGCATCACGGTCGAACCCGCCGGTGGTTCCGCGCAGCCGACATCAGCTCCGCTGGCCGTCATGGAGTTTCCGGCCGGCTAGCGAGGAGTACGCGGACGATGGACGTCGCCGTTGTGGTGTTCACCAGTGATCTGCGGCTGCGCGACCATCCCGCGCTGCACGCCGCCCGGCGGGCCGCGGACACCGTGGTGCCGCTGTTCGTCCGCGACCCGGGCGTGGACCTGGCCGGCTTCGCCGCGCCCAACCGGCTGGCGTTCCTGGCCGACGCGCTCGCCGATCTGGACGCGGGGCTGCGCGAGCGCGGCGGCCGGCTGGTGCTGCGCGAGGGGGAGGTGACCGAGGAGGTGTGCGAGGTCGTACGGCGGACCGGGGCCGGCGAGGTGCACCTGTCGGCCGGGGTCAGCGCTTTCGCGCGGCGCCGCGAGGAGCGGTTGCGGGCCGCGCTGGCGGAACTGCGCTGCCCGCTGCGGGTGCACGACGGGGCCGTGACGGTGGTGCCGCCCGGCGCGCTCGTCCCCGCCGGGCGTGACCACTTCGCGGTGTTCACGCCGTACCACCGCAAGTGGCGGGAGAGCGTACGGGAGGCGCCGCTGCCCGCCCCGCGCCGGATCCCGGTTCCGGACAGCGCCCAGGGCCTGGACCTGCCCGACCGCCGCCGGGTCGCCGGGGTCTCCCCCGGCGTGCCGCCGGGCGGCGAACGCGAAGGCCGGCGCCGGATGGCGGCCTGGCTGCGTACGGGCCTGGACGCGTACCAGGAGCGGCACGACGACCTGGCGGGCGACGCCACCTCCCGGCTCTCGCCGTATCTGCACTTCGGCTGCCTGTCGGCCGCCGAGCTGACCCACCGGGCGCTGCGGCACGGCGGGGCCGGGGCGGAGGCGTTCGTACGGCAGTTGGCCTGGCGGGACTTCCACCATCAGGTACTGGCGGCCAGGACCGACGCGGCGTGGGCCGACTACCGGCCCCGGGGCGACCGGTGGCGGCACGACGAGCGCAAGCTGGCCGCCTGGCGCGCGGGCCGCACCGGCTACCCCGTGGTGGACGCCGCGATGCGGCAGTTGGCGCACGAGGGCTGGATGCACAACCGGGGGCGGCTGCTGGTGGGGAGCTTCCTCACCAAGACGCTGTACGCCGACTGGCGGGAGGGCGCGCGGCACTTCCTGCGGCTGCTGGTGGACGGCGATCTGGCGAACAACCAGCTGAACTGGCAGTGGGTGGCCGGCACCGGCACCGACACCCGCCCCAACCGGGTGCTCAACCCGGTGACGCAGGGGCGCCGTTACGACCCGGCCGGTGCGTATGTGCGGCGCTGGGTGCCGGAACTGGCCGGGGTGGACGGGGTGCTGGTGCACGAGCCGTGGCGCCTGGAACCCGGGGTGCTGCGGGGCACCGGCTATCCCGCGCCGCTGGTGGATCTGGCGGGCTCCCGGGACCGTTTTCTGACGGCGCGGCACCGCCCCTGACGGCGGGCCGGGCCGGTCGGGTCCGGTCGGCGGATGTCACTCGGGAGGGTGACGCTTTTTCTTTTTCGCGCTCCGGACCCATCCGCCAGCCCCCTCGCACCGAATGGGAGGTGTGAGCAGCGAACGGACAGCGAACGGGACGACCGGCCGGGCCCGGCTGCGGGAGATTCTTCCGCCGGCCGCGGTCGCCATCACCGGTGCGGTGTCCGGGCTGCTGGCCGCCGGCACCGCGCTGGCGGTGGCCGAACTGGCCGCCGCCGGGGTCCGGGAGGAGGCCCGGCCGGTGAACGCGGTGGGCGGGGCGGTCATCGACCGCACCCCGGCCCCCGTGAAGGACTGGGCGATCGAGAACTTCGGCACCAACGACAAGCTGGTGCTGCAACTCGGGATTCTGGTGCTGCTCGCGCTGTTCGCCATGGCGGTGGGTGTGCTGGCGCTGCGATTCCGTCGCGCCGGGGCGCTCGCCGTACTCGGCTTCGGGCTGTTCGGCGGCCTGGTGGCCGCCGGGCGGCCCGAAGGCGCCGGGCCGGACGCGATCCCCTCACTGGCAGGGGCGATCGCCGGGGCCTGCGCGCTGTACGTCCTGGTGGGCCGGACTCCGCGGATGGTGTCCGGCTCCCCGGGACCCGGGGAGCGGGAGGACGAGGGGTCCGCGCGTACCCTGGCCGGCTTCGAACGGCGGCGGTTCGTCGCGGCGGCGAGCGCGGTGGCCGCCGCCTCCGCCGGAGCCGGTCTGCTGGGCCGGCACCTCGGCGCGGCAGGGCGCGCCCGGGCGGCGGCCTCCCGCGCGGCCCTGAGCCTGCCCGCTCCCCGCTCGGCCGCCGGTACGGTGCCGGCCGGCGCCGAACTCCCGGTGCCCGGGCTCGGCCCGTTCATCACCCCCAACCGCGACTTCTACCGCATCGACACCGCGCTGACCGTGCCCCGGGTGGACGCGGACAGCTGGCGGCTGAAGGTGTACGGGCTGGGGGTGAGCCGGCCGCTGGAGCTCGGCTTCGCCGACCTTCTGGAACGGGAGTTGATCGAACGCCGCATCACGCTCACCTGTGTCTCCAATCCGGTGGGCGGCCGGTACACCGGCAACGCCCGCTGGATCGGGGTCCGGCTGGCCGATCTGCTGGCCGAGGCCGGGGTCCGCCCGCCGTCCCGGGGCGGGCCCGCCGATCAGCTGATCGCCCGGTCGGTGGAGGGCATGACGCTGGGCTCCCCGGTGGAGGCGGTGCTGGACGGCCGCGACGCGCTGCTGGCGGTCGGCATGAACGGCGAACCGCTGCCGTTCGCGCACGGATTCCCGGTGCGCATGGTGGTCCCGGGGCTGTACGGATACGTCTCCGCCTGCAAGTGGCTGACGGAGCTGGAGCTGACCACCTTCGCCGACCACGACGCGTACTGGGTCCGGCGGGGCTGGGCCCGGCAGGCGCCCGTCAAGACCATGTCGCGCATCGACACCCCGCGCGGTCTGGCGGCGCTGTCCGCCGGGCCGGTGGCGGTGGCGGGCGTCGCCTGGGCGCAGCGCACCGGCATCGACCGGGTGGAGGTGCGGGTGGACGGGGGTGCCTGGTCGGACGCCGAACTCGCCGTGGAGGACAGCGTCGACACCTGGCGGCAGTGGGTGTGGCGATGGGACGCCACCCCGGGCCGGCACTCCATCGAGGTACGGGCCACGGACCGGTCCGGGGCCACCCAGACCGCCGACCGGGTGGGCACGGTGCCGGACGGCGCGACCGGACGGCATGCGGTGGTGGTCAACGTGAGCTGATCCGGGTCCGTTTCTCCGGTCCCCTCTCCCCCTCTTCTCTCCCCCTCTTCTCTCGCCCCTCTTCTCTACCCCTCTGATTCCTCTCATCCTCGACAAGGAGCTTCACCATGCGCGTCTCCCGTATCTCCCGCATCCGCCGTACCACCGTCGCCATCGCCGCGGCGGCCGTGCTGCCGCTGAGCCTGGCCGCGTGTTCCTCGGACGACAACGGCAACGACAAGGACACCAACGACAGCTCCGCCGACCAGGGCTCGGCCGAGGACAGCCAGAGTGGCACCGGCGACGCCGGGCGGGACAGCATGGACGCCGTCGCCCAGCCGTTCGGCCCGGCCTGCGCCGCCACCCCGGCGGACGGTCCCGGCAGCTTCGACGGCATGGCGCTGGACCCGGTGGCCACCGCCGCGAGCAACAACGAGGCGCTGACCACCCTGGTGGGCGCGGTGGACGCGGCCGGCCTGGTGGACACCCTGAACGACGCGGACGGCATCACCGTCTTCGCGCCCGTCAACGACGCCTTCGCCGCGATCCCCGAGGAGGACCTGAACGCGGTGCTGGCCGACCAGGACATGCTGACCGCTGTCCTCACCTACCACGTGGTGGGCGAGCGGCTGTCGCCCGAGCAGTTGGCGGACGGCTCCTTCGAGACGCTCCAGGGCGGCACCGTCACCACCTCCGGTTCGGGCGAGGCGTTCACCGTGAATGGCGATGCCGCCGTGGTCTGCGGCAATGTGCAGACGGCCAACGCCACGGTCTACCTCATCGACACCGTGCTGATGCCGTCATAAGTGACGCCCTAGCCTGTAGCGTGGCCCGCCGCGATCTCCTCGATCCGGCGGGCCAGTTGCACGTCGAGGCCGGTGATCCGGCCGCCCTCGCTGTGGGTGTTGAGGGCCACCGCGAGCCGGTTGTAGACCAGGGTCAGCTCGGCGTGGTGGTTCAGTTCCTCCTGCGCCACCGAGATGTGCACCAGCAGCGCGACCGCCGCCGGGTGGCCCGGCAGGGTGTAGTCGCGCACCAGGTGGTCGCGCTCCGCCCGCCAGCCGGGCAGCCCGCTCAGCGTCTCGGCGATCTCCAGATCGGTCAGCGGCTGCGGCGCCATCGGCGCGCTCCCTTCACCCGGTGCTTCGGTCGGTGCTTCGGTCGGTGCTTCGGTCGCCACGGCATTCGCCACGGCGTTCGTCACGGCGTTCGTCACCCTAGTGCGGCCACCGGTCCGATCCGGGGCGGGCCCGCCGCGTCATGCGGGTGACCGGGCGTCGGTCCGTACCGCGACGGCGGCCGACTCGGCCAGCCAGCGGCGCAGCACGCGGTGCACCGCCTCGGCCCCGACCAGCTCGCCGGCCACGCCGGTGCCCCCGACCGCTCCGCCCTCCGCGCCGCCCACGGACAGCGGGTCCGACAGGGCGTGCGGGGAGAGCAGGAACGCCTGGTTTTGTTCGCCGCCCAGGCCGCCGTGCGAGCCGATCTGGTCCTCGAAGGCGTGGATGGCCCCGGTGGCGGGGTTCACCGCCGAGTTGATCATCAGATCGGCGGCATGCGGGAAGCCATCGGTACGCAGCACCGCCGCCGCCGCGCCCGGCCCGAACGGTGCCAGCGGGTCCGGGCCGATGATCTCCCCGTCGGCCAGCCGGTGTTCACCGCCGCCCGCGCCCAGCACCACCGCCCCGTGCCGCTCGTCGCGCACCAGCACGAAGCCGATCCCCGGGTGCTCGGCCAGCGTCGACAGCAGCGCCGGATAGCGCGAGGTGATCTCCGAGCGCGTCGCCCGGCCGGGGATCTCCGGGAAGGACACCAGACCCAGATTCCCCGATCCCAGCACCACCGGCGCCCGCCGCCCCGCCTGCGGCGGCCGGGGCGGCTGCGGCGGCTCCTCGGGGCGGTGCAGCGCGGAGCGGGCCGCCGCCCGCGCCTCGGCGCCGCTCTCCGCCCGCCGTTCGCGCCGTTTGTGCCGGGCCCGGCGCGGCTCGCCCGCCAGCGGCCGGCCGCAGCCGATCCGTACCAGTTCCTCCAGCGAGTGCCCGTAGGCGCTGCCGAAGGGCTCGCCGTGGCTCTGTCCATGGTCGGAGAGCAGCACCAGATGGTACGGGCGCGGCGCGTACGCGATGGCCTGCCGGATCGTGGCCACGCAGTCGTCGAGCCGGCCCAGCACCTGCCGCACGTCCGGCGAGCGCGGCCCGGAGTGGTGCGCGACCTCGTCGTAGGCGACCAGGTCGGCGTACACGGCGGTGCGCCCGGTGAGGATGTCGCCGACGACGGACGCGGTCACCACGTCCCGCTCCACGACGGTGGCGAACGCCCGGATCAGCGGATACAGGCCGCCGCGCGCCACCCGGGGGGTGGTCCCGTTCAGCCGGGCGCGCAGTGACTGGGTGATCTCCCTGGCCAGTTCTGCGGTGAACGACAGCACGGTGCGGGCGGCGTGCGCCGGGTCGGAGAAGTAGGCGAAGTATCCGGCGCGGGAGCGTTCGCCCTTGCCGCGCCGGGCGGCGATCGAGACCACCAGCGCGGCCTGCCCGGCGCCGCCGGTGAACAGGTTGCCCCGGCTGGCGCCGTCCGCCGCCAGCAGTCCGGGGTGGCCGTGGCGGGCGACGGCGCGGCGCTGGAGTTCGGCGGCGCTGGAGGGGCGGTTGCTGATGATGACCTCGCCGCGCTCCTTCTCGTACCAGCGGAAGGCGGGCACGTCCTCGTTGCTGCCGTGCAGGATGCCCAGTTGGGAGGCGCCGGTCTGGCTTGACCAGTCGGTGCGCCAGGGGGTGAGCCGGTGGCTGGTGCCGCACAGGGCGGCGACGGTCGGCATCAGGGGGCGGTCGCCGGCGATCGCCTCGCGCAGCAGGGGGTGGCCGATGCCGTCCAGTTGGAGGAAGACGGTGCCGGCCGTACGCGGCAGCCCGCTCCCGCCACCCTCACCGGCGTCGGTGCCGGTGCCGGTGCCGGTGCCCGGTGCCCGTCCGCGCCCCCAGCCGCCGGCCGGGAGGTGCCCCCAGGGCGCCATCCGGCGCAGCCGGCGGCGTTGGGCGCCCTGGTCGCGGACGGCGAGCCAGGTGCTGGTGGCGGAGGAGGTGAGCGACATGGCGGCGGCCACGATCACGGCGGTCTGCGGGCTGGCCTCGCCGCGCCCGTCGGGGATGAGGCTGAGCGCGAACAGCAGCAGCGAGCCGTTGAGCAGGAAGACCAGCGAGGCGAGCGCGAGGGCGGGCACCAGCAGCAGGGCGCGGACCAGCCAGGGCCACACCAGGGCGGACAGCAGCCCGAAGGCGCCGGCGGCGAGGAAGGCGGTGATGCCGACGCGGGTGAAGCTGTCGCCGCCGGCGGACTGGAGCCGGAAGTCGGGCAGGATCAGAGTGAGCACCACCATGGTGGCGGCGCTGACGGCCCACACCGCGAGCACCCGCAGCAGCGCCGCGCCCCCGCTCCGTACCCCTGCCACCTCCGGGCCCTCCCGTCGCTCGTGCCGCTGATGCCGCTTCCGTACCGCTTCCGTGCCGTCCATCCTGCCCGGGTGGCCGGTGCGTACCGGGCGGACGTCACCGGGCAAACACACGTAGGCTTCCGGTAACGGAAGTACGTCCGGACGGGTGGGAGGAGTTCCTGTGCCGGTGGATATCACCTGGTGGGGCCACGCCACCGCCACCATCCGGGACTCCGGGGTGGCGGTGCTGACCGATCCGCTGGTGACCCGGCGCTGCGCCCATCTGTGGCGGCGGCGCGGGGCTGCGCCGCCTGCCGGTGCGCTGCTGGCCGATGTGGTGCTGGTGTCGCATCTGCACGCGGATCATCTGCATCTGCGGTCGCTGGCGCGGCTGGCGTACGGCACCCCGCTGGTGCTGCCGCGCGGCGCGGTGCGGGCGGTGCCGGGGCTGCGGCGGCTGGCGGCGCGGCTGCCGGTGTACGAGATGACGCCGGGTGAGTCGCTGCCGTTCGGTCCGGTGACGATCCGGGCGGTGCCGGCGGCGCACGACGGGCGGCGGCTGCCGGTGGGGCCGCGCCGGGTGTCGGCGCTGGGCTATGTGGTGGAGGGCGAGTCGCGTACGTACTACGCGGGCGACACCGGGCTCTTCGAGGGGATGGCGCGGGAGACGGGTCCGGTGGACACCGCGCTGCTGCCGGTGGGTGGCTGGGGTCCGGGTCTTGGGCACGGTCATCTGAACGCGGAGCGGGCGGCGCGGGCGCTGGCCCGGCTGCGGCCCGGGCACGCGGTGCCGGTGCACTTCGGGACGTTCTGGCCGCTGGGTCTCGCGGGGGTGCGACCGCATGAGTTCCACGCGCCGGGCGACGAGTTCGTACGGCACGCGGCGCGGCTGGCGCCGGGGGTGCGGGTGCATCTGCTGGGGCACGGGGAGCGGGTACGGGTGCCGGTGCGGGTGGCGGGGGCGGAGTGAGCCAGGCTCCGCTGATGCCGCTGATACCGCTGGCGGCGACGCCCGGGGTGGTGGCTCCGGAGAGCACCGAGCAGGCGATCGGGCTGCCGTCGCTGTTTCTGCTGGTTCTGGTGGGGTCGCTGGTGCCGGTGATACCGACGGGCGCGCTGGTCAGCTCGGCGGGGGCGGTGGCGTTCCATCACAGCGATCCGGTGGTGTTCTCGGCGCTGGTGTTCGCGGTGGCGTCGCTGGCGGCGTTCGGCGGGGACACGCTGCTGTACGCGCTGGGGCGGGGCGGCTCGCGCTGGCTGGGTCGGCTCCGGGAGCAGGCCGCGCCGGGAGCGGTGCGGCGGGCGCAGCGGCAGCTGGCGGAGCGCGGCACGGTGGTGCTGGTGGTGTCCCGGCTGGTGCCGGCGGGGCGGATCCCGGTGATGCTGGCGGCGCTGCTGGCGCGGATGCCGCTGGCGGCGTATCTGCGCGGGTGTTTCCCGGCGGCGCTGGCGTGGGCGGCGACGTATCAGCTGATCGGTCTGCTGGGCGGGGCGCTGTTCCCGCATGCCTGGCAGGGGGTGCTGGCGGCGGTGGTGCTGGCGCTGCTGTTCGCGATCACGCCGCCGCTGTGGCGGCGGGCGGCGGCTTCCCGGGGGCGTTGATACCGGCGGGCGCCGCTCACCCGGCGCGGCGGTGTGACCGGTGGTGCCGTCGTACCGGTGGCGGACCGGTTCGGGGTCCGCGCCGGTTGGCGACCGTCGGCCACGCGGCCACCGGTCACCACGCGGCGGCGCCCGGATCGGGTCTCTGCCGGTGGCCATCGCGCCCGCTCGGGTCGACGGCCGCCGGCCGCTCGTCCGGCTCTCGCGCCTGGTCCCGGGACTCCCGTTCAGCGGCCGTCGCGGCGGCTGCGCGCTGCTCGGGGCTCTGCGGAGCGGGGAGTTGGCCGGCGCCTTCGGCGAAGAGGACGCGCAGGTGCATGGCGTCCTTGCGGATCTCGCGGGCGCGGGTGTAGGCGGGTGAGTCGTACCACTGCCTGATCCGGTCCAGGTCCGGGAATTCGAGGATGATCAGCCGGGAGGAGTCCCAGGTTCCCTCGACGGCCTCGGGGGTGGGTCCGCCGACGAGGTAGCGGCCACCGTGGTCGAGGATCGAGGGGATGGCCACCTCGCTGTAGGCGAGGGCTGCTTGCCGGGACAGCTCGTCGTCCAGCAGTTGGACATCGACGATCACATAGGCGGGCATGGGCGTACCTCTTCGCTGGGCATTTACTACACGGCGTGTACTTTTACTTCGCCGAAGACTAATACACCGCTGTAACCTGTCAAGGTGAGCGAGCAGACCACGACCATGAGCCGCCGGGAGCGGCTGCGGGCCGACACCACCCGGGAGATCAAGACGATCGCGCTGGCCCAGATGGCCGAGGGCGGCCCCGGGGCGATCTCGCTGCGCGGCATCGCCCGCGAGATGGGCATGACCCCCCGGGCCATCTACAGCTACTTCGCCACCCGCGACGACCTGATCACCGACCTCACCGGCGGCATCGCCGGCGACCTCGCCGACACCGTGGAGGCCGCCCGCGACGCGGTGCCGCCCGGCGACGCGGGCGGCCGGCTGCTCGCCTGGGCGCTGGCCATGCGCGAGTGGGCGCTGGCCAACCCCGAAGGGTTCCGGCTCTTCTACGGCGACCCCGTACCCGGCTATCAACCGCCCGAGGACGGCCCCGTGGAGCGGGCGTCCCGGCGGATCTGCGGCGGGCTCACCCGGCTGGTGGCCGACGCCTGGCCGTACGCCCGCCACCTCCAGCCGGACGACGTCACCTGGTCGGACTTCCCGCCCGAGTTCCTGGCGAAGCTCCAGGACGAGAGCGGCGAAGTGCCCCCCGCCGCCGCCGCGCTGGCGCTGCGCGTGTGGGGCCGGATGCACGGCCTGGTGGCGCTGGAGATCCACGGCCATCTCCGCGCGGTCTCCCACCGGCCCGCCGCCCTGTACCGGGCGGACATGCTGGATCTGATCCGCTCCCTGGGCCTGACGCCACCCACCGGCTGACCCCCACCGCTGCCGGGGAGCCTGATCCCCCGCCCTTCCTCATCTTCCTCTCATACAATCCTCAGACCTGACTCATGCGTCGTACCTAGCTTGCCGGGCATGATCCTCACGTATCTCCGACGCGAGATGACGCGCCGTGGCAAGGTACATCTCGTCATCGCCTCGGGACTTGCCCTGGGCATCGCCCTGGTCCTCATCGTCAACTCGGTCTCGGCCGGCATGCGCAAGGCCCAGGACGAGGCAGTGGCCTCGCTGTACGGCATCGGCACCGACATCACCGTGAGCAAGACCTTCGATCCGCAGCAGCGCGGCGAGGACGGCGGCGGCCGGATGCCCCGGTTCGAGTTCGACGCCGCGGCCGGCGAGGAGCAGAGCAGCGATCTGCTGGTCCTCGACGGCATGACGGACGGTCTGGCCGCCGACGACGTGACGCGGATCGCCGGCATCGACGGCGTGTCGGAAGCGGCCGGCGGACTCGGGCTGCGGCTGATCGGGATCAACGGCAGCTTCGAACCTGGCGAGTTCCTTGAGGGCGGCGCCGCATCCGGGGCCACCCCCGGCGGGCCGCCCGGCGACGGCGGCTCGGACCGGCCGGAGATCGGCGGTGGCGGAGCGGCGTTCGGGCTCAACCAGTACACGCTCTTCGGCGCCGACGTCGGCAAGCCCGGCATCGGGCCGCTCAGCACCGTCGAACTCACCGAGGGCCGTACGTTCACCGCGGACGAGACGGACGCCCAGGCCGTCCTGCTGACCGCCGACTACGCCGCCCAGGAGGAACTGGGCGTCGGCGACACCCTCACCGTCAAGGGCACCGACTTCGAGGTCATCGGCCTGTTCACCACCCCCTCGGGGGACCCGGCCGCCGACGTCTATCTGCCGCTGGCCACCGCCCAGACCCTCTCCGGCAACGAGGACGTGGTCAGCAAGGTCTACGTCCAGGCCGCCGACTCCCAGCAACTGGACGCCATCAGTACCGCCATCGGCGAACAGGTGACGGGCACCGAGGTCACCACCGCCGACGATCTGGCCGATCAGGTGTCCGGCTCGCTGGCCACCTCCGCCGATCTCGCCGAGGGGGTGGGCCGGTGGCTGTCGTATCTGGTGCTGCTCACCGCGTTCCTGGTGGCCGGGATGCTGGCCACCTCCGCCGTCAACCGGCGGATCCGGGAGATCGGCACCCTCAAGGCGCTCGGCTGGAGCCGGGGCCGGGTCACCCGGCAGGTGATGAGCGAGTCCCTGGTGACCGGACTGGCCGGAGGCGCCCTGGGCCTGGCCCTCGGCCTCGCCGTCACCCGCGTCATCACCTGGATCCGGCCGGGGCTCACCGCGGAGATCACCAGTACCGGCGGTGGGGCCGGCGGCGGGATGCCGGGCGGCCCGGGCGGGCCGATGGGGCCCGGCGGCATCGGCGGTGACGCCGCCGCCGGAGCGCAATCCCTGGACATCGGGCTGACCGCCCCGGTGAGCCTGTCCATGCTGCTGCTGGCCGTAACCCTGGCGGTGGCGGGCGGATTGACCGCCGGTGCCTTCGCCGCCTGGCGCGCCGCCCGGCTGCGCCCCGCCGACGCGCTGCGGCGCATCGCCTGACGACCCCTGCGCCTGACGGAGGCCCGACCATGTACGAACTCACCGATGTCACCAAGCACTACCGGCGCGGCAAGTCCACCGTCGCCGCCCTGGACGGGGTGTCACTGACGGTCCCCACCGGCGGCAGGCTCGTCGTCCAGGGGCCCACCGGAGGCGGCAAGTCCACCTTCCTCCAACTGCTCGGCGGACTCGACCGGGCGACCGGCGGGTCGGTGGTGCTGGACGGCACCGATCTGACCGGCCTGTCCGAGGCGAAGCTGACCCGGCTGCGAGCGGAGCAGATCGGCTTCGTCTTCCAGAGCTTCAATCTGATCCCCACCCTCTCGGCACGGGAGAACGTGGAGACGGCACTGGCCCCGCTCGGTCTCGGCGCCGCCGAGCGCCGGCAACGGGCTGCCGAGGCCCTGGAGTCGGTGGGCCTGGCGGAACGGATGGGGCATCTGCCCGGCGAGCTGTCCGGCGGCCAGCAGCAGCGGGTGGCGATCGCCCGGGCACTGGCCAAGCGTCCCCGCGTCCTGCTGGCGGACGAACCGACCGGCAATCTGGACGAGTCCACCCGGGACGAGGTGATGGAGGTGCTGGAGACCCAGTGGCGGGAGCTGGGACTGACCTTCGTGATGGTCACTCACGACAGCGCGATCGCCCGTGGGGCGGAGCGGGTGGCCCGGATCGCGGGGGGCCGGGTGACAGTGCGGGAGCGGTCGCGGCAGACCGGCGCCGGCTGAGCCCGGGCGGCGCGCCGGCCGCGCCCGGCCGCGCCCGGCGGCACATCCGGCGGTGATCCCGATGGCTGGTGGCGGGCAACCCGTATCCATCGGGATCAGCGCGGGTTATGTTCTCGCTCAGCGGGCGGGCGGACGCGCCGGCGGAACGAGGATGAGGCGGGGGCCATGCGGAGCTATACCAGTGTGCTGACGGGACAGTTGATATTCGCCACGATCTGCTGCATTCCGGGCCCGATCGCCCTGGCCGTGGCCTGGACCGCCTGGCAGGAGGGCGAGAACTGGGCCTGGATCGCCCTCGTCGTCGGGCTGGTCTGGACGGCCGTCATCCCCTTCTCGGCCCGCAAGAGCGCGCGGAGCGCGTTCCCCCGGATCACCCGCCGGGACCGGGCGGCGGACGACGGCGTCTCCTACGGGGACGACACCTTCGTGATGTGGGCACCCACGCCCCCCAAGAGCCACCCGCAGGCACGGCTGGTGCGGGCGGACGTCCTGGAGGCGTCCCTGGCGCACTACAGCCCCGACGGCGAGGCCACCTACACCACCCACTACGGCGACTACACCCCCGACGAGTTCACGCCGCTGATCCGGATGAAGCTGCGCGTGTACGACCACGAGGAGGCCGGCGGCGCGGGTGAGTTCGAGACCACCGGCGAGTGGCGCGTACCGGCCCTGTGCCTGTCCGCCGTCACGGCGGGCCGGCTGGCCGTCCTCGTCTCCCCCACCGTCCCCGCCACCATCACCCACCGGTGGCCCTCCAGCGCCATGCTGGCGGGCACCCGTACCCTGCGGGTGATCGACCTCGAAGGCCGGACGGCCGATGTGACCCGGCGCCCCGTCCGCCTGCTGCGCCAGATGCGGGTCTCGCGGGCGGCCGGCGGCGTCGAGATGACCGGCGACACCATCGACCTGCGCCGGCTGGACGACCGTACGGCCGCCGGTTATCTCGCCGCCGCCGATCAGGACCGGTCCTTCCCCGAGGACCGGGCGCCGGTGACCGAACCGGGCGAGGAGTCCCGGTGGATCGTCGACGATCTCCCGGGCGACGCGGCGGCGTTCGGCTCGGTCGGACGCCGCTGGTCGCGCCGCGGCGGCGTGCTGGTGCGCGGCCGGTTCCTCCAGATGCGGGGCAGGACCACCTTCCAGGACCACGGCCCGGTCCTCGACACCGTGCTGCGCGTCCATCCCGCCGACGGCACACCCCCGTTCGACGCGGCCCGCCGGCTGACGGTGCCGTTGAACTACCTCGCGGTCCTGCACCGCACCCGGGACGTCGTCCTCTACGCCGAACCGGGCAGCCGGTCGTACATCGTGGACTGGCCCCGTACCAACCTCCTCGCCGGAACCTCCGAGGCCAAGGTCATCACCCCCGACGGCCGCGAACTCCCCCTGACCGGACGCCCCGACGTGATCTGGTCCCTGATGAACCTGCTGGCGGCCCACGGCCTGTCGAACCGGTCCCCGGTCCTGGACCTGCGCAAGCACCGCATGCGCGCCGCGGCCGAATCCCTGCTGGACGTCGCACGCGGCGCGGAAGCGCAGCCGGAAGCTGAGCCGGAAGCGAACTCCCCCCGGCCGTAAGTGCGTCGGCTAGAAACCGCGCGCCTCCCGGGCGCCCTCCTCCAGGACACGGGAGGCGCCGATCGGGAGGTCCCACAGGTCCTGGCGTGGCCGGCCGGCCGCGGCCCAGGCGGCGCGCACCCGGTCCAGCGGCTCCAGCGGCGGCTCGGAGGAGAGCAGAAAGGTGCCCCAGTGCATGGGGGCCATCCGGGTGGCACCGACGTCCTGGCAGGCGGCGACGGCCTCCTCCGGATCGGTGTGCACGGGCTGCTGGAGCCGGCGCGGCGCGTACGCCCCGATGGGCAGCAGCGCCAGATCGATCCCCGGGTAGCGGGCGCCGATCTCGGTGAACCAGTGCCCGTAGCCGGTGTCCCCCGCGAAGTACACCCGCCGCCCGGTGCGGGCGGTGAGCACCCAGCCGCCCCACAGGGTGCGGCAGGTGTCGGCCAGGCCGCGCCGCGACCAGTGGTGCGCGGGGACGAAGTCGAACCGTACGGCGGCGGCCCGGCCGTCCGGCGCGGGCAGTTCGGCGGCCTCCCACCAGTCCAGCTCGGTGACCCGGATGAATCCGCGCCGCCGGCACCAGGGGGCGAGCGCGGCCGGTACAAACAGGGGCGTGGCGCGGGGCAGCCGCTTGAGGGTGGGCGCGTCGAGGTGGTCGTAGTGGTTGTGGGAGATGACGACGGCGTCGACGGGCGGCAGGTCCTCCCAGGCCACCCCGGGCGGGGTGACGCGGGCCGGGGTGCCGAGGATCTTGCGCGACCACACGGGGTCGGTGAGCACGGTGAGGCCGCCGATGCGGATCACCCAGCTGGCGTGTCCGGCCCAGGTGACGGCGAGGGCGCCCGGGTCGGCCTCGGGCAGCGGTGCCGGGGCGTAGGGCAGATCGGCGGTCTGCCGCAGGGCGTCGGGGCCCGGCCGCAGCCCTCCGTTCGCCCGGGCGGCGCGCAGCAGGGCGGTGAGCCCGGGGCGGGGGCTGGTGAGCCGGTCCGTGAAGCTGCGCGGCCAGGTGCGGCGTTCGCCCAGCGGGCGCGGGGCGCGCTGGGCGGGGGCGTGCGGTTCGGTCATACGGGGCCTCCCGGGTGCTGTCTCCATACAGGGTGAGGTGGCCGGGGACGGCAATTCCGGTGGTCCGTCATGGTGAAGCGGCAGACACCTCGTCCACATTTCGGATGGATATTGCTCACTATTCGAGACGGCGAGCAGACTGCCGCCATGACGATGCCGAACGACGCGACGTACACCCACGGCCACCACGACTCCGTCCTGCGCTCGCACCGCTGGCGCACCGCCGAGAACTCGGCCGGCTATCTGCTGCCCGAGCTGCGGCCCGGCCAGCGGCTGCTGGACGTGGGCTGCGGTCCCGGCACCATCACCGCCGATCTGGCGGCCCGGGTGGCGACACCGGGCAGCGGCGGCGAGGTGATCGGACTGGACGCGGCGGCCGGCGTGCTGAAGCAGGCGCGGGCGGCGGCGGAGGCGCGCGGCGTGGCGGCTGGCATCCGCTTCGAGACGGGCGACGCGCTGCGGCTGGGGTACGGGGACGGCTCCTTCGACGTGGTCCACGCACACCAGGTGTTGCAGCATCTGCCGGACCCGGTGACGGCGCTGCGCGAGATGCGCCGGGTGACCCGGCCGGGCGGGGTGGTGGCGGTACGGGACGCCGACTACGCGGCGATGACCTGGTATCCGCGGGTGCCGGGCCTGGAGGAGTGGCTGGCGCTGTACCGGAGGGTGGCGCGGTCCAACGGCGGCGAGCCGGACGCGGGCCGCCGGCTGCTGTCCTGGGCCCGGGGGGCGGGCTTCGCGGACGGGGACATCCGTTCCTCGGCGACGGCCTGGACGTTCGCGACCGCGCAGGAGCGTACCTGGTGGAGCGAGCTGTGGGCGGAACGTACCACCGCCTCCTCGTACGCCGACCGCGCCGTCGCCGGCGGGTACGCCACCCGGGCCGATCTGGAGCGGATCGCGGCGGCGTGGCGCGAGTGGGGCGGGGCGCCGGACGGCTGGTTCGCGGTGCTCAACGGTGAGGCGCTGTGCCGGGTGTGAGTGCGCGGGGTGCGCAGGGGCGCGCAGGGGCGCGCGAGCTGTCTTAGTGTCGTAGGACATACAGACTTGACACATCAGTCCGTCACGAGAATGCTGTCTTACTGTCGTAAGACAATGGGAGAAGACGTGATCGAGTTCGTGCTCGACGGCCGCTCGCGAGTGGCCACCTACATGCAGCTGGTGTTGCAGGTGAAGCAGGCGCTCCGGGTCGGCATGGCCCAGCCCGGCGATCAGCTGCCCCGGGTACGGCAGGTGGCCCAGTCGCTGGCGATCAACCCGAACACGGTCTTGAAGGCGTACCGCGAACTCGAACTGGAGGGGCTGGCCGAAGGCCGCCCGGGCGTGGGCACCTTCCTCGTCCGTACGCTGGCCGGCCCCTCCGTGGCCCACCACGCCGAACTGCGCGCGGACCTGGTCGGCTGGCTGCACAAGGCGCGGGCCGCCGGCCTCGGCCACGACGACATCGCCGCTCTCATCGACACCACCCTGCGCGCGACACCCGACACGGCGCCGCCGCCATCGCCACCCAAGGACACCGCCTCATGACAGACGACGACATCGCGCTGGCCACCAGCGCCCTCGGGAAGCGCTACCGACGCGCCTGGGCGCTGGAGGACTGCACCGTCCGGCTCCCGGCCGGCCGGATAGCCGGGCTGGTCGGCCCGAACGGGGCCGGCAAATCCACCCTGCTGCACCTGGCCGTGGGCCTGCTGCGCCCCGACGCCGGCGAGGTACGCGTCTTCGGCCGCACCCCGCACCAGAACGCCGACGTCCTGCCCGACATCGGCTTCGTCGCCCAGGACACCCCGCTCTACCGCGAGTTCAGCGCCACCGATCTCATCACACTGGGCGGCAAACTCAACACCCGCCGCTGGGACGCCGCCTTCGCCCGCGACCGCATCGCCCAACTCGACATCCCACCCGGCCGCCCCGTCGGCAAACTCTCCGGCGGCCAGCGCGCCCAGGTGGCCCTCGCGCTGGCCCTGGCCAAGCGCCCTCGGCTGCTGCTCCTCGACGAACCGGTCGCCGCCCTGGACCCGCTCGCCCGCCGCGAGTTCATGCAGACCCTGATGGGCGTGGTCAGCGAGAGCGACACCACCGTGCTGCTGTCCTCGCACCTGGTCGCCGACCTGGAACGGACCTGCGACTACCTGATCGTGCTGCGCAAGGCGCACGTCCAACTGACCGGCGCCATCGACGACCTGCTCGACCAGCACCGCACGCTGGTCGGCCCCCGTACGGAGACGGACGCCCTCCCGCCCGGCGTGGCACAGGTCCTCAACGCCCGCCACACCGACCGCCAGTCCACGATGCTCGTCCGCACCCGGCCCGGTACCGGCCCCATCGCCGATCCGGCCTGGACCCAGCATGAGGTCACCCTCGAAGACGTGATCCTGGCCCACATCGCGACGGGAGCGACCGCATGATCTGGCTCGCCTGGAAGCAGCACCACAAGCAGTTCCTGTACGCCGTGGCGGGGCTCGCCGTACTCGCCGCGATCATGCTCCCCACCGGCCTGCGGATGCACAACGCCTTCCACGACTCCGGCCTGGCGGACTGCCTCGCCGCCATGGGCAGCGACTCGCCCGGCGCCAACACGCGGGCGGAGAGCTGCGGTCCGCTGAGCATGCAGTTCCACAACGAGTTCAATTCTCTGTCGTTCGTCGGCATCCTCTTCGTCATCCTGCCGCTGCTGGTGGGTCTGTTCTTCGGCGCGCCGCTGATCGCCCGCGAGATCGAGCACGGCACCCACCGGTTCGTCTGGACCCAGGGCGTCAGCCGACTGCGCTGGGCGCTCGTCAAGTTCGGGCTGGTGGGCGCCGTCACCACGCTCCTCGCGGTGGCGTACGCGCTGGGAGTGTCCTGGTGGCACGAGCCGCTGGCCGCCAACGGCGGCGGACGGCTCGGCTACATCTGGTTCGACGTCCAGGGCATCGCGCCGATCGGCTACACCCTGTTCGCGGTGGCCCTGGGCATCTTCGCCGGTACGCTCTTCCGCCGGGTGCTGCCCGCCATGGCCGTCTCCCTGGCGGGCTTCGCCGCCGTACGCATCGGCGTCGAGACCCTGCTGCGCGAACGCTTCATGCCGGCCAAGACACTCACGTTCGACCTGGCTAGCACCGAGGGACCCAACCCGGCCGCCGGCGACTGGGTCATCAGCCAGGGCCTGCGCGACGCAGACGGCAACCTCGTACTGGACGGCCTGTCGGTGAACTGCGCCCCCGAGGGAGAACTCGACTCCTGCATGAGCGGCCTGGAGTCCCAGGGGCTCGGCCCCGGCTCGTACAACTGGGTGCTGTACCAGCCCGGTGACCGCTTCTGGATCTTCCAGACCATCGAAACGGGCCTCTTCCTCGCCCTCACCGCCCTGCTGGTGTTCCTGGCCCTGCGCCGGATCCGCCACCTCACGTGAGGGACGGGCCGGTCCCCGCGCGGGGACCGGCCCTCAACTCACCTGACACCGGCGGTCCGCACCACCAGCAGCACGAACGACCCGACCAGCACCGCCAGCCAGAAGCAGGGTGGCCGTCCCCTTCATGTAGACCAGCCGCCCGCAGATCTTGCACCGCCGCCCCTCCGGGCACCTCACCAGCTTCGGATGCCGGCACGGGGTCGTGGTCACGACAACCCCCGGGCCCGGTCGATCTCGTGCAACCGGGCCGGCCGCAGGTCGGCGGTGTCCGACCGCCACTGATAATCGGGATCACCGATGGACCGCAGGTCCAGGGTCAGCCCGTACGCGCCGGCGAACATCACCTCACCCACACAGTCCTGCCGGTCACTCCACAGCACCATCCCCGCCAGCATCGGCCGCCGGACGGCCCCCGCGAGCAACTGACCCCCCAACCGCCGCGCGGCCCCCATCCGCATCCCGAGGATGTTGATCACCGGCGGGGCTGTCCCGATCTTGACCTCCTGTACGGACACCGGCGGAACATCCAGCAACGCGAGCAACTCCCGCAACTGCCGCACCACCCGCTCCCCCTCCCGGCTCACGACGCCCCCCGCCGCACCTCGGCGGCCAACGCCCGCGCCACCTCGGGCGTGCACCGCCCCAGACTGACCAGGGGCCGCACCGACGACCCGGTGAACGTATGCAGATCCACCTGCAACGACGGCAACGTCACCCCACGCGCGGCAAGCGCGTCCTGAAGCTCGTCAACAGCACTCTGCGCGGCCTCCCGTGACGCTCTGAGATCAGCCGTGGCCATACGGCCCGAGGTGACCGATTCCGATGTCATGAATGATGACCCTTTCGTGGGGAGTTGGGCTGAACGAGCATCAGCTTGCCGCCGCAACACCTACCGTGACCAGGGAATCGCTGTCGGGAGTCGGCAATCATCGACGGGAAGTGAGCACTTCCATGCCACCGAGGAAGCAGTTTTCAGGCCACCAGGGGAAACCGTCCGCCAGCAGGATGCTGGCGGAGGAACAGGCGCGGCTGCGCGCCGACCGAGGCTGGTCCTACCGCGAGCTGAGCCAGAAGGTGCGGTTCGATCACACGTACCTGCACGAGATGGAGACGGGCAAGACCCTCGGCAGCCCCGAGGTCATCCGCGCCCTGGACGACCTCTACGGCACGGCCCCCCACCTGTCCCAACTACGGGAGCTGGCCCGGGACAGCGCGTTCCGGGACAAGTACCAGCGCTACATGCAGCTGGAGGCGAAGGCCACGGTGATGCGACACTACGCGGTCAGCAATCTGCCCGGGTTGCTTCAGACGGAAGCGTACGCACGTGACTTGCTGCGCGCGGCGCGATCGCGGAAGCAGGGCGATCTGGAGGAGCAGGTCGCGGCCCGGATGAGCCGTCAGGAGATTCTGAGCCGGGACGACCCGACCGACTTCCGGACCATCCTGGACGAGTCCGTGTTGCGGAGGCCATTGCGGGACGCGGAGGACTGGCGGGTTCTGCTCTCCCACCTGCTGGACATGACCCGACTGCCTCACGTAGTGATTCAGGTACTTCCGATGGCTGTTGGCTTCCATGGGCTCACCAACACGGACACCATGTTGATGTGGCTGCCCAATGGGCGATCGGTGGCCTACACAGAAACGGGATACTCCGGCGAGATGATCGAAGATGCCCGGGAGGTTGAGCATCTGCGGCTGGCCTACGATCGCCTGCGAGACCTAGCGTGGTCGCCACGGGAATCAGTGGCGTTCATTGAGCAGTTGTTGGAGGACTTCCCATGCGTTCCCCCCGAATCGACTTGAGCTTCGCGACTTGGCGCAGGTCCAGCTACAGCAACCAAGATGGCGGGCAGTGTGTTGAGGTGGCAGACGGCCAGCTCGGCATCCTCCCTGTCCGGGACAGCAAGAACCCCAACGGCCCCGCCATCATCTTCGGGAACACCGAATGGATGGCCTTCGTGGCTCAGATCCGCGCCGGACGCTTCTGATAGCGCAGCGAGCCTGTGGCCCTCAGCGACGTCGAGGGCCACAATCGGTGCGATGGCGACACCACAGCGAACCCACAAGCTCCGCGCCGCGACATGGCGCCGCTCCAGCTACAGCAACCAGGACGGCGGCGACTGCCTTGAGGTGTCGGACGGCCACCCCGGCGTCCTGCCCGTCCGGGACAGCAAGAACCCCCACGGCGCGACCATCACCTTCGGCTCCGCCCAGTGGTCGGCGTTCGTCGCGGACATCCGCGCCGGGCGGATCTGAGCAGCGAAAGGCAGCGGATGATCTCGGTGGCGGATCGGGCTGATGCCCAGCTCGTATGGGGGTATCACCGCTTAGGGCATGAGCCACGGCCGTGTGATGTGGTTGTCGGGCTCGGGAGTCATGACATCGGGGTCGCGGACGTCGCTGCGGGGATGTATCGGCGGGGGCTGGCGTCAGTGGTGTTGTTCACCGGGGGGAACAGTCCGACCACGCGGGCGCGCATGCCGCGTGGGGAGGCCGTGCACTACCGGGAGCGGGCGATCGAGCTCGGGGTTCCGGAGGGGGCGATCCTCGTGGAGCCCCGTGCGTCCAACACCGGGGAGAACATCTCCTTCTCGCGGGCCGCACTCGTCGATGCCGGCATCAACGTCTCATCGGCGCTGCTGATCAGCAAGCCGTACGAGGAGCGGCGCGCGTACGCCACCGCGCGGAAGATCTGGCCGGAGGTCGAGTTCGTCAGCGCGTCCGCGCCCTTGACGTACGACGCCTACGTGGCGTCCATCGGCGACGAACGGCTGGTCATCGACATGCTGGTGGGCACCCTCCAGCGGCTGATGATCTATCCCGAACAGGGCTTCCTCATCAGCCAGCCCGTACCGGAGGACGTACGGGCGGCGTTCGGGCGGTTGTGTCGGGGTGGGTTCATCAGTCGGCTGGCCGTGGTTGCCCCGGGCTGAGGACGTGGTGGGCTTGACCTGGAGGCTGCTGGGTAGCGGGACGCGGTCAGCCGCGTCATCGCACGCGGAAACCCGGCGATGTCGGCGATCGTTCCCGGGATACTGGTCACCCATGGATGAGGTCAAAGTCGTCGTCGCCCATTCCGAGCGTGCGACTCTGCGTGTCGGTGATGTGTTCCTGAAGGTGGACGCCGATCAGGCGCGCATCGACGTCGAGGTCGAGGCGATGTCTCTCGCGCCTGTCCCGACACCGATGGTGCTGTGGCGCAAGCCGCCCGTGCTGGCGATCGCCGCCGTGCCGGGGACCGCGCTCGGCCGTCTCGGTGAGCCGTCGACCGCGTCGGCGGCGGCGTGGGCCGCGGCGGGTGCCGCCATCCGGAAGCTGCACGAGGCGCCGTTGCCGCCCTGGGCCGGCCGGCGCCGCCGGGGTCCTGACGAGTTGGTGGCGGAACTCGACGGCGAGTGCGAGTCGCTCGTGACGAACGGTGTCCTGCCCGCTGACCTGGTCACCCGCAACCGCCGGCTCGCCGAGGCCGCGCTCCGGTCGTGGACTCCGGTGTTCACGCACGGCGACCTACAGATCGATCACGTCTTCGTCGACGGCGACGAGGTCACCGGCATCATCGACTGGTCCGAGGCGGGCCGGGGCGATGCCCTGTTCGACCTGGCCACCTTGACGCTCGGACACCAGGAGCACCTTGACGACGTCATCGCCGGTTACGGCATCGACGTCGACCTCGACGTGATCCGAGCGTGGTGGTCGTTGCGAAGCCTGCTGGGGGTTCGCTGGCTGGTCGAGCACGGCTTCGACCCGTTCGCGCCGGGCTGTGAGGTCGACGTGCTGAAATCCCGGATGTGAGGCCGCGCGGCAACGGCAGGTGCCCGTCGTCATCCGGGGGTGACATGATCACGCGGGTGTCCGGCGTGGGTCCGGTGTGCGGGGAGAAGTCGTGAAGCTCTACATAGCCATACCTCTGGGCCTGGTGGCTCTGCTCTTCGTCGCCTCGGGGGTGGCGGCCATCACCCGGGGGTGGATCGTTCCCGGGAACCGGCGGCCGGTCCTCCGGCCCCGGCTCTTCGGGTGGGCGCAGTTGCTGGCCGCTTTCGCCCTGGCCTCGCAGGCGGCCCTGCTGCTGGCGGCCGACGATCCCGACCTCCGCCAGTTCGGGACTCTGACCGGCAGCGTGCTGCTGCTGATCGCCGTTCTCCTGATGGTGGTGAGCCGACGCCCACCATCACAGGTGCGCTGACGGTTCATCAGGGATATGCGGTCCCGGTGGCGGGAAGGTACGCCTTTCGTCGATCGGGAGGAATCGCATGCTTTTTGGCATATGCCGGAGGTCGGCCTTATGGGTGTCCGGGATCATCGGGGTGCTGCTGCTGGCGCTCACCCCCGGGGCTCGGGCGGACGCCGGTGCGGCCGGCCTCGTACAGCCGCTCAACACAACAGTCTGGCTCTGTCTGCCGGGGATGCCCGCCAACGCCTGCGGGCAGGCGGCGGACGGGACGCCGACCGGTGGTGGCACCGAACTGGTGACGCGGTATCCCAGCGGCGCGACCCGGCTGCTGGACGCCACCGGCCCGGACGGGCGGGAGCCGTTCGAGGTGACCGAAGCACCCGCCGTGGACTGCTTCTACATCTATCCGACCGTTGATCTGCTGCCCAACCCCCTGCTCCAGATCGGCTCCCTGCCGCCCGTGCGCGGCGACGTGCACCAGGCCGTGACCCTCACCCAGGCGGCCAGGTTCGCCGAGGTGTGCCGGATGTTCGTCCCCGTCTACCGGCAGGTCGCCCTGCCGCAGCTCGCCCTCGGCGCGATCCTCAGCCCGGACGGCGCCGATCTGTCCACCGGCTTCCTCGACATCCGGCAGGCGTGGGACGAGTACTGGCAGCACCACAACACCGACCCGGCCACCGGGGAGCGGCGCGGGGTGATCCTGCTGGGGCACTCGCAGGGGACCGCCGCCGCCACCGATCTGCTCCAGCGGGAGTTCGACCACCGGCCGGAGGTACGGGACCACCTGATCGGTGCCATGCTGCTCGGCGGTGGCGTCCAGGTTCCGCAGGGCGCGGCCACCGGCGGCACGTTCGACACCATCCCGGTGTGCGAGCGGGCGAGCGGCGCGCCCGTTCCCGTGGGGTGCGTCGTGTCCTATCTCTCCTTCGCCCAGCCGGACGGCACCGTACCCGCCGTCGTCGCGGCGGGTGTTCAGCCCGGGCACCGGCTGGTGTGCGTCAACCCGGCCGCGCTGCTCCAGGACCGGGCCCAGGACGTGCCCGTACCGCTCGATCTCCTCATGCCCACACGGCAGTTGGTGGGCGGGAACCTGCTCTTCCCCAACGGGCATCTCGGCATTCCCCTGGCCGGGTACGATCTGCCGCGGCTGCCCACCGGGTTCGCCCACCATCCGGACGCGATCAGCGGGGCCTGCGCCCGTACCGGTGACGCGTCCGGCAGCGCCGAATGGCTCCAGATCAGCGGCGACCTGTCGCACTTCCCGGCCTCCGCCCGGACCTCCTTCTCCGGACTGCATGTCGCCGACTTCAATGTTGCGCTCGGCGACCTCGTAGACCTGGCGCGGACCCAGAGCGCGGCCTGGCGGGCCGGTCAGAGGTAGTCGGCCACCGGGCCCAGGGTGAGCAGCCCGCTGCCCGCGCCCGCCAGTTCACCGGCGGCGGGGGCGAGTTCGTGGCGGGCCCGGTGGAGCGTGGGGCGGTCGCCGAGTGTCTCGGCGGCCGTCGCCGTCAGGCACCACATCGCCTCGTACAGCAGATCGCGGGGCGGCGGCGGGAGGGTACGGAGCGCGGCGGCGGCTTCGGTGCGGCGCTCCCGGGCCAGCAGGAGCAGGGGGCGGGTCCACGGTGCGTACGGGCCCCAGTCCGTCCCCTCCCCCGCGTCCAGGGGCAGGCCGTGCCGGACGCGCAGGGTCAGCAGGGCCAGCGGGAGCAGGCCCCGGGCCAGCCCGGGCATGCCGGCCCCGGGGAGCCGGGCCGCCGCCGCCCGGTAGGCCGCCGCCGCCTCCGGTACGGGGCCGGTCTCGGCCAGCTTCAGCGCCGCGTACCACTGGGTGAACACGCCGACCAGCGGCCGGTCATGGCGTTCCGCCAGCCGGTCGGCCGCCGCCGCGTGTTCGTCGGCCGCCGCGAAGTCGCCCCGCGCGCACCCCGATTGCAGGCGGATCAGCCGGCCGAGGATCTCGTCGTTCGGCAGCCCGTGGCGTTGCGCGAGCGCGATCAGCTCGGCGCCGGTCTCGTCCCGCCGCGCGGCCAGGCCCGCCCGCTCAAAGGTCTGCATGAACCGGCCGTTGAGGGCGAAGGCGAGCAGCCGGGCATCGCCCAGATCACGCGCCAGCTCCACCGATTCCCGGGCGGCGCGCCGGCCGCGTTCCTCCGCCGTGCCGCGCACTTCTACGGCGACGGTGGCCAGCAGCCGGGCCCGGGCCGCCGGATGCGTGCCGGGCGGCAGGGCGGCCAGGGTGCGTTCGGCCGCCGCGACCACCTGGGCGGCCTGCTCCGGGTCATCGACGCGGGTCCAGATCGCGGGGACGTCGTACGCGCCGATCACCCGCGCCGTCAGCTCCGGGTCGCCCAGTTCCTCCGCCGCCGCGATGGCCGCGACCCGATGGCTGCGGGCTTCCCGCAGGCCGCCGCCCCCGGTCACCGCCAGCTCGCGCAGCAGCCCGACCGTCGACTCCAGCCGGGCCCGGGAACCGCCGGCCACCGTACGGTCGTACGCCGCCGCCGCCCGTTCCCACACCTCTGCCACCGGGTCCGCCCCGTCCAGCTGCCCGGCCTGGGCGAGGATGTCCGCCTCCAGCCGGCGCAGCGCCGGGCCCGGGTCCACGCCCAACTGCTCGACCAGCAGCGTACGGGCGCGGCGCAGCACGGCCAGCGCGTCGCCCTGGCGGCCGGTGCGGTAGAGGGCGAGCGCCAGCAGCCGCCAGGCGTCCTCGCGCCAGGGGTGCTCGGTGGTGTGGGCGTCCAGGTCGGGGATCGCCTCGGCGGCGTGTCCGGCGTCCAGCAGCAGGCCGGCGCGGCGTTCGATCGTGTGCAGTCGCAGTTCGCCGAGCCGGGAGCGTTCGGCACGGGCCCAGGGCGCGTCGGCGAAGTCGGCGTAGGCGGGGCCGTGCCACAGGTCGAGGGCCCGGGTCAGGGCGGCCGGGCCGGTGGCCGCGGCGACGGCGGCCTCGAAGCGCCGGGCGTCGACGGACTCGGGGTCGGCGCGCAGCGCGTACCCGGGGCCCTCGGTGACCAGCAGCCGGGCCGGGGTGCGGGGCGGGCGGTCCGGCTCCAGGGCGCGGCGCAGGGCGGCCACGAAGGTCCGCAGGGCCGGGACGGCGCCGGCCGGCGGTTCCTCCCACAGGTCGGCCACCAGGCGCGGGACGGGAACGACGCGGCGGCGGGCGACGATCAGCCGGGCGAGGACGGCGCGGTGCGCGGGCCCCTTGAGGTCGATCGGGTGCCCGGCGCCGTCGCGGGCCGTGACCGGCCCCAGTACCGAGAAGTCCACCCGCACCCTGTCACCGTACTCATCGGCTGCTCATTCGCGCGGGGGAGGGTGGCGACGTCGGGTTCCTTCCCTTCCCAGCGAAAGAGTGAGTGACGGTGAGTGACATGGCGGGTGTGGTCATCGAGGGGTTCGCGTACCGGCGGGTGACGGTCGCGGACGGGGTGGCGCTGAACGTGGCCACCGGCGGCTCGGGGCCGCCGATCGTGCTGCTGCACGGGTTCCCGCAGACGCATCTGATGTGGCGGCATGTCGCCGCCGATCTGGCGGCCGATCACACCGTCATCTGCCCCGATCTGCGCGGGTACGGGGACAGCGACAAGCCGGCCGGCGGCGACTACGCCAAGCGCGCCATGGCCGCCGATGTGGTCGCCCTGGCCGGGGCGCTGGGCCATGACCGCTTCGCGCTGGCGGGGCACGACCGTGGCGCGCTGGTCGCTTTCCGGGCCGGGCTCGATCACCCCGGCGCCATCACGCATCTGGCCTGTCTGGACGTGCTGCCGACCCTGGACATGTGGGAGGTCATGCACGGGGTGACGGCCGCGATCGGGTTCCATCTCTTCTTGATGGCCCAGCCGCCGGGGCTGCCGGAGCGGCTGATCGGCGCCGCCCCGGACGCGTTCTTCGGGCATTTCCTCGACAGCTGGGCGCATGATCCGGCGGCGATCCCGGACGAGGTACGGGGCGCGTACCTCAGTGCCTGCCGTGCCTCGGTGGACTCCATCGTGGCCGACTACCGGGCCTCCGCGGGCGCCGACATCGACCACGACCGGGCCGACCTGGCGGCGGGGAACCGGCTGCGGATGCCGGTGACCGTGCTCCAGCAGGACTGGGGTGCGGCGCTGGGCTTCGACGCGGCGGCGCTGTGGGGCGCCTGGGCGGCGGATCTGCGGCACGAGACGGTCGGCTTCGGGCACTTCATGGCGGAGGAGGCCCCGGCCGAGATCGCCGGGCGGCTGCGGGGGCTGCTCCTGCGCTAGGTGTTCTGCGCACAGAGGTCAGGAGCGGTTACCGCCGGGCCGTGCCGCCACGCCGGCAAGAGCGGGGCGGCACGGCAGACTCTCAGAAAGAGGCGACGGTCACGCTGTATGACGCGATGAGTCCGTCCTGCAGATGACCAGGTACCACCGGTTGTACGTGCAGGAGCAGGTCCTTGCCGCCGGCGGACCGGTAGACGAGGTCATCGGCGTTGGGCAGCCGCTCCAGCGTGATGTGCTGGTTGTAGGGCGGGAACGCCTCAATGGCCTTGTTGTACTCCTCCGGCAGGTACAGCTGCCCGGTGTACACCTCCCCGCCGTCGATGCGGACCTTGAGGTGGATGTGGATGCTGCGGGTGAAGTACCAGCCCGGATAGATGGTGTCGAAGCCGGCTGTTCCGTCGGTGTCCGTGTGCTGGGTGCCGCGCAGGAAGCGTGAGGCGTCGGTAGGCGGGACGTGGCCGGACTTGTTCATGGTCGGCAGCGTGTCCGGGTCGTG
The DNA here is from genome assembly GCF_059510435.1 of Streptomyces sp. NTD107. NCBI lineage: Bacteria > Bacillati > Actinomycetota > Actinomycetes > Kitasatosporales > Streptomycetaceae > Streptomyces > Streptomyces sp. NTD107. The sequence continues at coordinate 184,771 of NZ_JCAJZV010000005.1, read as the reverse complement.
AGCGAGGTGCCCGGAGTAGTAGCCGAGCGCGTCGCAGTGCCATACGTCGGCCTCGGCGCCCTGGACCGGTGCACCCTGGTCGGCGTCGACCACGGTGATCCTCAGCTGGAGCGGAACACCGGGGCGGCCCTCGGCGATGTCCACCCGCTGCCGCCCCTCGCCGTCGGCGGACACGTAGTAGGGCCCCTCGGTCGTCTGCGGGGAGACGCCCGTGGCGGGTTCGCGGCCCGCATCGGCACCGGCCAGGACATCCGTGGCCGGTTGGCCGTGGGCCGCCAGGATGGCCTGCAACGCGGCGACCTGCGCGTCGGTGGTGATGACACCGTTGTTCTCCTCGGAGAGCATTGCTGTTCCTTTTCGGTTCGCGGCCCGCGTTCAGGGCGGGCCGGTGGTCATCGCGCAGGGGTCAGAGGGCGTGCGGGCCGAAGCGGCCCCAGGCGAGAACGGCGGCGAGGGCCAGCAGGACGACGTTGACGGTGATCATCCCGGGCTCCTTGCGGCGGCCGTGTGTGACGGCCGCGCCGAGCATCAGCACGCCAAGGCCCGTGGCCGCCAGTGGCACCAGGACCTCCGCGACGTTGACGAGTGGCGGCAGGATCAGGCCGATGGCGGCGAGGACCTCAAGGGCGCCGATGGCCTTGACCGGTGCGGCTGCGAAGTCTGCTGTCCAGCCGAGGCCGGAGGCGGCCAGTTGCTGCGGCGAGCGGCTCAGCTTCATCGCCCCGGACATCAGGAACACCACGGCCAACAGGCCCGCGACGATCCACAAGAAGACGTTCATCGTGTCTGGCCCCTCCATTCAGTAACTTCAAGCATGGAGCAACCGTATCGCACATTCACTTCAAGCTATGAGTAAATCGGCTCGCCTTTTGTTCCATGCTTGGAGTACATTGGCGGCATGGAAGACGCACCGGACACCTCCGAGCCGCGCTGGCTCGACCCTGATGAGCAGCAGCAGTGGTACGCGTTCGCCTACGTGCTGACCCAGCTCCCGGCCGCCCTTGAGGCACGGATGCAGCACGACGCGGGCATCGCCCACTTCGAGTACGTGGTGCTGTCCGCCCTGTCGATGGCACCGGAGCGCACCCTGCGGATGAGCGAACTCGCCCAGTACGCGGGCAGCACGCTCTCCCGGCTCTCCAACGTCGTCATCCGGTTGCAGAAGCGTGGCTGGGTGCGGCGCCGCCCCGACCCGTCCGACGGGCGTGCCACTCTGGCCACGCTCACCGACGACGGCATGGAGAAAGTCACCGTCGCCGCCCCCAGTCATGTCGACGCGGTGCGCCGCTTGGTCTTCGACCCACTGACCAAGGCGCAGCAGCGGCAGCTCGGCGCCGTCTCCCAGCGCATCCTCGGCGCGCTCGACGCGCCGTGCCCCACGGACTGGGCGCCGCCCGGCGCCACGCCGCGGGCGGACCGGGACTGAGTCCCGCCCACGTGCACCCCCGAACTTTCACCCGGCCCTCCGGTCGGGGTCCCGCCTCCACCGCAAGGAGCTTTGCCATGCCCACCATCGCCATCGTCGGTGCCGGTCCCGGCCTCGGTCTGTCCATCGCCAAGGTCTTCGGCGGCCACGGCTACGACGTCGCCCTGATCTCCCGCAGCAAAGACAAGCTCGACGCCCTGGTAGCCGAGCTCGCCGAAACCGGGGTCGCCGCGGAGGGCTTCGCCGCCGACGTCGCCGACCCGGCCCAGCTCGCCGGCGCGCTGCAGAGCGCGATGACCCGGTTCGGGAAGATCGACGTGCTGGAGTTCTCGCCGCACGCGGGCCTGACCATGACCGCGCCCAAGGACGTCACCCTCGACACCCTGCGCCCGCAGATCGGCAGTCTGCTGTACGGGGCCGTCGCCGCCGTACAGGCCGTGCTGCCCGGGATGCTCGAAGCCCGCTCCGGCACCGTGCTGTTCACCACCGGCGGCGGCGCCATCACCCCGTATCCGATGCTCGCTGACACCAACATCGCCCAGGCCGGACAGCGCAACTGGGCTCTCAACCTCCACAACACCCTTGCCGAGCACGGCATTTACGTGGCCAACGTCGCCATCAACCTCATGATCGGCGCCCAGGCCCCCGAGGGTGTTCCGCACCGTGCGCCCGACGAGATCGCCCTCGACTACTGGAACCTGCACACCAGCCGCGACCAGGCCGAGCACGTCATCGGCGCCTGAGACCGTCTCACCGACCACGGGCGGCGCCGGCCGGGTCCGGGGCCGCCCGCCCCCAATTGTTGCGGAGCACCATGAAGACCATCGTCATCGCCGGCGGCAACAGCGGCATCGGCCGCCAGGCCGCCGCCACCCTCCTCGCCGACGGCCACCGCCTCGTCATACTCGGCCGCGACCCGCGCAAGGGCGAAGCAGCTCTCGCCTCATTCGGCGCCGCCGCCAGCCGCGCGTCATTCATCGCAGCAGATCTGTCCACGCACGACGGCGTCCGCAACGCCGCGCGCCGCATCCTCGACAAACACGCGAACCTCAATGCCCTCATCCACACCACCGGCGTGCTCACCATGGCCGAGAGCCGCACCGCCGACGGGCTCCACCCGTTCTTCGCGATCAACTACCTCTCGCGCTACCACCTCACCCAACTCCTCCTGCCCGCGCTGCGCCGTGCCGAGCGCCCCCTCGCGCTGCTGATGACCGCCGCGGTCGCGCCGACCGAAGAGGCCGACTTCGCCCGCTTCCCCGAGTTCCCGGCCTTCAACTTCAACCGCGACCGCAAGCCGGTACAGCTCGGCAACCACCACTACGCCGCCCACCTCACCCACACCGAACCGGGCCTCGCGGCCGGGGTGATCAACGCGGGCGCCGTCAAGACCGACATCATGCGCTCCGCACCCTGGTACATGCGGGCCGGCGCCAAGGTCCTCGGCCCGATCATGTTCGACTCCGTCGAGACCGCCGCGCACAATGTCGTCGAAGCCACCCGGAGCGACACCTGGCAGTCCCCGCTCTACTGGGGCAGGCCCGGCCGCTTCGAGCAGCGCGCGCCGATCGCCCTGGACACCGCGACCACCCAGGCACTCATGGACACCTGCCGTGCCCTCACCGGAGCCTGACCACACCTCGCCCGGCCTCGGCCCGCCCACTCGCGGTCCTCACCAAGCCGGCCTGCTCGCGGGTCTCGTGTTCCATCGTCCGAGATCCGCCGAACCCCGCGTTCCTCCCGGCGGGACCGGAAAGCCGCGTGGTGCGCGACGGGCGGCCTCCACGACACGCGGCCGAACGCTTCCAGGTCCCACCCACCACCGCCAAGCGATGGGCCGGCCTGGCGCGGAACACTGCACGCCGCAGGGATTGCCCACAAACGCACCCGCCCCTACCGCCCCCAGGCCAAGGCAAGAGCGAGGCGAGGCGCCCCAGGCCCTTGAGCGCCTGGGGGGCGCCTCCGGTGCCAGGCATCGCGGGCCGGGCGGGATCCATCAGACGGTCCTAACCCCTGCCGCGCGCGCGGGCCCACAGATACAGGCCGAGCGCCGTCAGCAGCACGGTGAGGGCGGCGAAGGCGGCGCGGGTGGTGTTCCAGGTGGTCCAGCGGGGGGCGTAGTCGGCCCACAGCAGGGCCGCCTGCTCCGCCGAGGCGGGGGTGCCGACCGCCGCCAGGGCGTCGTTCAGGGGGACGTTGACGATCGCGGTGGGGGCGAACGCGCCGAGCACGTACGCCCCCGTCGCCGCGAACAGCGCCAGCGCCGCGCCCCGCTCCCCCATCGTCAGCAGCAGCACCCCGGTGAGGGCGGCCAGCAACGGGGCGCCCACGAAGGCGCCCAGGAAGAGCGGGTTGAGGATGCGTTCGTTGACGCTCTGCATCGCCGCCACCGACTGGGCCGGGTCGAGGGCGTTCAGGCCGGGCATGACCGCCACCGAGAAGGCGAAGAACACGCCGGCCACGCAGGCCGCCAGCACCAGGGTCGCGGCCAGCAGGGCCGCCGCCAGGATTGCCATGCCGGTCAGTCAACCGCGCGGAGCCGCGCCCCTCCATGGCCGAGGGTCGCGGCTCCATGTTCCGGCGTCCAGCCCGTTACCCGGCTACGGGGTCACCACGATCTTGCGGCCGATGCCCTTCGCGAACTGGTCCAGCGCCTGCGGGTACTGGTCCAGCGGCAGCCGGTCGCTGATGAAGACCTCCGGGTCCAGGACGCCGCTCGCGAACAGGTCGGCGGCCCGCTCGTAGCTGTGCAGTACCGCCATCGAGCCGGTGATGGTGATCTCCTGGTTGTAGATCTTGTACGGCTCGATGGTGACCTTGGTCGCGTAGTCCGCGACGCCGAACTGGAGGAAGGTGCCGGCCTTCGCCACCCGCCCCAGACCGTCCTGGATGGCGGCGGCGTTGCCGGTCGCGTCGATGACGATCTCCCAGCCCTGCGGCCGGTCCAGTTCGTCCGCCGAACCGGCCGCCGCGCTGACGCCCAGGGTGCGGGCGGTGGCCAGCCGGTCCGGGTTGATGTCGACGATGTCCACGCCGCTCGCCCCCGTCCGCTTGGCCAGCTCCAGCATCATCAGGCCCATGGTGCCCGAGCCGTAGATCAGCACCCGGGCGCCGAGCACCGAGTTCATCACGTCGTAGCCGCGCACCGCGCAGGACAGCGGCTCGATCAGCGCCGCGTCCTGGGTGCGGACGTGTTCGGGCAGCTTGACGCAGTTGGCGACCGGCGCCACCGCGTACTCGGCCGCGCCGCCCGGCACCGACACGCCGATGGCGCCCCAGCGCTCGCACATGTTGGCATGCCCGCTGCGGCAGGGGCGGCACTCGTAGCAGTACAGCGAGGGGTCCACCGCCACCCGGTCGCCGATGACGACCTCGGTGACGTCCTTGCCGGTGCCGACGACCTCGCCCGCGAACTCGTGCCCCGGCACGATCGGCAGCGTCGGGGCGAACTCGCCCTGGAGAATGTGCAGATCGGTGCCGCACAGCCCGCAGGCGGCGACCTTCACCACCACATCGCGCGGCCCCGGGGTGGGGTCGGGGATGGTGGTCAGGGAGACCTTGCCCACGGACTCGATCAGTGCGGCTTTCACTTGACTGCTCCTAGCGACAGGCCCTGGACCAGCTTGTCCTGGGCGGCGAAACCGGCGGCGAGCACCGGCAGGGAGATGGCGAGGGACGCGGCCGACACCTGGGCCAGGAACAGGCCCTGACTGGTGATGAAGCTGGTGAGGAACACCGGGGCGGTCTGGGCGGTGACGCCGGTGAGCACCCGGGCGAACAGCATCTCGTTCCAGCTGAAGATGAAGCAGATCAGCGAGGTGGCGGCGATACCGGGCAGCACCACGGGGCCCACCACGCGCAGCAGGATGGCCGGCAGTCGCGCGCCGTCGATCTGCGCCGCCTCGATGAGCGAGGGCGGCACCTCGGCGAGGAAGGACTGGAGCATCCACACCGCGATCGGCAGGTTCATCGAGGTGTAGAGCAGGACCAGCAGCCAGATGTTGTCCAGGAAGCCGATGTTCTTGGCGAACAGGAACAGCGGCAGCAGCCCGGCGATGGCCGGCAGCATCTTCGTGGACAGGAAGAAGAACATCGCGTCCCGCCACCCCTTCACGGGGCGGATCGACAGCGCGTACGCAGCCGGCAGCGCCAGCAGCAGCACCAGCAGCGTGGAGGCGACCGACGCGGTGAGCGAGTTGATCAGCGGCGGCCACGGGCTGGCGCCCTCCGAGCTGAAGAACTCCCGGTAGCTGTCGAGCGTCAGCGGCGCGGTCAGCGCCGGCGGGTTGCTGGCGGCGTCCGACTCCGAGTGGAAGGAGGTGAGCACCATCCAGGCCACCGGGAGGAAGAAGATCAGCCCGGCCAGCCAGGCCAGGAACGCCGGGATCGCCGACCGGACCCGCGAGGGGCGGCGTACGGTCGTGGCCGCCGGCTTCCGTACGGGCCCGCCGGTGGTCGGCGGGGTCGGTGCGGTTGTCGTCGTGCTCATGCTCGGCTTCCCTCCTCGCGGAAGAGCGAGGACACCACGCGCAGCGCGAACATGGCGATGATCAGCGAGCCGATGACCACCAGCACGCCGGCCGCCGAGGCCACCCCGTAGTCCTGCGCCTGGTAGAACTCCTCGTAGATCGCGTACGGCAGGTTCGCCGTGCCCAGGCCGCCCCGGGTGATGGTGAACACCGCGTCGAAGTTCTGGACGATGTAGATGGAGCCGAGCAGCGCCCCCAGCTCCAGATAGCGGCGCAGATGCGGCAGCGTCAGATAGCGGAAGAGCTGCCAGCCGCTCGCGCCGTCGAGGCGGGCCGCCTCGTACTGCTCCAGCGGGCGGCTCTGGAGGCCGGCCAGCAGGATCAGCGTCATGAACGGGGTCCACTGCCAGATCAGCGACACCGCCACCGCCGGCAGCGGCATCTCCGAGATCCAGTCGGGCTGCGGCGGGGTGAAGCCCAGCAGGTCGCCGAGCCAGGCCAGCGTGCCGTTGAGCAGCCCGTACTCCGGGTTGTACAGGACGTGCTTCCACATCAGGGCGGCGGCCACCGGCACCAGCAGGAACGGGGTGATCATCATGGTGCGCACCAGGCCCCGGCCGCGGAACTTGCGGTCCAGCAGCAGGGCGATGGCGAGCCCGAGCAGCAGGCTGATGAGCACCACGGAGGCGGTGAGCAGCACGGTGGTGGTGACCGATGAGCGCAGGGCGTCGTCGGACAGCACGGTGGAGAAGTTGCCGAGGCCGTTGAAGGAACGGTCGTCGGGGTAGAGGGCGTTCCAGTCGAACAGGGAGATCACCAGCGTGGCCACGAAGGGCAGCTGGGTGACCACGATCATGAAGATCAGGGCGGGCAGCAGCGGGGCGCGGGTGGCCCATGCCTTCGCCCGGGTGCTGGGCCCGGGCGAAGGCGCCACCGCCGCCTGCTGGGCGGTCGGTGCGTCGGTCATCGGTTGCGGTACTCCTCGGCGACCGCGTCGGCCAGGCTCTGGGACTTGGCGAGGGCGTCCTCGACGCTCTGCCGGCCGGCGATCGCGGCGCTGATCTCCTGGGAGACCTTGGTGCCCAGGTCGGCGAACTCGGGGATGGTGACGAACTGGACGCCGGGCACCGGGCGGGGCTGGACACCGGGGTTGACCGGGTCGGCCTCGGCGATGGCGTCGTGGGTCACCTGGTAGAACGCGGCGGCCTGCTCCTGGTAGTCGGCGTTCTCGTAGGTGGAGGCGCGCTTGCCGGCCGGGACGTCGGACCAGCCGACGGTCTCGCCGACGAGCTGCTCGTACTCCTTGCCGGATGCCCAGGAGATGAACTCCCAGGCGGTGTCGGATTTCTTGGAGGCCGCCTGGATGCCCCAGGCCCAGGTGTAGAGCCAGCCGGAGGAGGCGGTCTGCTCGACGGGGGCGGGCACATAGCCGATGTTGCCGGCCACCGGGGAGTCGTCGGCCTCCAGGGAGCCGGCGCCGGCGGTGGCGTCGTACCACATGGCGGTGTTGCCCTGGACCATGTTGTTCAGGCACTCGGCGTAGCCGGCCTGGGCGGCGCCGGCCTCGCCGTGGTTGCGGACGAGATCGACGTAGAACTGGGTGGCCTCGGTGAACTCGGGCGAGTCCAGCTGGGCCTGCCAGTCCTCGGTGAACCAGGTGCCGCCGAAGGTGTTGACGACGGTGGTGAGCGGGGCGATGACCTCGCCCCAGCCGGGCAGGCCGCGCAGGCAGATGCCCTTCATGGAGTCCTCGGCCTCGTCGACCTGGGCGGCGAGGTCGGCGACCTCGGTCCAGGTGGGGCGCTCGGGCATGGTCAGCCCGTGCTCCTCGAAGACGTCGGTGCGGTACATCAGGAAGGACGATTCGCCGTAGAAGGGCTGGGCGTAGAGCTTGCCGTCCTCGCCGGTGAGGGAGAGCTGGATGGGGGTGAGGATGTCCTGGACGTCGTAGTCGGTGTCGTCGCGCAGGTAGGGGTCCAGCTCGTGGAGCCAGCCGTTGCGGGCGTAGATGGACGTCTCGTAGTTGCTGATGGTGGCGACGTCGTACTGGCCGGCCTGGTTGGCGAAGTCCTGGCTGATCTTGTCGCGGACCTCGTTCTCCGGGAGAACGGTGAAGTTCACCGTGATTCCGGTGTCCTTGGTGAAGTGCTCGGCGGTGAGGCGTTGCAGCTGGGTCATCTGCGGGTTGTTGACCATCAGTACGTTGATGCTCTCGCCGCCGCCGGAGCCGGAGCCTCCCCCGGCTCCGGCGCAGGCGGCGAGGAGGGCGCCGGCCGTGGTGACGGCGGCTGCGGTACGGATGGCGCGTCGGCTCTGACTGCGGCGCATGGTCGGTACTCCTGGTGGTTCCGGGCGTGCGGCGTTGCACCGCCCGCTGGGGGGCGTGGGGCGAGAGAAAGGGGCTTGCTCAGACGCGGATGACCTGCGGGCCGAGGAGGGTGTAGCGGTGGGCCTCGGCGGTGGACAGGCTGGTGCTGGTGACGATCACATCCAGATCGGTGACGGACGCGAAGCGGCAGAAGCTGGCGGCACCGAACTTGGTGTGCACGCCGGCGAACACCCGCCGCCGGGAGGCGCGTACGGCCTGCTGTTTGACTTCGCTGACGGCCGGGTCGGGGGTGGTGAGGCCGTGTTCGCGGGAGATGCCGTTGGCGCCGATGAACGCCAGGTCGATGACGAAGCCGGACAGCATCCGGGTGGTCCAGTGGTCGACGGTGGCCAGGGTGCCGCCGCGCACCCGGCCGCCGAGCAGCAGGACATTGAAGCCGGGCACGGTGGCGAGGGTGCCGGCGATGGCCAGGGAGGCGGTGACGACGGTCAGGGTGCGGTCCCTGGGCAGGGATTCGGCGATGAGCTGGGGGGTGTAGCCCTCGTCGATGAAGATGGTCTCGGCCTCGCCGGTGAGTTCGGCGGCTGCTGCGGCGATGCGCCGTTTCTCGGGGACGTGCATGGTGGAGCGGAAGGCGAGGGTGGTCTCGAAGCCCGCGCTCTCCACGGGGTAGGCGCCGCCGTGGGTGCGGCGCAGCAGTCCGTGGGCCTCCAGGGCGCGCAGGTCGCGGCGTACGGTCTCCTTGGCGACGCCGAGTTCTTCGGCGAGGGCGCCCACTTCGACGGAGCCCGCGCGGCGTGCCGCGCCGACGATGGCGCGCTGGCGTTCCTCAGCGGTCATTGACGTCCACGCTCCTTACCCGCACAGCTGCTCTGCTGTTGCTGCCCGTTCGGGCCGCTTGGAGAGTTCTACCGTTGGGAACGGGGCGTGGAACAGACCAGGTGTTCGGGTTTTCGTGCCCGGTTGTGCCCGTTCGATCAGGGTGATGTCTGCTTCGGGCCGTGCGCGGACAGCGCTTTCCGTGCTCCGGGCGGACGCCCGCACGGGCGCGGGTGGTGCCCGTTTCGGGCCCGTACGGTCCGGCGGACCGTGCCCGTACGGTCGTTCAGGCGTGATCCGGGCGGGCCGCGGAGGGCTCTTGGGGTCGCTTCCCGGGCCGCTCGCGGGTCACTGCCCGGGGCGCATCCGGAAGTCGTAGTGGGCGGGCAGCGGCTCGTCGGTGAGGGCGGCCCAGGTGGTGTGCAGGGATTCCTCGCCCTCCCGCAGATCGGGGATCTCGAAGTTCTCGGCGAAGACGGCGCGGGCGGCGTCGCGGTGGCCGAGGGCGAGTTCGGCGCGGGCGGCCAGCAGCCGCAGCCGGCCCCGGGCGCGTACGGGGGCGGGCAGGCGTTCCAGCAGGGCGCGGGCGGCGTCCGGGCGGCCGGCGGTCAGCAGGGCGGTGACCGCTTCGGTGGCGAGGGCGGCCAGCGCGGGCTCGGGGATCGCGGATTCGGCGGCGGCGAGGGCTAGGGCGAGTTCGGCGGCGGTCAGGGCCCGTTCGGCGGCCCGGGTGGGGTGCCCGGCGCGGGCATCGGCGACGGCGAGGGCGCGCAGCGGCCAGGGGCTGGGGCCGGCCGCCAGGGAGCGTTCCCAGCTGCGGACGGCCTGCGCCAGGTCGCCGGCGTGCCACTGCGCGATGCCCAGGTGGTAGTCGGTCAGCGGCACGCCGGGGGCGGCGCATTCGAGCTTCTCGCGCCAGGCGCGGGAGACCAGGGTGGGCCCGGGCGGGGCGGCGGGCAGCGCGTGGCCGGGGAGCCGGCCGGTGTCCAGGAGCTCCAGCCAGGGGCGCTGTTCGGGGCCGAGCGCGGCGGGGTCGAAGGGGGTGCCGGGCAGTTCGTAGCCACCCCGGGCGACTTCGAGGGCGCCCCAGCCGCTGCCGGTGTGCAGCGGCTCGGCGGGGTCGAGGTCGGCGTGCGGGCGCCAGGCGGCGTAGGCGGCGTCGAGGGTGGCGGCGGGCAGCGCGGCGGCCAGCGCCTGCTCGGTGTGGGCGCGGGCGGCGGCCCAGTCGGCGCCGTGGGTGCGGGCGGGGTCGGCGGTGAGCGGGCCGTACGCCTCCAGCCAGCTGATGTCCTCGCCGGGCGGGAGCGGGAGGTGTTCGAGCTGGGTACGGGCGAGGCCGGCCTGGATCTCGGCGTAGCCGGTGGTGCCGGGCTCGGTGAGCCACCGTTGCCAGCGGCGCCCGCCGGGGCCGGTGCCCCACACGAACAGCTTGCGGCCCCGGAGGGCGGCGGTGGAGGTCTGGACGAGGCCGTGGCCGTCGTCGTCGAGGGCGGCGATCCATTTACGGGCCGGGGCGGGCACGTCGTAGAAGAAGTCGGCGGGGTGGTGGTCACCGTGGGCCGGGCGGGTGCGGTCGGGGCCGTCCGGGGCGCCGGGGACGGGGACGCGGCGCAGCCGGCGCTCGTAGCCGAAGTGCCAGGCTTCCTCGGCGGGGACCAGGACCCGGGTGCCGGGGTGTTCGGGGACGGCGGTGTTGGACCACCAGTAGATGGGCGTGCCGGTGTCCTGTGGGTTGCGGATGCGAACGGCGACGTAGAGGAAGTCGGAGTCGGCGGGCAGCCACAGGTCGACCTGGAAGGGGGTGTCGCGCAGCCGCTCCCACTCCCACAGCCGCAGCAGTTGCCCGCCGTCGGGGGCGGGGACGGCGGCGGCGTGCAGTGGGGCGCAGGACAAGGTGGTGTGGCCGGTGGCGCCGATGTTCCATTCGATGCCGCCGGAGAACCAGGCGCCGTTGAGGGCGAAGTTGGCCGGTTGCAGCACCGGGTTGGTGTAGAGGAGTTCGCGGCCGGTGGGCTTGTGGAACAGCGAGTGGATACGGCCGCCCCAGCCGGGCAGCACGGTGGCGCGCAGCCGGTCGTTCTCGATGACGAGGGTCGCGATCCCGGTGGTGGCCCGGGTGCGGCCGTACCCGTCGTGCAGCGGGGTGGGCAGCACGGAGGTGAGGGGCGCGTACGTGGCCTGCCGGGCGGCGTCGGGCGGCAGCGCGGCGAGTTCGGCGGGGGCGAGGCGGTGCGTCTCGTCCAGCGGGAACAGCGGCGGCAGCGGGTTGGGCGGGCCCAGCGGGGCGGCGGGGAGGGTGAGCGTGCCGCGGCGGATGGTGGTGGCGCTCCCGGTGCCGGGTCCGGTCCCGGGTCCGGTCCCGGGTCCGGTCCCGGGTCCGGTGCCGGGTCCGGCCGCGCTTCCGGTTCCTGTCCCTGTCATGGGTCCCCTCGCTCCCCTCACCCCCGGCCGGGCGACCGGCGCTGCGATGACCATGGAACACGGTCACCCAGTCGGGTGAAAGAGGGCCCTGGGGGTTTATCTTCTGCGGTGCACCAGATACATGCCGAGGAACAGCCCGATCAGGCCGGTGGCCAGCAGGGCCACCCACAGCGGCATGACGACCTCGGGGATCAGCAGCCGGATCTTCGTCTTGCGGGTGTTCTCGAAGATGAAGACCAGCGCGAGCACGGCGACCAGCAGGGCGAGGATCCGGCCGGGGGTGAAGAAGTCCCCGAGCGGGGTGCTGCCGCTGGCCTTCTGGGGTTTCGAACTGGATGCCATGGCCCCAGCATGGCGGCGCCCGCCGCCGCCCGCCCGTCGAGCGGCGCGGCGGGGGTACGGCGGCGGGCGGGCGCCCGGGGGCTCAGGAGGCGGCGTAGACCCGGCCGGCGAACCCGGCGACCTGGCTGTCGTCCAGGGTCCTGGCCACATCGGCCTCGCTGATCATGCCCACCAGATTCTTGCTGCCGTCGACGACCGGCAGCCGGCGGATCTGGTGGGTCTCCATCTCGCTCAGCACGTCCTCGGCACTGGCATCGGCGGAGATCCAGCGCGGGGTGCCCTCGCACAGATCACCGGCCCGTACCCGGGAGGGGTCGTGGCCGGCGGCTATGCACTTCACGACGATGTCGCGGTCGGTGATGATGCCCTGCATCCGGTCGTCCGCGTCGCAGACCGGCAGCGCGCCGACCTTCAGCTCGCGCATCAGCTGGGCGGCGCGGTCCAGGGTCTCGGTCATGGGGATGCACTGGGCACCCTGGCTCATGATGTCCGCGGCGGTGGTCATGGCGGGGACTCCTTTGCATTCGCGTTCGCGTACTCACCACGCGGGCACGCGATCGGAGCCCATCGCGGCGTTCCCTCCACCGTAGTCCGACTTGTCCCGGTTCGCTACTCTCCCGTGACACCGTCCGCCAGCTCACGTACGACATCCAGGTGACCGGCGTGCCGGGCGTACTCCTGGAGCAGGTGGAAGAGGATCCAGCTCAGCGCCGGCGCCTCGTTCGCCGGACCGAACCGCCCGCCGCCGACCGCCACATCACTGAGCGCGGCGTCCGCCGTGATCGCCCGGGAATCGGCCACATACCGGTGATAGGTCTCCAGTACCTCGGCGGTACTCACCCCCTCCGGCACCGCCCAGCGCTCCTCCTCGTCCCCCGGCCCGCGCCCCCAGTCCGCCCACGGCCGGTCCACCTCCTCCCCCAGGAAACCCCAGCGCAGCCAGCGCCGCTCGACATGCGCCAGATGCCAGATCAGCTCCACCGGGCTCCACCCCGAGGGCAGCCGGGAGCGGCGCATCTCCTCCTCCGGCAACCCGGCCACCTTCGCCGGCACCACCTCCCGGTAGTGGTCGAGATAGCCGAGCAGCAATTCACGCGGATCCCGCAGGTGCTTCCCGGGCTCCTGGGGTGCCTCGGGGGGCGGTATGGGGGTCATGAGCGCAGCTCCAGTACGGGGGCGGCCGGGTGGGAGATGTCGAAGGCCGTCAGATACAGGGCCAGTTCGGACTCGACGGCGCGGCTGATCGTGTCCGCGCGGCGGAAGCCGTGGCCCTCGCCGGGGAAGGTGAGGTAGGCGTGCGGCACGGTGGGGCCCTCGCGTTCGGCGAGCGCGGCCAGCAGCCGGTCGGCCTGTTCGGGCGGGCAGATCACGTCGTCAAGTCCTTGCAGCAGCAGGAACGGCACCGCGATCCGGTCCGCCCGGTGCACCGGGGAGCGGTCGTGATAGCGCTCGGGGACTTTCTCCAGCGGGCCGATGAGCGAGTCGAGATAGCGGGACTCGAAGTCGTGGGTGCCGGGCCCGGTCCAGCTCGCCAGGTCCAGGATCGGATAGCTGATGGTGCCGCAGCGGTACAGGCCGGCGGTGTCGGCGCAGGTGAGGGAGGCGGCGGCGGTCCAGCCGCCGGCGCTGCCGCCGCGGATGGCGAGCCGGCGCGGGTCGGCGCTGCCCTCGGCCGCCAGCGCGCGGGCGACGGCGGCGCAGTCGGCCACGTCCACCACGCCCCACTGTTCGCGCAGCCGCTCGCGGTAGGCGCGGCCGAAGCCGGTGGAGCCGCCGTAGTTGACCTCGGCCACACCGATGCCGCGCGAGGTGAAGTAGGCGATCTCCAGGTCCAGGACGACCGGGGCGCGGGAGGTGGGGCCGCCGTGCGCCCAGATGACGTACGGGGGCAGTTCCTCGTCCGGCGGCGGGGCGGTGGTGTGCGGATGGGTGGGCGGGTAAACGGTGGCGTGGATCTCCCGCCCGTCCTGGCCGGTGAACGTACGGGCCGCCGGCCGCGGGTAGTAGCCGGGATCGACGGCATCATGGTGGCGTTCGGCCAGCACCCGGGTGCGTCCGGTGGCGGTGTCCAACTGCACGATCTCCCAGCCGGTGTGCGGCCCGGCCGCGATGCCGGTGACCCGGCTGCCCTGCACGGCCAGCGCCGGCGCCCATTCGCCCCAGGCACCGGGGGCGTCCGCGAGTTCACCGCTCGCCGGGTCCAGGATGCCCAGACGCAACCCGCCCCTGCCGTGCAGAACGGCGATCAGCCCGCCGTCCAGCGGGGCGAACCAGCGCCAGCCGATCCGCCACAGCCCCTCGGCGAACTCCTCCTGCCGCGCGCACAGGTGATCGGCCGCCCCGGTGTCCGGGTCGATGCGGTGGAGATTCCACCAGCCGGTACGGTCGGTGGTGGCCAACAGGGTGCCGTCCAGGGCCCATTCGGCCTGCGCGATGGCCTCGTCGGGGCCGCCGGCCAGGGTGCGTACCCCGCTCAGCCGCCCGTCCGCGCCGAGGTCGGCGATCTTCAGCTCGGTGCCCTCCCACGGCATCCGGGGGTGGTCCCAGGCCAGCCACACCGCGCGGCGGCCGTCCGGGGAGAGCCGGGGGCAGGAGAGGAAACGGTGTCCGGCCGGGGCGAGTTCGCGCAGCGCGGCCGGGTCGGTGGCGGCCGAGCCGTCCAGGGGTATGGCGACCGGCACCCGGCGCACCGCGCCGTCCGCTCCGTCCGCGCCGTGCTCCTCCAGCACCGCCCACACCTCGCCCCGCTCGGGGTGCGGGCGCAGATCGCACCAGCGCAGCTCACGCCCGGCGCCTCCCGCGCCCCCCGCCGGGGTCAGCGGGCGCGGCACCGGCCCGCCGGGGGCGTCCGGTTCCAGCGCGTACACCCGCTGGTCGCCGTAGTCGGTGAAGACCACCAGCGGCCCGCCGGTGGGCCGGGCGATGCCGGCCCACGGGTGGCCGCCGTACTCGATGACCCGGTTGCGGGCGTTCCACGGCGCGGGCAGCACCGTCTCGGTGACCCCGCCACTGTCCGGGCGGAGCCGCACCAGGGCCCGCCGGCCGCCCTCGGCGGGGCGCGGCGCCGTCCACCACAGCTCCTCGCCGACGGCGCCCAGATACTCGGGCTTGCCGTCATGGGCGGCGACCAGGGCGGCGTCGATGGGCGAGGGCCAGGTTCCGTAACGGTCGTGCGCCATGGTGCGGCCTCCTAGAGGGCGAGCAGCGTACGGTCAAGGACGCGGGTGCCGAAGTGCAGGGCGTCGACGGGGACCCGCTCGTCCACGCCGTGGAACATCGCCTGGTAGTCGAAGCCTTCCGGCAGCCGCAGCGGCATGAAGCCGTAGCCCTGGATGCCGAGCCGGGAGAACTGCTTGGCGTCGGTGCCGCCGTACATGCAGTACGGGATGACGTGCGCGCCGGGGTCGAAGTGCAGCAGCGCCTCGCGCAGGACGGCGAACGCCGGGGTGTCCACGGGGGCTTGCAGAGCCGGCTCGTGGTGGTAGTACTCCCAGGCCACGTCGGGGCCGGTGAGCCGGTCCAGGGTGGCGGCGAACTCCTCCTCGGTGCCGGGCAGCAGCCGGCCGTCGATGTGCGCCGTGGCCGAGCCGGGGATGACATTCACCTTGTAACCGGCGTCCAGCATGGTGGGGTTGGTGCTGTTGCGCAGTGCGCCGGCGACCAGCGTGCCGGCCCGGCCGAGGTCGGCGACCAGCCGCTCCACGGCGTCGTCGTCGTCGAGGTCGGGCAGCGGCAGCCCGTACAGCGCGGCGAGTTCGGTGAGCGCGGCGCGGACGGTGGGGGTCAGCCGCAGCGGCCACTGGTGGTCGCCGATGCGGGTGACGGCGGCGGTGAGCCGGGAGACGGCGTTCTCGTGGTTGACGCGCGAGCCGTGTCCGGCACGGCCGCCTGCGGTGAGCTTCAGCCAGCCCGTGCCGCGTTCGCCGGCCGCCACCGGGTAGATGCGCCGGCCGTCGCCCGGGTGGAAGGTGTAGGCGCCGGACTCACTGATGCCGATGGTGCAGCCCTCGAAGAGTTCGGGGCGGTGGTCGGCGAGGAAGCCGGAGCCGACTTCGGCGGAGTCCTCCTCGTCGGCGGTGAAGGCGAGCACGATGTCGCGGCGCGGGCGGATGCCGGCCCGGGCCCAGGCCCGTACGGTGGCCAGCACCATGGCGTCGGCGTCCTTCATGTCGACGGCGCCGCGGCCCCACACCACGCCGTCCCTGATCTCCCCCGAGAAGGGATCGACGGACCACTCGGCGGGGTCGGCGGGTACCACGTCCAGGTGGCCGTGGACGAGAACGGCGTCGGCGGACGGGTCGGTGCCCTCGATGCGGGCCACCACATTGGTGCGCTCGGGAGCCTTCTCCAGCAGTATCGGGTCGAGTCCGGCCTCGGTCAGCCGCTCGGCGACATACTCGGCCGCCTTCCGCTCGCGGCCGTCCCCCTGTCCCCGGTTGGTGGTGTCGATGCGGATGAGATCGCTGGTGAAGGTGACGGCCTCCTCCAGCGCGATCTCATCGATGTGGTGCGGTGCGTGCGGTGCGTGCGGTGCGTGCGGGTGGTGCTCAGCCATACCATTCCTCAACTGCGTTGGATACCAGCGTGGTCAGCGCCTTGAAGCAGCGGATGCCCTCGTACATGGTGGGCGCGGTGTACGCCACCCGGCGCGGCCCGGTCCGCTCCACGCCGGGGACGAAGGTGGCGGCGCCGGCCAGCTGTTCGGCGTCGAACTCCACCTCGACGGTGCGGTCCTTGGGCGGCGCCGGGTCGTGCCGGTGCGCCAGCACGGCGCCGCGCGCGGCGGCGGTGCGGATGTCGGCGGCGGTACGGGCGGGGGTGCGGCAGATCGCGGCGTGCCGGGAGACATGGTCCTTGACGGCGACGGCGGGCGCCTGCGGCGCGTACCCCTGGGCGTCGACGCAGGTGAGGTCGTCGCCGGTGACCAGCACCACCGGGGTGCCGTACTCGGCGACGACCAGGGAGTTGAGCAGGCCCTCGCTGGCACGTACCCCGTCGACGAAGACGCCGGTGATGCAGCTGCCGAGGTAGGTGTGGGCGAGGACGCCTTCGGCTCCGGCGGCGCAGTGGTAGCCGACGAAGGCGATGCCGTCGATGTCGCCGCGCTGGACGCCCTCGACCATGCCCAGTTCCTTGTGCCGGCCGGTGAGCAGCACGGCGCGGTCGTCCAGCTGCTCCAGCAGGAGGTTGCGCATGGTCATGTGCGCCTCGTTGACGATGACCTCGTCGGCGCCGCCGTCGAAGAACCCGGCGATGGCGGCGTTCACATCAGAGGTGAAGACCGGCCGGAACCGCTGCCACTCGGGCCGCCCGGGCAGACAGTCGGCGGGCCAGGTGACTCCGGTGGCCCCCTCCATGTCGGCGGAGATCAAGATCTTCATGCCGCGTCAGGCTACGCGCTCGCCCTGCCAGGGGGAAGGCGCCGTCGCGGAACGGCCCGCCGATGGCCCCCGACCGGCGCAGACGCGCCACGGAACCGGGGCGCGGCGGCCGGCCGGGAGAGCAGCGGGCCGCGCGGCGCGGCGCGGCGGAGCAGGGCCGGCCCCGGCGCCGACAGCGGGGGGTCGGCCCCCGATGGGTGCCGGGCAGCCGGCGGGGTCCGGGGTCCCGGCGCCGAGGGCGCGGGGCCGGTCCCCAACGGGCGGCAGGTGCCCTGCCCCACCGACGCCTACGGCCCATCACACGCGGCGGGCGGCGGGCGGCGGTGGCACGCCGCCGCGCGGGACCGGTCCCTGCGGAAGGCTCGGCCAAGTGCGGTGCGAACAGCGGCAGATGCCGCCCCCGGCCACGCTGGACCCCGCGGCCCGGAAGACCTGGCCCGTACCTCCGGGGCGGCCCGCCAGAAGCTCTCCCAGGCGTCGCTCAGCCCGGCTCCGCGCCCGTCCGGCGGGCCCGGCGACCGGCCGGCGGCAAGGGCAGCTCGAACCATACCGTTTTGCCCCGGTCCGTACGGCTGGTGCCCCAGCCGCTCGCCAGCCGGCTGACCACGGACAGGCCGCGCCCCGCCTCGTCGCTCTCCCGGGCGTTCAGCAGCACGGGCAGCTCGGGGCCGTCGTCGGCGACCTCGCACAGCAGCGCGTCCGAGCGCACGAGCCGCAGCTCCACCGGACCGCTCCGCGCGTGCCGTACGGCGTTGGTGACCACCTCGCTGACCAGCAGCTGGGCGGTGTCCGCCACGGCGGACAGGCCCCAGCTGCGCAGTTGGTCGCGGACCAGGCGACGGGCCCGGCCGACCTCCTGGGGGGCGGTGGCCAGCCGCCACAGCGCGGCGTCCCGGGCGGCGATGCCGTTGAGCCGGGCCATCAGCAGCGCCACGTCGTCCTTGCGGTCCTCGGGGGTGGTGGCGCAGGCCAGGGTGCGGATGATGGTGTCGCAGGCGGCGTCCATGGAGGCGGCCGGGTGGGCGGCGGATTCGCACAGTGCGGCGAGCCCGGCGCCGATGTCCTGGCCGCGTACCTCGATCAGCCCGTCCGTGCACATCACGAGCCGGTCGCCGGGGCCGACCGGAACCGTGACCGACTCGAACGCGACCCGGCCCACCCCGATCGGCGCGCCGGAGGGCAGCTCCAGCAGCTCGCTGCGGCCGTCGGCGGCCCGCACCAGCACCGGCGGGATGTGCCCGGCGTTGGCGATCCGCAGCTCGCCGCGGACCGGGTCGTACACCGCGTAGAGGCAGGTGGCCAGGTAGTGGTCGCCGAGCCGCTGGGCGAGGTCGTCCAGGGAACGCAGCAGCTGCGCGGGCTCGGTGTCCAGGGCGGCCATGGTCTGGACGGCGGTACGCAGCTGGCCCATCATGGCGGCGGAGTTGAGGCCGTGGCCCATCACGTCGCCGACGACCAGGGCGGTACGGCAGCCGGGCAGCCGGATGGTGTCGAACCAGTCGCCGCCGACCCGGCCCAGCCGGGTGCCGGGCAGGTAGCGGGTGGCGGTGTCGCAGCCTGCCGTCCGCGGCTCGATGCGCGGCAGCATGCTGTCCTGGAGGGTGTCGGCGACATTCTCCTGGTAGGTGTACATGCGGGCGTTGTCGAGGACGAGCCCGGCGCGGGCGGCCAGCTCGGCGCCGGTGACCCGGTCCATGTCGTGGAACTCGGGGCGGGTGCGGTGCCGCAGCAGGATCATGAAGCCGAGCACCACCTGCCGGGCCTTGAGCGGGACGACCAGCATGGAGCGGTGGTTGATGAGCGGGCGGATGTCGCGCTTGTCGAACTGCGCGGCGATGGCGTTGCCCATCTCCTCGGTGACGCGTGGGACCAGGACGGGCTCGCCGCTGGTCATGCACTGGAAGAAGGGGGTGTTGGCGGGGAAGGTCATGGATTCGCCGACCGGCACCACGTCGTCCCAGCGGCCCGGTTCGTCGGTGTGCTCGACGGCGACCCGGTGCCACAGGGTGGAGGTGTCGGGCGGGCCGTCGGGGAAGCCCTCGCCGGCGATGACCTGTTCGCGCAGATAGGTGCCGGCGACATCGGTGAAACGCGGCACGACGGCCTGGCTGACCTCCTCGATGGTGCGGCCCAGGTCGAGGGAGGAGCCGATGCGGGAGCTGACCTCGTTGAGGAATTCGAGGCGCTCGCGGACGGCGGCGTACTCCAGGTCGGCTTCCAGGTCGAACTCCGGGTCGGGCTCAAGCCCGGCCTCGGTGACGGCGCGCAGCAGCCGGGCGCGGCGGGCGGCGCGGCGCGGGACGCCCCAGTCCGGGGTGACGGGGACCCGGGTGTGCCGGCTGAGCTCCAGGACGGGGTAGCCCAGGGCCAGGATCCGCTCGACGATGACGCCGCTCTCCTGCGGGCTCATGCCGGGCATGATCTCCGGGAGGCCGCGGGCGAGGTCTTCGGCGTGGTCGAAGTCGGTGTGCCGGGCGAAGCCGGCGCCGACCTTGTCGCCGGGGGCGGCGGTGGTGCCCTCGACGGAGCGCAGCGGGGTGGCGTCGGTGGCCAGGATCAGTACGCCGCCGGGGCGGTCGTCGGGCGCGGGCAGCGGGTACGTCCACCACAGGATGTCGCCGCTGCCGCGCGGTGACGCGCCGGGCTCGCCCTGGCCGTGGGTGCGGAAGCGGCCGGCGGTGGGGTAGCCGGGGGCGTCCAGGACGCCGGTGACCGGGACGATCTCCGCGGCGATCCGGCCGACCGCCTCCTCCCGGCGGAATCCGAACAGCTTGCGGGCTCCGCTGCTCCAATGGGATATGCGGCCCGCGGTGTCGACGACCGCCACCGCGAGCGGAATCCGGCCGGACAGCGATGTGCGGGTGTCGGGGAGTGCGGGGTCACGCTGCTGGGGGATTTCCGGCTCTGCGGCCACCATCTCTCCTTCATTGGCGAGGGGAGCGGTTCCACGGTATCCCCCGGCGGGGCGGCGGCGGGGGGCAATGGCGAAGGTGGTGGTGCGCCGGCGCTTTCACGCGCCGAGCGTGTGCGCCCCGTACGCCTGGCGCCCGACGGCGCTCACGTACACACGTTCGGTAATCACCCATTCGCCCTGCACGATGCCCGGTCTGTGGTTAGCGTGGAAGAAGAGGATTATCTCCATATTCCATGCCCATACTTCTTGTGGAGGCGTTACCCATGGCGGAATTTCCCGAAGGAGCACCGATCTGGGCCGACTGTGTGGTCGCCGATCTCAACGCCGGCAAGACCTTTTACCGGGAGATGTTCGGCTGGGACTTCATGACCGCGGGTCCCGATTACGGCGGATACACGATGGCCAGCCTGGACGGAAAGCCGATGGCCGCACTCATGCCCCCGATGCCGGGCCAGGAGCTGACCCCGGCCTGGACGCTGTACTTCGCCACCGACGACGTGCAGGCGACCGCGGGCCGGATCCGGGAGAACGGCGGCACGCTGCTGATGGAGCCGATGAGCGTCGGCGAGTTCGGCCGGATGCTGATCGCGCAGAGCCCGGACGGGCTGACGTTCGGCTGCTGGCAGCCGGGCACCCACCAGGGCTTCGGCGCGATGGGGCAGCCGGGGTCGGTGTGCTGGAGCGAGGTGGTGACCAGCGACGCGGCGGCGTTCGACACGTTCTTCAGCGCGGTCTTCCCGGTGGAGATGCACCGGGTCGGCGATCCGGGCGAGTTCGACTACAAGACCGTGCACGCCGGCGGCCAGGCGGTGGCGGGGCGGATGCCCATGCCGACCGGGGCCGGCGCGGCGGAGAGCGGCACGTACGCGCGGCTGTACTTCGGCGTCGACCACTGCGACGACGCGGCGGCCACCGCGGAGAAGCTGGGCGGCCGGATCATCAGCGAGCCGCAGGACAGCCCGTTCGGCCGCTGGGCCGAGTGCGCGGACGACAACGGCGCGCGGTTCACCGTGATCGACATGTCGACCACGAAGGGCGAGAAGCCCGAGATGTGAGCCCCGGCCCGTACGGCACACCTGGCGGAAGGCGGACCAGCGGAAGGCGGTGGTGGGATGACCAGAGCGAAACGTCCACGCCCACCGGAGCCCGATTATCCGGTGTACGTGGGCTCCTTCGGCGACGACCACCGCTACCGGCTGGTCTGGCTGCGCGGGGTGGGCTGGGAGCCGCTGTCCGAGGAGGAGTTCGAGCCGCGCATCCGGCAGCTCTTCCCGGACATCGATCTCGATGACCCGGAGCAGGTGCACTGGGCCGACCGCCCCGAGGAATGGCCGGCCTGGCACCCGGGCGCGGCGTAGCGGGCACTGGTGCGTACGGGGGCCGCCGCCCGCCTGGCCGGCGGGCGGCGCGGTCGCGCGGGGACGCGACCACTTACTCCTTGCCGGCGCCGGACTCCACTTCCTTGGCCAGGTTGGCCAGGATCTGCTCGTAGAAGCCGTTGAGGCCGCGCGGGGCGAAGATCCGCTCGAAGATCCCGCCGATGCCGCCGGCGCCCTCCCAGGTGCTGCGGATGGTCACGCTGGAGGTGCCCTTCACCGAGCCGGGCACCGCCGTGAAGGTGGTGACCAGCGTGGAGTTGCGGTCGGTCTCCACCAGGGTGTTGTCATCCGGTTCGGTGACCTCCATCAGGCACTCGCGGACCCGTTTGGCCGTGGCGTGGAGCCGGAAGAAGACCACCGTCCCCTCCCCGTCGCCGCCCTCGCGCACCTCGAAGTCGGTGAACTGCTCCGGAAGCAGCCGGGGGTGTACCTCCCGATAGTCCGCGATGGCGTCCAGCACATCGTCCGGCTCCGCGTTGATCTCACGCTGAGTAATGACTTCTACCTGCGCCATGACAATCCTCCCGGCGATCTTCGGACTTGGCGGCAAGCCAACCATCTGTGCGCCCCTCCCCCAAAATCCGCGCTTGACAGACCGGATTCGAACCGGTGTTCTATTTGCATGCGCTGGAACAACCTGAGCGAGGACGGCCGGGCCGCCAGCCCCGCCCTCTTCGGCTCCGAAGTCGTCACCAGGACGTTCGACACCCCCGAGTTCCGGGGGATCACCTTCCACGAGGTGCGGGCGCGTTCGATCCTCAACCGGGTGCCGGGCGCGTCCCGGATGCCGTTCGAATGGACGGTCAACCCGTACCGGGGATGCAGTCACGCCTGCGTCTACTGTTTCGCCCGCAAGACCCACAGCTATCTCGACCTCGACACCGGCATCGGCTTCGACTCACAGATCGTGGTCAAGGTCAACGCCCCGCAGCTGCTGCGCAAGGAGCTGGGCGGGCGGCGCTGGCAGGGCGAGCACGTCGCGATGGGCACCAACGTCGACTGTTATCAGCGGGCGGAGGGCAAGTACAGGTTGATGCCCGGGATCATCTCGGCGCTGCGCGACTACGCCAACCCGTTCTCGATCCTCACCAAGGGCACACTGATTCTGCGCGATCTCCCCCTGCTGCGGGAGGCCGCCGCCGTCACCGAGATCGGGGTCTCCGTCTCGGTCGGCTTCACCGACCCCGAGCTGTGGCGCACCGTGGAGCCCGGCACCCCGGCCCCGCAGCGGCGGCTGGAGGTGGTGCGGGCGCTCACCGACCACGGCATCGGCTGCGGGGTGCTGATGGCGCCGGTGATCCCGTACCTGGCGGACTCCCCCGAGCAGCTGCGCGCCACCGTACGGGCGATCGCCGCCGCCGGGGCCACCTCGGTGACGCCGCTGGCGCTGCATCTGCGGCCCGGCGCGCGGGAGTGGTTCATGAGCTGGCTGGCCCGGCACCATCCCGGGCTGGTGCGGCGCTACGAGGTGCTGTACGAGGGCGGCGCGTACGCCCCCACCTGGTATCAGCGGCGGATCACCCGGCAGGTGCACGAGCTGGCCGCCGAGTACGGCATCGGCCCGGCCGCCCGGCCGGGAGCCGCGCGCGGCATTCCGCCCGAGCCCGTACCCGATGAGCCGGAGGCGGCCGGCCGGGAGCCGGCCGCCACTCAGCTGACTCTGCTGTGAAGGCGGTGCGGGGCAGGATCAGCCCCGCACCGGGGCCAGTTCGAGGCGGTCGATGTCGGGGGCGTGGGCGGCCGGGTTGGCCAGGGTGAGGGTGTGGGTGCCGGCGGGGAGGTCGATGAGGACGGCCTGGCCCCAGAAGTTCTGCCAGCCGTAGGAGTTGCGGAACGTCGCCCGGGTGGTGGCGCCGGCCACCCGGATGTCCAGGGTGCGGGAGATGACGTCCGAGTTGTAGGCGTGGCCGTTGTCGGCGCGCTCGTCGTTGGCGTAGTGCACGATCAGCAGGTGCGGGCCGGTGCGCTCGGCGCGGACGGTGAAGGCGGCGGTGTTGGCCTCGCCGTTGCCCAGCCAGCGCAGATACGTGCCGCCTGCGGCGTGCGGGCTGCTCGCCAGGGTGGTGGTGCCGGCCAGCGTGGCGCCGGCCGCCTGGTACGTGGCCAGGCCGGTGGTGTCCCCGGCGCCGGTCACCTCCAGGGCCGTGAGCGCGGTGCTGCCGGTGCCGGTGCCGGTGGCGGTGGCGGTGGCGGTGGCGGTGATCCGGTTGTTGCCGGCCGCCAGCAGCACCCGCTGCCCCTGCCCGGCCGGGGCGGCGAACCGTTCGCCGTGCGCGGTGAGGGTCAGCGGGCCCGCGCCGGTGTAGCGCGGGGTCAGCCGGTAGTAGCCGTCGCGGGGCGCGTACACGTCGAAGACCGCGCCGTCCGCCGCACTGCCCAGCACCAGTGCGCCGGTGCCGGGTCCGGCGGTCGAGGTGTAGTCGTAGCCGGGGCTGCCGGTGGTGTCCGCGAGAGTGGCCTCGTAGGCGGTGAAGGGCTCGGCGGCCGGGGTGAGTTCGATCTTGTCCAGGGTGGCCTCGCCGTCGCCCTTGGCGAGGGTGAGGGTGTGCCGGCCGGCGGTCAGCGCGAGGGGCACGGTCGCGGTGGCGCGATAGGTCCAGTTGAGCGTCGCGGAGTAGGTCACGGTGCCGGCCGGGGCTCCGTCCACGATCAGGCGCTGAGTGGCCGGCTCACCGCTCCGGTTGCCGTAGAAGACGGTCAGGTCGTAGTCGCCGGGGGCCGGCACCTCGACGGTGAACTCCACTTGGCTGTCGGGCTGGTTGAGCGAGCCGACATCGCGAGTGCCGGAGGTGGCGTAGCCGTTGGCGTTGGCGACGGTGCCCTGGGTGTAGATCTGCCCGCCGGTGATGCGGGCGTCCTCCGCCTCGTACGTGCCGCGCCAGTGCGCCGGCACCCTGTCCGGGGTGCCCGATCCCGCCGGGGTGAGCACCACCCGGTACGCCGACATCCGCTCCATCCCCGCCAGCGGCACCGTGACCGTACCGTCCGCGCCGACCGGTGCCGTACCGCGGCCGATGACCCGGGGCGCGGGGTGGGCGCCCTCGTAGCCGGACCAGCGGGCCTCGGCGACGGTGATGGCGACCCGGTCGCCGAACAGCGCCGGGTCGACGCGCCGGAAGACCACATCGGCGGCGCCGTCCGCGCCGCCCACCAGGGCCTGGGCCTGGCGCCGGCCGGTGTCCAGGGAGGCCAGGCCCTGGAGGGTGTCGATGGTGTCGGCCCGCGGCGGGGTGACGCGCACCGTGTCGCCGCTCAGCGCGGCGTACCAGCGGAAGAACCACCAGCCGCCGTTGGGGATGTTGGCGCGCACCACATTGCCGTCGAGGTTGCCGGCCATGTCCCAGTACGCCTGGTTGGCGAAAACCTTGTTGCGCTCGAACATGCTCACCCACTGGACGAGTTGGCCCGGCACCGACAGATCGCGGCGGTTGGCGTACTCGTCGATGTTGACCGGCAGCGGGCCGAAGCCGATCTCCCGCTCCAGGGCCCGGTAGTGGTCCAGGTTGCCCTGGAAGGAGCGCAGCGAGTCGGGGGACAGCTCGTGCCAGGTGGTGATGTCCGGCAGCACGCCGTGGTCGTGGGCGTAGCGGTAGAAGTCGGGCAGGAAACGGCGGTCGTAGCGCGCCTCGTTGGGCCCGGCGATGCGCAGGGTGGGGCTGATGGCGCGGATCCGGTCGTGGACGGTGGACCAGTCGGCGAGGAAGCGGTCGCGGTTGCGCTGGTACTGGGCGGTGTCGGCGATGTCCAGCCGGTACCAGATCTGGTCGGGTTCGTTGAAGGGGACGACGACGAAGCGGTCGGCGTCCGGGTGGGCGGCGATCCGTTCGATGATGCCGTCGACCTTGGTGAGATAGTCGGCCAGGCCAAGATCCTCGTACGGCCACTGGGCGTAGATGTCCTGCATCATCACGTAGACGTCGCCGCCACCGTTGCGGAAGAAGGAGTCCGAGACGGTGAGGGCGTCGCCGTTGGGGTGCTGGGCCCCGCCCTCGGGCTTCTGGGTGATGGTGGTCAGCTTGAGCGGGGCGAGGATGGCGTCGCTGGGGACGCCGTCGTCGCTGAGGCCGTACAGCGCGCCGTTGGCGCCGTACAGCAGGGGGCCCTCGGCTGCGCCGAGGTCGACGGTGAGGGCGGGGGCGGCGGCCGGCTCCTCGGCGGCGGCACCGGCCGGGGCGGCGGCGCCGAGGGTGGCCACGGCGACGGCGGCGGCGATCGTCATGCGGAGGAGTTTCCTTTTCGCTCTCGCTGGGCGGGATGTTCCGTGCCGTGCTGGGGACTCGCTCATGTGGGGGTGCAGTCCTTTCCTTCGGAACGGGGGTTGAACAGGGGTTACTTGACGGCTCCGCTGGTGATGCCGGAGACGATCCTTCGCTGGGCGACCAGGAAGACCACGACCATCGGCAGGCTCATCAGCACCACATAGGCGAAGATGAGATGCCAGTTGTTGAGGTACAGCTGGGCGCTGGCGACCTGGAAGAGCTTGATCGGCAGCGTGGCGGCGTCGCCCCCGCCCAGCACGAAGAAGGCGTAGAAGACGTCGCTCCAGGCGTAGAGCATCACCATGATCGTGGCGGTGGCGATGACCGGGCGCAGCAGCGGCAGGATGATCCGGGCGAAGATCCGCAGCGGGCCGGCGCCGTCCATCCGGGCGGCCTCCTCCAGCTCGTGCGGGATGGCCCGGATGAAGCCGGTCATGAAGAAGATGGCCGTGGACAGATACATGGCGGTGTAGACGGCGATCATTCCGGGGCGGGTGCCGGCCAGGCCGAGCTGGCGCAGTTGCAGCACGATGGTGATGATCGCCGGGGGCAGCAGCAGCCCGCTGATGCAGACGGTGTACGCGATGGTGACCAGCTTGCCCCTGCGGCGGGCGAACACCCAGGCGGCTGCCGCGCCCAGGACCAGTACGAGGATGACGGCCGGGACGATGACCAGCAGGCTGTTGAGCAGGCCGCGCAGCATCTCGCCCTGGCCCAGGGCGTCGGAGTAGTTCTGGGCGGGCTGCCAGTGCTGCGGCGGGTCGAGGTTGGGGCGTACGGCCTCGCCCTGCGGCTTGGCGGCGGTGACCAGCACCAGCCACAGTGGTACGCCCACGGCGAGCGCGGCGAGCACAATAACCAGGGCGGGGCGGCTCCAGCGCCAGATGACGGCGGGCGCGGTGGTGTTCACAGCAGCTGCTCCCTCTTGCGCAGGCCGGTCACCAGCGGGATGGCCAGGGCGACGACCACCAGGAAGAGCACCAGGCTCATGGCGGACGCCTGGGCGTACAGGCCCTGGCCGAAGACGCGGAACATGTAGATGTTCATCACCTCGGTGGCGCCGGCCGGGCCGCCGCCGGTGGTGGCCTGGACGATGTCGAAGGTGTTCATCGAACCCAGGAGTGAGGTGGTGACGTTGAAGGTGACGGCGGGGGCGAGGAGGGGGAAGCGGATGGACCAGAACATCCGCCAGGGTCCGGCGCCGTCGGCGCGGGCCGCCTCCAGGGTCTCGCCGGGGATGCCCTTGAGGCCGGCGAGGTAGATCAGCATGGCCAGGCCCATCCACTTCCAGCCGTGGATGACGGCGACCAGCACGATCGTCCAGGTGGTGCTGCCCAGCCAGGGGATGGCGGTGCCCAGCGCGTTGTTGAGGGCGCCGTCGGTGTTGAGGAGGGCCTGGAAGAGGTAGCCGACGGCGAGCGCGGAGATGAGGACGGGGAGGAAGAAGACGGTGCGGAAGAGCCGGTTGAAGCGGGTGTCCTTCTCCAGCAGGAGCGCGAGCAGCAGGCCGAAGAGGTTCTGGAAGAAGGCGGCGAGCAGCGCGTACAGGAGGGTGGTGCGGATGGCGCGGAGCAGGGCGCCGTTGTCGAGGATTCGCTGGAAGTTGTCGAGGCCGACGTAGGAGATCCGGCTCTGGTAGGCGGACCAGTCGGTGAAGGGGTAGACGAAGTTCAGCAGGTTGGGCAGCAGGAAGAAGCCGCCGAAGACGAGGACGGCGGGCAGCGCGAACCACCAGGGGTGGTGCACGGCCGCCCGGGATATCCGGCCGGGGGCGCGGGCGCGGGTGCCGGAAGTGGCCATGGGCACGGTTCCTCCTCTCTGATGCTTCCTCAGAAGCCTTCGGCGCCCTGGGCCTGGGCGATTTCGGAGAACTGGTCGTCGACGAACCGCGCGACCGCTTCGGGGGACTTCTGGCCGTAGATCAGCTCGGCGAGCCCGACGTGCAGGTCGGGGGCGACGATGGCCTTCGCCTGGAAGACGCCGTGTGCCCCCGGCAGCGCGGCGAGTTGGTCGAGGGCGATCTGTGGCAGGCCGTCGGGGGTGGGGACGGCCGGCTGGACGGAGGTGATCCGGCGGGCGTCGAGGTAGTCGGGGTAGCCGGGGCCGAGCCAGTACGCGAGGAACTGCCGGGCGGCGTTCTGCCGGGTCTCGTCGCCGGTGCGGAAGGCGACCACGCCGTTGGCCTGGTCGGGTGAGTAGAGGCCGTTCGCGTCGGAGTTGGCGACCGGGAACCAGCCGATGGTGTCGTCGATCTCCTCGGTCGGGTGCTGGGCCTGGAAGAGCGTCTGGAGGGCGGTGACATTGAGCGCCATGGCGGAGCTGCCCTCCCACAGGGCGTCGGCCTGGCCGGTGAAGGTGCCGGTGCGGTAGTCCTGCTGGGCGAGGCCGGCGCCGAGCAGGTCGTCCCGGTAGGTGGCGATGGCATCGACCACCACCGGGTCGGTCCAGTGCTGCTCGTTGCGGTTGAGGCCCTGCCACCAGCTGTCGGGGAGGTCGGTGAGCTGCGCCTGCACCTGCCATTGCAGCGGCCACTGATCGCCGCCGGCCTCGTAGAAGGCGGCGGCGTCCGTACGGTCCTGGACGGTGTGGCCCAGCCGGAGGAGTTCGGCGTAGCTGGTGGGGAAGTCGTCCTCGGTCAGGCCGGCTTCGGCGAAGACCGCCTTGTTGTAGTAGACGCCGAGCATGGCGGGGCTGGAGACGATGGCGGCGAAGCGGGTGCCGTCGATGACGCCCAGGGAGGCTTCGGTGGGGCCGAGTTCGGCGACCCAGGGCTCGTTGTCCAGCGGCAGCAGATTGCGCTGCGGGTGGATGAAGGGCAGCGTGGAGATGCTGGGCTGCCAGAACAGCAGGTCGGGCATGTCGCCGGCGGCGAGCCGGGTGGGCACGTTCTGCTCGTACAGGTCGGGGATCGCCTCGGTGCGCACGGTCGCCCCGGTGGCCGCCTCGAAGGCGTCGATGACCGGGGCGGCGGCCTCGACGGAGGACTGGGCGGTCCAGAAGGTGAGGGTGACGCCGGACAGGTCGCCGAGCGGGTCGACGGGCGTCATGCGGGCCGCCTCGTCGGTGTGGTCGATGACGGAGCTGTCACTGCATCCGGCGGTCAGGATCAGGGGCAGGGTCAGGGCGCCGGCCCACAGGAGGGCCAGTGCGGTGGATGTCCTCTTCATCGTGGACTCCTGGGGGCGTTCGGTGGCGGCGCGGCCGGTGCCCGGTAGGGGGGCGGGCGGCGCCGTACGTCAGCGGGGCGGTCGGGGCACCGGGCCGGTGCTCTCACGGATGATCAGCTCGGGCGGGGCCACGGAGTGCGGGGTGATGGGTTCGCCGGCCTCCAGCAGGCCGTGCAGCAGCGCGAAGGTGGCGCGGCCCAGGCCGGTGAAGTCGAGCCGGACGGTGGTGAGGGACGGGCTGAGATAGGCGGAGTGCGGGGCGTCGTCGAAGCCGGCGACGCTGACGTCGCCCGGCACCGCGCGGCCGGCCTCGTGCAGGGCGCGCAGCATCCCGAGCGCCAGGTCGTCGTTGCCGCACAGCACGGCGGTGACGTCCGGGTCGGCGGCGAGACGGCGCCCGGCGGCGTAGCCGTCGGCCGGCTCCCAGCCGGCGAGCAGCGGTTCGGGGGCGGGCAGGCCGGCCTCGCGCAGCGCCTCGCGCCAGCCGGCGGCGCGCTGGGCCCCGCCGCTGGTGTCGGTGGTGGAGGGGATGGCGAGGTAGTGGACGGTGTGGTGGCCGAGGTCGAGGAGGTGGCGGGTCATGCGGCGGGCGGCGGCGCGGTCGTCCGTCCACACCCAGGGGCTGCCGGGCGGCGGGGCGGTGGCCGGGGTCTCCACGGCGGCCACCATCTTGGCGTCGTCGGGGACGAGTTGCAGGGCGCGGACGCCGGGGCGGTCGTAGGCGATCACGATCAGTCCGCCGCCGGAGTCGGTGGCGCGGCGTACGGCGTCGCGTACCACGTGGTCCTCGTCCGACTCCAGGACGGAGATGCCCACCGCGAAGGAGGCGGCGCGGGCCGCCTCCTCGATGCCTTTGAGGGCGGCGGCGTAGCCGTAGTGGGTGGTGTTGGAGGTGAGTACGGTCAGCGCCCGGCTCCGGCCGCTGGCCAGCGCGTGCGCGGTGGCGCTGCGCCGGAACCCGAGGGCGGCGATGGCGGCTTCGACCCGGGTGCGGGTGGCGGGGCGCACGCTGGGGTGTCCGTTGATGACCCGGGAGACGGTCTGGTAGGACACCCCGGCGGCATCGGCGACGTCGCGGATGCTGGCGGGGCGTCCGCCACTCCTTGTGTGACCGGTCACAGGCATGCCAGGATTGTGACCGGTCACACAGGGGCCGTCAAGACAGTGGAAACCGGGAATTCACAAGGGGATCACCGTGTCGTCGAGCGATGAGCAGACCGCCGCCACTGCCACCGATGTCCGGGTCCGGTGGGGCCACTCGGCGCTGACCGCGGAGTTCGCGGCGGGAGCCGACGGAGCGCTGCGTACGGTACGGCTCGGGCCGCCGGGCGCGCCGGAGTCGCCGGTCGCGGCGGCGGTACCGGTGGTGGAACTGCTGGCGGCGGGGACGGGCAGCGAGTGGAGCGGGCAGCGCGGCATCGACACGGCGGTGGGGCGGCGGCTGCGGCTGCGCTCGCACACGACGGAGGTGTCCGGGCCCTGGCACCGGTTGCGGCTCGACCTGGTGGACGAAGTGAGCGGGCTGGCGGTGGCGTTGCTCCTGGAGTCCCCCGAGGGGACAGCGGTGCTGCGCGGCTCGGTGACGGTGACCAATGAGGCGGACGACGGGGTGCGTACGGTGTACGCGGTCTCCTCGCTGACGCTGGGCGGGCTGCCGGGCCCCGGTGAACTGACCCTGCACTGGGCGGAGAACGACTGGCTCGCCGAGTGCCGCTGGCGGCGCGAACCGCTGCGCCGCCGGGTCCCGGACCTCAACCACGGGCTGCACCAGCAGGATTCGCGCGGCCGGGTGGCGTACAGCAGCCGGGGCAGCTGGCCGACCGACGGCCACCTGCCGATGGGCGCGCTGACCCGGGGCGATGACGGCGCGTCCGGTGCGGCATGGCTGTGGCAGATCGAGTCGCCGACCGGCTGGACCTGGGAGACGGGCGAACGCCACGCGGCCGGCTATCTCGCGCTGTGGGGGCCGACCGACACCGAGCATCAGTGGAGCGAACGACTGGCCCCCGGCGAGTCCTTCACCACGGTGCCGGCGGCGCTGGCCGTGTCGGACGCGGGTTTCGAGGGCGCGCTGGCCGAACTGACGTCCTACCGGCGGCTGTTGCGGCGCCCGCACCCGGACCACGAAGCCCTGCCGGTGATCTTCAACGACTACATGAACACCCTCAGCGGCGATCCGACCACCGAGAAGCTGCTGCCGCTGATCGACGCGGCGGCGAGTGCGGGCGCGGAGTACTTCGTGATCGACGCCGGCTGGTACGACAATGACGCCGGGGGCTGGTGGGACACGGTGGGCGCCTGGCAGCCGGCCGCCGCCCGGTTCCCCGGGGAACGCGGCATCCACGAGGTGCTGGACCGGATCCGCTCCCACGGCATGGTCCCTGGGCTGTGGCTGGAGCCCGAAGTGGTCGGGGTACGCAGCCCGATCGCCCCCACGCTGCCGGACGCCGCGTACTTCACCCGGGACGGGGCGCGGGTCCGGGAGAACGGCCGCTACCAGCTGGACCTGCGCCACCCGGCCGCGCGCCGCCACCTCGACGAGACGGTGGACCGGCTCGCCGGCGAGTGGGGGGTGGGCTATCTCAAGCTGGACTACAACATCTCCGTCCCGCCCGGCACCGACACCGGCGGCACCACCAGCCCGGGCGCCGGGCTGCTGGGGCACGCCCGGGCGTACCAGGACTGGCTGCGCGGGGTACTGGAGCGCCATCCACGGCTGGTGATCGAGAACTGCGCCTCGGGCGGCATGCGGATGGACGGCTCGTCGCTTGCGCTGCTGCAACTGCAATCCACCAGCGATCAGCAGGACTTCCTGCGCTACCCGCCGATCGCGGCAGCGGCTCCCACGGCGGTGCCGCCGGAGCAGGGCGCGGTGTGGGCGTATCCGCAGCCGGAGTTCACCTCTGACGAGATCGCGTTCACGCTGGCGGGCGCGCTGCTGGGGCGGATCCATCTGTCGGGCCATCTGAACCGGATGACGGAGGACCAGCTGACGCAGGTCCGGGACGCGGTGCGCGTCTACAAGGAGTTGCGCGCCGAACTGCCCGGGGCGGTGCCGTTCTGGCCGCTGGGCGTGCCGCAGTGGGAGGACGACTGGCTGGCACTGGGTCTGCGCACGGCCGGTGGCGCCTCGTACCTGACGGTCTGGCGCCGGTCCGGCGACCCGGCACGTACCCTCCCCCTCCCCCACCTGCGGGGCCGCGCGCTGACCCCACGGATCATCCACCCGGCCACCGCGCCCGCCGGCGAGGCCACCTGGTCCCCCACCCCCGGCACCCTGACCATCACCCTCCCCCGCACCCCGACCGCACTGCTGCTGCGCCTGGCATGACCACCATCCTGGTCAACGGCCTCCCGGGCGCGGGCAGAACGACCCTCGCCCGGGCACTGGCACGGGAGTTGGGGCTGCCACTGTTCAGCAAGGACACCGTGAAGGAGACCCTGGCGGACCACCTGGCCCCACTGCGCCCACTCGCTCTGAGCGACCGGGAGTGGAACGGTGCGCTTGGCCGCGCGGCGGCGGAGTCGCTGTGGTCACTGCTGGCGGACGCGAATGGCCGGGCGGTGCTGGAGAGTCCGTGGCCGGCCCCGCTGCGGCCGATGGTCGCGGCGGGGCTGCGCCGGGCGGGGGCCACGGAGGTGCACGAGGTGTGGTGCGAGCTCCCGACGGCGGTGGCCCGCGCCCGCTGCGCCGACCGGGCCGGCATCCGGCATCCGGTGCATGTGGTGGCCGAGGACGAGGAGAGATGGGAGGAGTGGGAGCGCACGGCCCGACCGCTGGCGCTGGGCCCGGTCCACCTGGTGGATACCTCCGCTCCTGTGGACGTCCGCGCCCTGGCCACCCGCCTCACCGCCCGGGTCAGACCCGGGCGGTGAACCGCACCTCGACCAGCAGCTCGGGGAAGGCCAGCCGGGGGGTGCCGATGACGGTGCTGGCCACCTGGGGGTCGGGGCGGCCGTACGCCTCCTTGCGGACCGGCCCGGCCGCCTCGCCCGCCGTGTCGGGGTCGATCACATAGAGGACCTCCTCGACGACATCGTCGAGCGAGGCACCGAAACGTCCGAGAAGTTCGGCCGCGTTGGCGTAGCACTGGCGCATTTGCGCGCCCGTGTTGGAGAAGTCGGTGACCTTTCCGGATTCATCGACCGGGGCCGGGGCGACCAGTTCCGCCCCCTGGTGTGCCACCTGGCCGGAGAGATAAATGGTGTCGCCGTGCTTGACGGCTTGGACATATCCGTGGGTCTCTTCCCACGGAACGGAGTGGCTTTCGGTCCGGCGTGCGTCGCTCATGGCGCTCCGATCAGCGAAATGCGGGTTTTCCCGGTACTGCCGAAACCGTATGGGGGCCGGGTCGGGCCGGGCCACAGGTGGCCGTGCCACTTCCGGCAAGGATCGTGCCAGCGTGGCCCGACCCGTACGCTGGAGGAGTGACACAGGGATCCACGGACGGCGCGACGGTGGTCGCGATTCTCGCGGTGCCGCGCGCGTTCGCGCTGGATGTGAGCATCGCGGCGCATGTCTTCGGGCAGCATCCCGGCTACCGGGTCGTGCTGTGCGCCGCTGACGCGGGCGGTGGATCGCCGGCCGCCGAGGCGGCCGGCGACATCAGGCCGACGCACCCGCTCTCCGCCGCCGAACGCGCCGATATCGTGGTGATTCCCGGCTATGACGATCCGCTGCGCCCGGTCCCCGATGCTTATCTGAAGCAATTGACCGGCGCGGTCGAAAGGGGCGCCCGTACCGTCGCGATCTGCACGGGCGTCTTCGCCCTCGCGGACGCCGGAATGCTGGACGGAAAAGCGGCCACGACGCACTGGCGCTACACCGATCAGCTCGGGGCGCGATATCCGGGGGTGGAGGTCGTCGAGAATCAGCTCTTCGTCGAGGACGGCCCCGTGCTGACCTCGGCCGGCGCGGGCGCGGGAATCGACGCGCTGCTGCATGTCATCCAGACCGATGCGGGCGCCACGGCGGCGGACGACGTGGCGAAGGGCGTCGTCCTCTCCGCCGCCCGGGGCGGCAGCGAGCCGCAGTACGCCGACCGTCCCGCCCCCGCCCGGGACAGCCTGCGGGCCACCCGGGAGTGGGCGATCGACAATCTGGCGGCGCCGCTCACCGTGCAGCGCATGGCGGACCACAGTCTGCTGTCGCGGCGGACCTTCATCCGGCGCTTCGTACGGGAGACGGGGCTGCCGCCCATGCACTGGGTGACCCAGCAGCGGATGCGCGCGGCGCGCCGGCTGCTGGAGACCTCCGACTGGTCCGTCGACCGGATCGCCGCCACGACGGGTTTCGGCACGGCCGCGAACTTCCGCACCATCTTCCGCCGAGAACTCGGCGTGCCCCCGTCCATCTACCGGAAGTCGCACACGATGGCGTGACCCCGGCAGCCACCCTCAGCGGACCGCGAACGCCGCCTCCGCCACCGCTTTCAGGGCGGTCAGGCCGTGGTGGATGAGGGGGTGGTCGCGGCTGCCTTCGCGGACGCAGGTCAGGATGCGGCGGGTGAGGGGCGGGGCGCCCGCCAGGGGGACGCGTGCCACCTGGTGGCCGGCCGGGAACGGGACCAGGCGGGGCACCAGGGAGATGCCCAGGCCGGCGCCGACCATGGCCGAGGTCGCCATCCACTCCTTCACGTAGTGGGTGACCTTGGGGGTGAAGCCGGCCACCGCGCAGAAGACCACCACCCGCTGGTGGTGATCGCAGCTGCCGGGCGCCGGCAGGATCCAGTCCTCGCGCGCCGTGTCCTCCAGCCGCACGCCCCCCGTACGCTCCGCCAGCGGGTGGCCGGCCGGGACGAGCAGGTCGAGCGGCTCGTCCAGCAGGGCGCGCTGGTCGAAGCGGGAGTCGCCGGGGTGCGGGAAGTCCTCGGACGGGGCGAGTACGGCGATGTCGGCGTCGGTGGCCATCAGCAGGTCGAAGCCGGCCGGGGTCTCGCACTCGCTGACCTCCACCCGCAGCTCCGGGTGGGAGACCCGCAGCCGGGCGGCGGCCGGGCCGATCAGGGCGGCCACCGCGCTGGGGAAGCCGCAGATCCGCAGCAGGCCCGCGTGGCCGGCGCGGTAGGACTCCAGCGCCGCCTCCGCCTGCTCCCAGCGGGCCACCATGGCGTCGCCGTGCTCGATGACCACGTACGCCGCGCCGGTGAGCCGGATCCCACGGCCCTGTGGCTCGATGAGCCGCACCTTCAGCTCGCGGGACAGCTCGCGCAGATGGTGGGACACGGCCGAGGGGGTCAGATGCAGCGCCGTCGCCGCCGCGGTGACGGTGCCGTGCTGGTGGACGGCTCTGAGCACCTGAACCCGACGCAGATCAATCATTCAATAATTCTGCACGGAGACACGGGGAAACATGCAATGGACGCGAACGGTCGGCCGGCTCGACACTGGAGCCATGACGACCTCCGTGAACCGCCCCGAAGCGTCCGAAGAGACCGTGATCTCCCGTCATCTCACCAGCGAGGGCACCGTCGTGTGGACCCGCGACGCCGACGGCCATCCCCGGATGACGCTCTACCCCCACACCCCCGGCGCGCTCCCCCGCACCACCACCACCGGCGGCGGCGCCCCGCGCCGCTGACCGCTCACCTGCCGCCCAGCGCCGCCAGCAGACCGGGCAGGGCCAGCAAGGTCGTGACCCGGTGCACCCCCACCCCCACCCCCGTCTCCGACGTACCACCCGATTCCGTCCGGTCCAGCCAGATGCCGTGCAGCCCGGCCGCCGTCGCCGCCTCCGCGTCCGTGACCCGCTGATCCCCGACGTACGCCACCTCCCCCGCCGCCAGACCCATCGCCTCACACGCCGCCCGGAACGCCTCCGGCGCCGGCTTGGCGTGCCCCAGCTGCTCCGAGCACAGCAGCATCTCGAAGCGGTCCCGCACCCCGAGCCGGCGCAGCTTGTCGTCCTGGTGGTCGAGGTTGGAGTTGGACAGCAGCCCGTGCCGGTAGCGCGGGGTGAGCGCCTCCAGCGCCGGCAGCACATCCGGGTACAGCCGCCAGGCCGCCTCCATCCGGACACTGAACCGGTCGAACCACGCCTGCGCCGCCTCGTCGGGCAGCCCGGGCTCGCCCAGGAAGTCCCGTACCCGCTCCAGCCGCTGCTCCCCGAAGGCCAGTTCGCCCGCCAGATAGCGGGCGTAGTGCTCCCGCATCACCGCCTCCCAGCGGGCGGCCTCGGCGGCGGTGGCGGGCAGCCCCTCGGCGGCGAAGTGGCTCAGTGCGCCCGCCTCGCTCGCCCCCGAGTAGTCGAAGATGGTGTCGTCGATGTCCCACACCACGGCCCGGATGTCCGCCCCTGTCAGCATGTCCCGGACCGTACCATCGGGCCGTGCGCATTCTGACGTGGAATCTGTGGTGGAGATTCGGCCCCTGGGAGCGGCGGCAGGAGGCGATCACGGCGGTGCTGCGCGCCGAACGGCCCGACATCTGCGGCCTCCAGGAGGTCTGGTCCACCCGGGAAGGCCATCTCGCGCAGCGCCTCGCCGACGACCTCGGCATGCACCTCGCCTGGGCCCCGGCCACGCTGCCGCCGCACTGGCGCGAGCGGATCCCGGCCACCGCCCCGCCCGGGCTCGGGGTGGGGCTCGCGGTGCTCAGCCGGTGGCCGATCGAGGAGTCGGCGGCGGTGCCGCTGCCGCGCGGCGACGGCCCCGACGAGGGCCGGATGGCGCTGTACGCGCGGATCGCCGCCCCCGGCGGCCCGGTGCCGTTCTTCACCACCCATCTGCACTCGGGTCCGGCCGGCTCGGCGGTGCGCTGCGCCCAGGTACGGGCGCTGGCCCGGGCGGTGGCGGACCGGCGCGGCGGCGGGGCGTTCCCGCCGGTGGTCACCGGGGACTTCAACGCGGAGCCGGACTCGGACGAGATCCGGCTGTTCGGCGGCCGGCTCACCGCGCCCGCCGTGCCGGGGCAGATGCTGCTGGACGCCTGGCGGTACGCCGACCCGGGGCAGCCGTCGGCCACCTGGGACACCGTCAACCCCTATCTCGCGGCGGGACTTGGGCTGAGCATCCGGGTCGACTACATCCACACCGGGCCGCCGGCCCACGACGGCACCGGCCGGGTGCGGTCGGTGCGCCGCGCCGGGGACGGACCGGTGGACGGAGTGTGGCCCTCCGATCACTTCGCCGTGCTGGCCGAGTTGGCGGCGCCGGCGGCGTAGGCGGCCGGGGGTACGCCCACGGTGGCGGTGAAGTCCCGTACGAGATGGGCCTGATCGCTGTAGCCGAGGTCGGCGGCGAGCGCCGCCCAGTCCACCCCGGTGTCCCGCTCGGCGCGTTCCAGGGCGTCGTGGACGCGATACCGCAGGATGCACCACTTGGGCGACACCCCGACCCAGTCCGCGAACAGCCGTTGCAGGGTGCGCACCGACAGCCCGGCGTCGCGGGCGAGGGCCGCCACCCGGCGCACGGTGCGGTCGGTGCGGATCCGGTCCGCGAGCGCCATCGCCTCCCGCGCCCGCAGGTCGGGGTGCGGGCCCCGGCCGAGCAGCAGGGCGTCGAGGGCGGCGACCCGCCCGACCTCCTCGTCCGGGCCGAGGACCGCCGCCGCCTCGCCGGCCGTGCCGTACGGCAGCCGGCGCCCGGTCCAGTGCGCGACCGGCTCGTGCGGCGCGAAGGGCCGGAAGCCGCCGGGCCGGAACTGTACGCCGCACACCCGCCCGCTGCCCGCCAACCGCTGGGTGAACAGAGCGAGCCCGATGCCGGCCAGCTCGCCGAAGCCGGGAGCGGCCCCGTACCGCTGGAAGACGAGGTTCACGGACGGGTGCGGCACGACCTGGGTGAGGTACGGCTGGGGCAGGTCGGTCCAGTCGATGAGCCAGTAGTGCTCGATGTACGGGCGCAGCGCCGCCGCCTCGGGCAGCCGGCGGCGGAACCGGACCCGTGCGAAGAGCCCGGCGGCGTCCACGATGCCCCGGGTGTCGCGTCTCGGCTCGGCCGGCATGGTCCGATCGTATGTCGTGTTTTTTCAAGCCGCCGCAGGTCAGCGGCGCCTAGCGTCGCCGGTATGACGACTGTGACTCCTTCCATGGACACCCTGCTGACCGAGGCGGCGCGGCGCACCGCCCCCGTGGTGCGCGGCATCGCCGACGACCGGCTCGGGGACCCCACCCCGTGCACCGCGTACACCGTACGCGAGCTGCTGAACCATCTCTTCCAGGTGATCGTCCAGTTCCAGAACCTGGCGGAGCGGCGCCCGGCGGAGTTCGGCACCGCACCGGATCTGGTCGGCGCCGATCCGGGGTGGCGGGACCTGTTCCCGGTGGCGGCGGAGCGGCTGGCGGCGGCGTGGGCGGCGCCCGGCGCGCTGGACGGCGAGGCCGGGGCGATGCGGCTGCCGGCGCCGACGGTGGCCGCGATGGCGCTGCTGGATCTGACCGTGCACGGCTGGGACCTGGCGATCGCCACCGGGCAGCCGTACGAGCCGGACCCGGCGGCGGTCGCGGCGTGCGCCGGGCTGGTGGCGGAGATCGGCCCGACCGGGCGCTCGATGAAGGTCATGGACGAGCCGGTGCCGGTACCGGCCGGGGCGACCGCCTTCGAGGCGCTGCTGGGGGCCACCGGCCGCGATCCGTACCGGAGCGGCGGGCGGATCGGGCGGTAGGTACGGCCGCGGGCCGCCCGGGGCGGGGGTGCGGCGCGGTGCGGCGGGAGGGCCGCGGCGGAGCTGATCGCGGCGCCGCTGCCGCGGTGGGACCAGGGGGTGGATGACGTCATCACCTTGGCACATAATCCAACATGCCGACTCAGAAGCCAACGGCGAGGAGATCCTGTGCCCCCTACCCACAGCGCCGATGAACGACTGGCCGGGCTACGGCAACGCCTGGGCGGCGGCCTGGCCTACGGCGGCGACTACAACCCCGAGCAGTGGCCGGCCGGAGTGTGGCGCGAGGACATACGGCTCATGCGGGAAGCCGGGGTCAACCTGGTCACCGTGGGGGTGTTCTCCTGGGGGCTGCTGGAACCACGCCCCGGCGTCTACCGGTTCGACTGGCTGGACGAGGTGCTCGGCCTGCTCGCCGAGGCGGGCATCGGCGTCGACCTCGCCACCCCGACCGCCGCCCCACCCTCCTGGCTGGCGCACGAACACCCCGAGACGCTGCCGGTGGACGGCGAGGGCCGCCGGGTCGCGTTCGGCGCCCGCTGCCACTACTGCCCCTCCTCACCGGTGTTCCGCCACCACGCGGCGCGCATCACCGAACGGCTCGCGCGCCGCTACGCCTCCCATCCGGCGCTCGCCATGTGGCACATCGGCAACGAGTACATCGGCTACGGCTGCCACTGCGCGGTCTCCACCGCCCACTTCCGCCGCTGGCTCGCGGCCCGGTACGGCACCATCGACGCCCTCAACGAGGCATGGGGCACCGCCTTCTGGGGCCAGCGCTACGACTCCTTCGACCACATCGGCACCCCGGCCCCCCGCTCCCGGCTGATCTCCGGGCCCAACCCCGGCCAGCTGCTGGACTTCTGGCGGTTCAGCGACGCCGCCAACCGGGAGCTGTTCACCGCCGAACGCGACATCGTCCGCCGCCACACCCCCGAACTGCCGGTCACCACCAACTTCATGGGGTCCTTCAAACACCTGGACTACTGGCGCTGGGCAGCTGCGGAGGACATCGTCTCCATCGACGTCTACCCCAAGCCGTGGGACACCGAGGGGCAGCTGCGGGCGGCGTACAACTTCGACCTCATGCGCTCGCTGCGCGGCGGCCGGCCATGGCTGCTCATGGAATCCGCCACCGGCGCCAACCTCACCGGCGGCCGCAACTCCGCCCGTCCCGAGGGACAGTTGCGGGTACGGGCCCTGCAAGCCGTCGCGCGCGGCGCGGACTCGGTGATGTTCTTCCAGTGGCGCGCCTCCCGGGCCGGCGCCGAACGCTTCCACTCGGCGATGCTGCCGCACGGCGGGACCCAGACCCGTACCTGGGGCGAAGTGACCGCGCTCGGCGAGCAGGTGGCGGCGCTGCGCGAGCTGGCCGGCGGGCGGTGCGACCGCGCCGAGGTGGCGGTGGTGTGGGACTGGGAGAACTGGTGGGCGCTGGAGGGCCCCGACCACCCCTCCGACGCGCTGCGCTTCACCGACCAGGTGCTGAACCACTACCGGCCGCTGTGGGGCGCCAACATCCCGGTGGACTTCGTCCGCCCGGACGCCGACCTCGGCGCGTACCGGCTGGTGATCGCCCCCAACCTGTATCTGGTGAACGACGCGGACGCGGCGAACCTCACCGGGTACGTACGGGACGGCGGGCAGCTGTTCATGTCCTACTTCTCGGGCATCGTGGACGAGTACGACCGGGTGCGCACCGGCGGCCATCCCGGCGCGTTCCGCGAACTGCTGGGCCTGACCGTCGACGACTTCAACCCGCTCCAGGAGGGCGAGAGCCACCCGCTGAGCGGGGGCGGCACGGCCACCGACTGGCAGGACGTCATCGTGCCGGAGGGGGCCGAGCCGCTG
The DNA here is from genome assembly GCF_059510435.1 of Streptomyces sp. NTD107. Taxonomy (NCBI): domain Bacteria; kingdom Bacillati; phylum Actinomycetota; class Actinomycetes; order Kitasatosporales; family Streptomycetaceae; genus Streptomyces; species Streptomyces sp. NTD107. The sequence continues at coordinate 144,411 of NZ_JCAJZV010000005.1, read as the reverse complement.
CTGGTCTACACGGGCGGCGACCTGGCGCGGCGGCCGGCCGCCACCCGGCACCGCTTCGGCGCCGGAGCGGCCGGCTATCTGGGCACCTCGCCCGACCCCGACACGCTGCGCAGGCTGCTCCTGGACGCCGCGAGGGCCGCCGGGGTCACCCCGGGGCCGGTCACCCCCCAGGGGGTGGAGGCGTTCCGGCGGCGGGCCGCGGACGGTACCGAGCATCTGTTCCTGCTCAACCACACCCCGCACGAGGTCACCGTGGAGCCGCCGCCGGGGCTGACCGACCCGGTGAACGTACTCCCGCCGGGGGCCCCGGTCCCCGTCACCGGCCCGCTGCGGCTGCCCCGCTACGGCGCGGCGGTGCTACGGGGCGGTGGTGGAGCCGCCCGGAGCGCGCGGGAACCGGCCTGACCCACCCGGGTGTTACGGTGACGGCGTTCGTATTGTTCAGCGCCGGTGGTTGGTGGAGCGCGCTGGTCTGCTCGCATGCCCGGAGCAGGCCGCTGCCGGGCAGGCTGACGGCGGTGGCCGGTTCGCGGGTGTGCCCGACCGGAGGACAACCTTCCATGTCAGAACACACCGCACATTCCGACGCCATCGCCCTGATCGAGGCGTTCTTCGAGCGGCTCGACCACGACCTGGCCGACCGGGGCGTGGCCGAGGACGTGCGCCGCGACCTGGCCGGCATCGCCCGGGCGCTCTGGGAGCACCTGGCGGGCCGAGGCGCCGACCGGCTGCCGGACGCCCCGGCCCGGATCAACCGCCAGTACACCGCCGCCATCCTGGCCGCGTACCGGGCGCTGTCGGCGTCCCGGGCGCCCGGCGTCCCGGCCGCCACCGAGCTGCCGGCCCTGCTGACCTCGGCGTTCACCGAGCCGTTCGGCCCGGCCATCACCGAGGGCACCCGCGCCATGCTGGACGCGGCCCCCGACCCCTTCGCGACGATGGTCGCGGTGGCCAGGGGCCGGGAGGACACCGACTTCGGGGCGGAGTTCACCTTCGAGCACCCCCGCGACGACGAGGGCGCGTTCCTCGCCGACGTGGTGCGCTGCGGCTACCACGACTACTTCGCGGCCCAGGGCGCGCCGGAACTCACCCCGGTGCTGTGCGCCTTCGACGGCAACTGGATCCGGGCCATCGACCCCGACCGGCACGGCTTCGCCTTCACCCGCCCCACCACCATCGGCCTGGGCGGCCCGCGTTGCCCCTTCCACTTCCACCGCACCATGAGGGGATGACCACAGAGATGACAGAGATCAGGGAGATGACCGAGGCGGACACGGACGAGGTCGCCCGGCTCCGGGTCCAGGGCTGGCGGCACGCGTACCGGGGCCTGATGCCCCAGGGGTACCTCGACGCCATGGACCCCGCACCGTACGCCGCCGCCCTGCGGCGGTCACTCCCCCGGCCGCCGGCGCACACCACTCACCTGGTGGCGCCGGCGCCCGGCCCCACGCCCGGCCGCCGGATCATCGGCTGGGCCTGCCAGGGCCCGTACCGCCCGGCGGACGCCGGCTGGGGCGAGCTGTACGCGCTGTACGTGCTCCCCGAGTTCATCGGTACGGGTGTCGGCCGCACCCTGCTGGCGGCGTCCCTGGCCCGGCTGCGCGCCGCCGGGATGCCCCGGGTGCGGCTGTGGGTGCTGCGCGACAACACCCCGGCGCGCCGCTTCTACGAGCGGGCCGGCTTCAGCCCGGACGGGGCCGGGCAGTCCTTCGACGTCGAGGGGGTCGCCGTGCGGGAAGTGCGGTACGCGCGAGGCTGAGGACGCCGCATCGGCAATGGTCAGCGGGGGGCGGGGGGATGGAGTACGTTCGCTTGCATGGCTCAGCCCGTCAAGTCAGACCGTCCGCAGATCTCCCAGCGCCTGAAGGTGCGCCGGGCGCTGGCCGCCGCCGCCATGGAGCTGTTCGCCACGAAAGGCTACGCGGCGACCACGGTCGACGAGATCGCCGCGACCGCCGGGGTGGCCCGCAGAACCTTCTTCCGGCACTTCCGCTCCAAGGAAGAGGCGATCTTCCCCGACCACGACGACACCCTGGTGCGCGCCGAGGAGGTCCTGGAGGCCGCCCCCGAGCGGGAGAACCCGATCGACACGATCTGCCGGGGCATCAAGGAGGTCATGAAGATGTACGCGGCCTCCCCGGCCGTGTCCGTCGAGCGCTACAAGCTGACCCGCGAGGTCCCGGCGCTGCGCGAGCGCGAGATCGCCTCGGTGGCCCGGTACGAGCGGCTGTTCACCCGCTATCTGCTGGCCAGGTTCGACGAGAACTCGCACAACGGGGACGAACCGCTGCTCGCCGAGGTGGCCGCCTCCTCCGTGGTGACGGCGCACAATCACGTGCTGCGCCGCTGGCTGCGCCGGGGCGGGCAGGGCGATGTGGAGGCGGAGCTGGAGCACGCCTTCACGATCGTCCGGAGCACCTTCGGCTCGCTGCCGGTGTTCGCGGGCGGCACCACAAGCAGCGCCGCCGCCCCGGCTCCCCCGGCGGCGACCGCCGAGGTGGCGCCGGCCGCCGGTGGCGGCGAGGTGCTGGTCACGGTGGCCCGTACCGATGCCCCGCTGGACGAGGTCATGCGCACCATCGAGCAGGCCCTGCGCGACTGCCGCCGCTGACCGTCCCTCGTGTCGTCCGCTTCTCTCCTCTCCCTTCCCTCTGGAGACCCGTATGACCGTCCCCGGCTCCCTGGGGCAGCACCCCCAGCGCCCCCAGCGCTCCCGCCGCTCCGTGCTGGCCGTACCGGGCAGCAATCCCCGGTTTCTGGAGAAGGCACAGGGGCTGCCGGCCGACGCGGTCTTCCTCGATCTGGAGGACGCCGTCGCGCCGCTCGCCAAGGAGGGCGCCCGGCAGGCCGTGGTCGCGGCGCTCAACGAGGGTGAGTGGGGCGGCAGAACGCGGGTGGTGCGGGTCAACGACTGGACCACGCCGTGGACATACCGGGATGTGATCACGGTCGTCGAGGGCGCGGGCGCGCACCTGGACGCGCTGCTGCTGCCGAAGACGCAGGACGCCGAGCAGGTACGGGCGCTGGACCTGCTGCTGACCCAGGTCGAGCGCACGGTGGGCCTTGAGGTCGGACGGATCGGCATCGAGGCGCAGATCGAGGACGCGCGTGGCCTGGTCAACGCCGATGTGATCGCGGCGGCCTCGCCCCGGCTGGAGTCCCTGGTGTTCGGCCCGGCCGACTTCATGGCATCCATCAATATGAAGTCACTGGTGGTCGGCGAACAGCCGCCCGGTTATCCGGCGGACGCCTATCACTACATCCTGATGCGGATTCTGATGGCGGCCCGCGCGCACGGTCTCCAGGCGATCGACGGCCCCTATCTCCAGATCCGCAATCCGGACGGGTTCCGCGAGGTGGCCGGCCGGTCGGCGGCGCTCGGGTTCGACGGGAAGTGGGTGCTCCATCCGGACCAGATCGCGGCGGCGAACGAGATCTTCTCGCCCTCCCAGGAGGATTACGACCACGCCGAGCTGATTCTGGACGCCTATGACTACTGGACCTCGGCGGCGGGCGGGGCCCGGGGCGCGGCGATGCTGGGCGAGGAGATGATCGACGAGGCCAGCCGGAAGATGGCGCTGGTGCTCGCGGGGAAGGGCCGGGCGGCCGGTCTGGCGCGTACCTCGTCCTTCACCCCGCCGGTCGCCTCCTGAGCACCCGGGGCGGCGGTCCGGGACGGTGAGCGAGGTTTTACCAAATGATGGCGGGACCGGACATCCCCCGGCCCCGCATCACGTAGTGCGTGTGGAAACTCACGCTGCGCCGCGGTACATCTCGGAATTCGCCGGGCGATCCAGAATCCCCTCTCCCGTACGAGCGCGTTCTCCCGTATGGTGGCCAGGGCTGAATGTCCTCTATCGGGGCATTATTGAGACACGCAGATCGACGCCAGAACAGGACTTAAGGCCGCACCCGGCCTGCTGGCTTGCCGAGTTACCGTCCGAAGCCGCTAGCATCGGCTTAGTCGCGCCGCTTCTGGATGCGCGGCTTTCCCCGCTACGAAGGTCTCCCATGCCGCTCCGCTCCTCCTCCGTACGCCTCGCCCGCGGCGCATCGCCGTGGCTGCTGCCGACGGTGGCCACGGCCGCCGTTTCGCTCGCCAAGGCCCGCCACTCCGGACGCTGGGCGGCTGCCGCCGTGCCGGCCACCGCGCTGGCGGCGGGCATGCTGTGGTTCTTCCGCGACCCGGAGCGGGAGATCGGGCAGGGCAGGGTGATCTGTCCGGCGGACGGGGTGGTGCAGAGCATCATGCCGTGGGAGGACGGGCGCACCCGGGTCGCGATCTTCATGAGCCCGTTGAACGTTCATGTGAACCGGGCGCCGGTGGCCGGCACCGTGGCCTCCGTGGAGCACGTACCGGGCGGTTACGTTCCGGCGTTCGACAAGGAGAGCGAGTTCAACGAGCGCGTCGTGTGGCGCTTCGACAGCGAGCTGGGCGACATCGAGATGGTGCAGATCGCCGGCGCCGTCGCGCGCCGCATCGTGCCGTACGTGCCGCAGGGCTGCAAGGTGGAGCAGGGCGAGCGGATCGGGCTGATCCGGTTCGGCTCGCGGGTGGATGTCTACCTCCCGGAGGGCATCGAGCCCGCGGTCGAGGTCGGCGAGAAGACCACAGCGGGGGTGACACGTCTTGACCGTGATTGACCGCGGCGCGCAGAGCGCCTGGGTGCCGGAGGCGGACGAGGACGACGCGGATGAGCTTCCGCTGTCGATGCGGCTGTCGATAGCGGACACCCTGACCCTGTCGAACGCCATCTGTGGCTTTCTGGCGGTCTACTTCACCACCACCGGCGTGCTGATCCCGCACCTGACGGGCAGCGGCGATGTCGGGGTGGTCCGGAACAACGCGGCGACCGCCGTGCTGCTGATGCTGTTGGCCTCGGTCTTCGACCTGTTCGACGGTCTGGTGGCGCGGAAGCTGCGCAGTTCGCCGATGGGCGCCGAGCTGGACAATCTGTCGGACCTGATCAGCTTCGGTCTGGCCCCCGCCTACTTTGTCCTGGTATGGGGCATGGTGGTGGGTGACGCCCATGAACCGGTCGCCGCGCTGGCGGCGATCACGGTGCTGCTGGCGGTGGTGCTGCGGCTGGCCCGGTTCTCCTGCGTGACCATGCCGGACGGCGTCTTCCAGGGCATGCCCAGCCCCTTCGGGGCGCTCACGGTGGTCTCCATCGTGCTGCTTGAGCTGCCGTTCTGGCCGACGCTGCTGGCGATCGTCGGGGTGGCCTGGCTGATGGTGAGCCGGGTCGAGTACCCGAAGCCGCGCGGGCCGCTGGCCGGGGCGATGCTGTCGTGGATCGTGCTGAGCATGGCGCTGCTGACCGCGTGGGCCTTCGACGCGCCGGGTGGCGAGCTCATGCTCCAGACCGGCTGCTCGCTCCAGCTGGTGCTGGGCGCGGTGATCCCGCTGTTCGCGATGGTGCGGCGGGTGTACAACTTCCGCGATCTGCGGCGCGAGGCCCGGGCCGAGGCCCGGTCGTAGCAGGGCCGCGGGCGGAGAGCGGGAAAGCAGCGGAGCGGGGCCAGGGGGCCCGGGTGACCGACCGGTCACCCGGGCCCCCTGGCGCGTGCGGGGAGCGTCGCGCGACCGGCTGTCAGTGGGCCGTAGCACAATGGCGGGCATGCGGCTCACCAAGAAGGGGCACTCCTGTGTCCGGCTCACCCGGGACGACGGCCGGGTGCTTGTCATCGACCCCGGCGGCTTCAGCGAGGCGGACGCGGCGCTGGGCGCCGATGCCATCCTGGTCACCCACGAGCACCCGGACCACTTCGACGAGGGCCGGCTGCGTACCGCGCTGGAGGCCGCCCCGGCCACCGAGCTGTGGACGCTGCGCAGCGTGGCCGAGCGGCTGTCGGCGGCCTTCCCGGGCCGGGTGCGCACCGTGGGGCACGGCGACAGCTTCACGGCGGCCGGCTTCGGGGTCGAGGTGTACGGGGAGCTGCACGCGGTGATCCACCCCGATATGCCGCGGATCACCAATATCGGCTTCCTGGTGGACGGCGAGGTCTTCCACCCCGGTGACGCGCTGACGGTGCCCGAGCGCCCCGTATCCACCCTGCTGCTGCCCCTGCACGCCCCGTGGAACAAGTTCTCCGAGGTCCTGGAGTACGCGCGCGAGGTCGGGGCCGGGCAGGCCCTCGCGGTCCACGACGGGCTGCTGAACGACGCCGGGCTCGCGGTCTACGGCCGCAATCTGGGGCCGCAGGGTCCGGGGCTCGGCGGCGCGACCGTGTACGCGCGGCTGGCGCCGGGCGAGTCCACCACCATCTGAGACCCAGACCTGCGAGAGAGACCCCGATTCGATGCGCATCGCCACCTGGAACATCAACTCGATCACGGCGCGGCTGCCGCGCCTGCTGGCCTGGCTGGAGAGCAGCGGCACCGATGTGCTGTGTCTCCAGGAGCTGAAGTGCGCCGCCGAGGCGTTTCCGACCGACCAGCTGCGGGCGCTGGGCTACGAGGCCGCGGTGCACGCCGGGGGCCGCTGGAACGGGGTGGCGGTGATCTCCCGGATCGGCGTCTCCGAGCCGGTGACCGGGCTGCCCGGCGGGCCGGAGTACGACGGGCTGACCGAGCCGCGCGCGGTGGCCGCGACCTGTGACGGGGTACGGGTGTGGTCGGTGTATGTGCCCAACGGGCGGGAGGTGGGCCACCCGCACTACGCGTACAAGCTGCGCTGGCTGGCGGCGCTGCGGGAGGCGGTGCGCGCGGACGCGGCGGCGGGACGGCCGTTCGCGGTGCTGGGCGACTTCAACATCGCGCCGGCGGACGAGGACGTGTGGGACATCTCGGCGTTCGAGGGGGCGACGCATGTGACGGCCGCCGAGCGGGAGGCGCTGGCGGAGCTGCGCGGTACGGGGCTGTCCGATGTGCTGCCGCGCCCGCTGAAGTACGACCGGCCGTTCACCTACTGGGACTACCGGGCGCTGGGTTTCCCGAAGAACCGGGGCATGCGCATCGATCTGGTGCTGGGCAACGCGGCGTTCGCGGGCGGGGTGAAGGACGCGTACGTGGACCGGGAGGAACGCAAGGGCAAGGGCGCCTCGGACCACGCGCCGGTGGTGGTGGACCTGGAGCTGTGAGGGGCGGGGCCGGGCGGGCGGCTACGGCGAGCGGGGGACAATCCGGGAACGAACAAGAAGACGGGTGTGGCCCTGTGGTGCCCGCCGGGCCCCGGGTGGGACGCTGAAGCCCATGAATATCCCTTTCCTGGACAACTGGCGCAAGCGGGCCGATCCCCGGCTGGGGACCCCTCCCGGTCAGCGGGCCGGGGACGGCGCGTGGAGCGACGCCGATGCCGAGGGGGTGGCGCAACTGCTGTCCGAGTGCGAGCTGCTGCGGGCCCGGGCGCTGGCGGCCGGGGTGGTGCTCGGGGACACCCCGCAGTCGCTGGAGGCGCTTGATCAGCTGCTGCCGCGCTGGCGGGACGATCCGGAGGAGCTGGCGGGACTGGGCACGGACGCGGGCCTTTACCTGGGCACGGTGATCGTCCGTACGGTGCCGGGCGCGCGCTGGGCGCCGGGGGCGCGGGGCGGTCCGGTGGTGGTGATGGCGTCGGGACGGCGGGTCGATGTGCTGAGCGCCGGTCATGAGTGGGCGGACACCGGGGCGCCCGAACTGTGCCAGGTGTACGCGGAGTCCGCCGAGTTCTGAGGCCCTTCGGGCGCCTCGGCTGACCTCAGCAGCCTCAGCCGCCGAAGCCGATCGCGTACTCCAGCCGCCAGCGGTCGCCGCGCAGCACGGTGTCGGAGGTCTCCACGGCGCGGTCGTACTCGTCGTAGTGGGTGCGCTGCACGGCGGTGAGGCACTGGCCGGGCGAGCAGCCCAGCGCGTCGGCCTCGGCGCCGGTGGCGGGCCGGGAGGCGACCGTCTCGGTGGCGCGCACGATCCGGATGCCGATCGCCGCGAACCGCCCGCGTACCCCGCGCCGGGCGTAGGGGCCGCGCTCGGGGTGCAGGACATCGGTGCCCTTGGTGAGGGCCAGCGGCTCCCAGCTGGTGGCGAGTTGCAGCGGGCGGCGGTCAGCCAGGTATTCGTACTGGGTGCACATGAGGGGTTCGCCGGCGCCGATGCCGAGCCGGACGGCGATCTCGGCGGGGGCGGCGACCGCCGTGGAAGTGGCTTCCCAGATCAGATCGGGGTGTTCGCCGCCGTGCCCGGCGCCGCTCAGGATCTGGATGCGGGCGGCGAGCGGGGTGTCGACGGCGCCGGTGGAGCGGATGAGCACGCCGAGCGGTTCGCGGTCGCTGACGAAGACGCCGCGCCCGAACTGGCCGGTGGCGTAACCGGCGGCCTTGAGCACCCGTACGGCGCGGTCCACCGTCTGGTCGCTGGCGGTGTAGGTGCGTTTGAGCTCGGCGCGGGAGGGGATGCGCGCCCCCACCGGAAGGGTGCCCTCGTCGATCTGTTGCCGCAGGTCATCCGCGATGCGCTGATATACCGGCCGGGCGTCGCCCATCCTCATCATCCTTTCCGCCGCCGACGTCCAGGCTACGTCACTATGTCACGCGCGGTCAGAGGTCCTTACTCCTGGTGAGCTTGGGCTGGGGGACGGTGGCGACCCGGGTGACGTCCTTGACGAGCTCGACCACATCGGGGCCGTACGCCTGGGAGTTGACCACTTTCAGCAGCAGGACGAAGGTGCCGCCGGCGCCGTACTTGCGGCTGAGGCGGGCGTTGTGCCGGGCCAGATAGCGGGCGGCGGCCTGGTGGGTGATGGAGCGCTGGCCGCAGGCGAGGAAGACCGGGCGGCCCTCCTGGCCTGCGGTGAGGCGGGCGAGCAGGACGTGTTCGACGGAGCCGTTCTCCAGCCGGTAGCGCTCGCTGCCGATGACGAACGCCCCCCGGTCGGGTCCCGGGTCGGCGTCCGTGTTGACGGAGACTCCGGGCAGCAGGCTGTGGAGGTGGGCGGCCGAGCGGCGGTTCGCCACCGGGCTGCCGAGGCAGAATTCGGTGCGCTCCCCGAAGCCCTGCCGGGCGGTCTCCCCGGATATCAGCTGGGCGCGGGCGCCGCAGTTCCGTATCACGGCGGAGAGTTCGAGCAGGGCCATGACATCGTTGCGGGCGACCGCGCCGTCCGTGCCGGTGTCGCGGCTGACCACCAGCACGCATTCGGAGTTGTCGGGCAGGCCGAAGAATTCCTGCCGGCGGCGGTGGGCGAGGGCGCTGAGCCGGCTGCGGGCGAACCAGCCCAGGGCGATGGCGGCGAGTGCGGTCGCGGCGACCGCGATCACGAGGGTGCGGGCGTCTTCCGTCATGGGCGGGGACTCTACCGGCGGGGTGTGACGATCCTCGACCCCCCGGGCGGAACGGAGCGGGCAGGGGGCAGCGGGGTGGGAAACCCGGCGGATTCGGCGACGTAACGCTGATGCCCTTGCCACAGTGCGTGACGGATCTTAACGTCGCACCGGACCCGCTCGCTACGCGTGTCCATCGCCCCATCCACAGGAGCAGCTGATGGCTGATGCTGACGTCGTGCGCGCCGCGCTGGTGCAGGCCGCCTGGACCGGCGACACCGAGTCGATGATCACCAAGCACGAGGAGTACGCGCGCGAGGCGGCCCGGGCCGGGGCGCGGGTGATCGGCTTCCAGGAGGTGTTCAATGCCCCGTACTTCTGCCAGGTGCAGGAGGTGGAGCACTACCGGTGGGCGGAGCCGGTGCCGCAGGGCCCGACCGTCGGGCGGCTGCGGTCGCTGGCGCGGGAGACGGGCCTGGTGATCGTGGCGCCGGTCTTCGAGGTGGCGGACGCCGGCCACTACTACAACACGGCCGCCGTGATCGACGCCGACGGTACGGTGCTGGGCAAGTACCGCAAGCATCACATTCCGCAACTGCCCGGCTTCTGGGAGAAGTTCTACTTCCGCCCGGGGAATCTGGGGTGGCCGGTGTTCGACACGGCGGCGGGGCGGATCGGGGTGTACATCTGCTACGACCGGCACTTCCCGGAGGGGTGGCGGGCGTTGGGGCTCGCCGGGGCCCAGCTCGTATACAATCCGTCGGCCACATCGCGCGGTCTGTCGGCGCATCTGTGGCAGCTTGAGCAGCCGGCGGCGGCCGTGGCGAACGCGTACTTCGTGGCGGCGATCAACCGGGTGGGCACGGAGGAGTACGGCAGCAACGACTTCTACGGCACCAGCTACTTCGTCGATCCGCGCGGGCAGTTCGTGGGCGCGGTGGCCGGCGACAAGAAGGAGGAACTCCTGGTGCGTGACCTGGATTTCGCGCTGATCGAGGAGGTGCGGCAGCAGTGGGCCTTCTACCGGGACCGGCGGCCGGACGCGTACGAGGGACTGGTGCGGCCATGAGCGCGGGCACCGGATCGCTGTACGAGCGGCACCGCGCCGTACTGCCGCAGTGGCTGGCGCTGTACTACGAACGGCCATTGGAGCTCACCCACGGCGCCCGCCGGCATGTGTGGGACGCGGACGGCAACCGCTATCTGGACTTCTTCGGCGGCATCCTGACGACGATGACGGCGCACGCGCTGCCGGAGGTGGCGAAGGCCGTCAGCGAGCAGGCGGCGCGGCTGGTGCACAGCTCGACGCTGTATCTGAGCCGCCCGATGGTGGAGTTGGCGGAGCGGATCGCGGATCTGTCCGGGATCGAGGACGCCCGGGTGTTCTTCACGACCTCCGGGACCGAGGCGAACGACACGGCGCTGCTGCTGGCGTCGGCGTATCGCGGGGGCGCCAATCAGGTGCTGGCGATGCGCAACAGCTACCACGGGCGGTCCTTCGCCACCGTGGGCCTCACGGGGAACGCGGGCTGGACCCCGACCACGCTGTCGCCGTTGCAGACGCTGTACGTGCACGGGAGTGTACGGAGCCGGGGCCCGTACGCGGGGCTGTCGGACGACGCGTTCATCGCGGCGGCGGTGGCGGACCTGGAGGACATGCTGGCGCACACCCGGCCGGCCGGGGTGGCGGCGCTGATCGCCGAACCCGTGCAGGGCGTGGGCGGCTTCACCTCGGGGCCCGACGGTCTGTTCGCGGCGTTCCGGCGGGTGCTGGAGCGGGAGGGGATCGTGTGGATCAGCGACGAGGTGCAGACCGGGTGGGGCCGTACCGGCGACCACTTCTGGGGCTGGCAGGCGCACGGGGCGGCCGGGCCGCCGGATCTGCTGACCTTCGCGAAGGGGATCGGGAACGGGATGTCGATCGGGGGTGTGGTGGGGCGGGCCGGGATCATGAACGCCCTGGACGCCAACTCCATTTCGACCTTCGGCGGGAGCCCGGTGACGATGGCGGCCGGGCTGGCGAATCTGGGCTATCTGCTGGATCACGACCTTCAGTCCAACGCCCGGCGGGTGGGGGCGGTGCTCCGCGAGCGGCTGGTGGCCGGGACGGAGCGGCTGGGGCTGGTACGGGAGGTACGCGGGCGCGGTCTGATGATCGGCGTGGAGCTGGTGCGGCCGGGGAGCGATGAGCCGGATGCGGCGCTGGCGGGCCTGGTGCTGGAGCGGGCGCGGGCGGCCGGGCTGCTGATCGGCAAGGGCGGCGGGCCGGGCGCCGGCGTGCTGCGGATCGCGCCGCCGCTGAGCCTGACCGAGGAGGAGGCGCGGGAGGGGGCGGAGCTGCTGGTGGCGGCGCTGGCCGGGGTGGAGGCCGAGGTGAAGGCCGAGGTGAAGGCCGAAGGGGGGTCCGGCGGGCGCCCTTAGGGTGAGGCCCCATGGAACGGGAACCGGGAACGGAACAAGTGACGGAGCACGTACGGCGGGACGTCACGGCCGGCGAAGTCGGCGTGCTCACGCTGGATCGCCCGGCCGCGCTGAACGCCCTGACCGCCCCGATGGTGTCGGGGATCGCCTCGGCGCTGGAGCAGTGGCGGGACGATCCCGGGGTGGGCGGGGTGCTGCTGCGCAGTTCCTCGCCCCGGGCGTTCTGCGCGGGCGGGGACGTACGGGCGGTACGGGAGGCCGTGCTGGCGGGAGCGCCGGAGGCGGCGGACGCGTTCTACGCCGCCGAGTACGCGCTCAACGCCCGGATCGCGGAGTTCCCCAAGCCGTATGTCTCGCTGATCGACGGCCTGGTGATGGGCGGCGGTCTGGGGATCTCGGTGCACGGCTCGGTGCGGGTGGTGACCGAGCGGGCGGTGTTCGCGATGCCGGAGACCAGGATCGGGTTCTTCCCCGATGTCGGGGCGAGTTGGTTCCTGCCCCGGCTCGGCGGGCCGCTGGGCCGGTATCTGGGCCTGACCGGGGCGCGGCTCGACGCGGCGCGGGCGCTGGACTGCGGCCTGGCCACCCACTTCGTACCGCAGGCGGGACTTCCCTCCCTGGAGGCGTCGTTGCGGACGGCCGCTGGGGACGAGGGCCGTGGGAACGAGGGCGGTGGGACGATACTGGCGGCGGTGGAACGGTTCGCCCGCCCGGCACCCCCGGCCGGCCCCGAGTGGGCGGAGCAACGGGCAATGATCGAGAGCTGCTTCGCGGATCCGCGCCCGACGGAGATCGTGGCGCGGCTGGCCGCCGAGCCCGGTGCGTGGGCGCGCGACACCCTGGAGCTGGTGCGGGGCTTCTCCCCCACCAGTCTGTGGCTGACCTGCGAGCTGCTGGCGCGGGGGGCGGCCAGTGCGGGGCTGGCGGCCTGCCTGGAGCGGGAGTTGATGCTGGCCGGCCGGGTGGCACGCGGCCATGACTTCGCCGAGGGGGTGCGGGCGCTGCTGGTCGACAAGGATCAGACACCACGCTGGCGGCCGGAACGGCTGGATGAGGTCGATGTGGCGGGTTGGTTCGCGGGGGTGCCCGGGTAACGGGGTTCGCCGGGTTGCCCGTTGGTGCAGCGGACCCTGCCCGATGCCTGTGCCGGCCAGGGCTCGGCGCCCCTGGACGGTGCCGGTCGCGGGGCCGACGCTGGAAGGGATTCGAGTGGCCGCCGAGGGCCGAGGAGCCGGCGATGCGCGCGCATGAGCAGGGAAACGAGTTCGAGGATTCGGCCGCGACCGGCGGCCGGCACGATACGCCGCAGCGGGACGAGGCGCTGCCGAAACTGTTCCGGGCGGCCGTCGCCGGGCGCCCCGATGTGGTCGGCGCGGGCGGCATGGGCACCCTGCAACGCGCGGTCGGCAACAGCGCGGTGGGCGCGATGCTGCAACGGGAGACGGAGGGCCCGGGCGAGGAGGAGGCCGGCGGTGGCCGCTCCGCGGTGCACGAGGTGGTGGGTTCGGGCGGCGGAAGCCCGCTGGACAGCGACACCAGGTCGGACATGGAGGCACGGCTGGGGGCCGACTTCTCCGATGTCCGGGTGCACACGGACTCCCGGGCCCATGACTCGGCCAAGGAGGTGGGCGCGCACGCCTATACGGTCGGCAACGACGTGGTGTTCCAGCGCGACGCGTACTCCCCCGGCTCGGACGCGGGCCGCACCATGCTGGCGCACGAGCTGACCCATGTGATCCAGCAGCGCGGCGGCCCGGTGGACGGCACGGAGGCGGCGGGCGGCATCCGGGTGAGCGATCCGTCGGACCGCTATGAGCGGGAGGCGGTGGCCAACGCCGAGCGGGCGATGGCGGAGCCGGCGCCGTCCTCCCCCGCCGCCGAGGTGGCCCAGGCGACGCCGGATCCGGGGTTGGCGCCGGCCGTACAGCGTTCGGAGGAGGACGAGGGGGAGGACGAGGAACCGGCGGATGTGCAGGGCTCTTTCGTCCAGCGGGCGGCCGAGGAGGAGGAAGAGGACGAGGCGCCCGGGGACGCCCCGTAACCTCGGCTCAGTTCTCCGGCAGCGCGGTGAGCGTGCCGGACAGGAACAGCGCCTCCGAGCACTCGGAGGGCGCGCTGCTGGCCACCGGGCGGCCCACCTCGCGGCAGTTGAGGGTGATGGTGATCTCCTCGCCCGCCGGTACCGCGATCGGGGTGACGAAGTGGTAGTCGGTGTCGCGGAAGTTCTCCAGGGCGAGGGTGAGCAGCGGGGCGCCCTGGCTGGAGATGGTCAGATCGCCGGCGTCGCCCTGCGGGTTCTGCACCACGATGTCGGTCAGCTGGAAGGTCATGCCGCCGGGCACCTCGTACGCGCTGCGGGTGGTCGCGCCGCCGCCGGGCCCGTCCCGTACCTCGACGCGGGCGCTGGTGGGCAGCCCGGGGCCGCCGGGCTCGCCGGGCGCGGGTGAGCCACCGCCGCCGTCCGCGCCGCCGGCGTCCTGCCCGGCCGGGTCACCGCCGCCGCCACCGGCACCGCCGGCCCCGGTGTCGGCCCCGCCGTCCGGCCCGTCGGTGGTCAATCCGCCGGCGTCGCCGGGTTCGAGGCTCTCGATGACGTCCTGCACGGCGTCGGGGACGGCCTCCCGGGCGGCGGACCGTACGGTGGGCCGCAGCACCGTGAACCACAGGCCGGTGAGCAGCGCGCCGATGAGGACGACGGCGATCAGGGCGCGCGGCAGCCACTGCGGGATGATGGCCTGCTGCTCGTACACGCCGTCCAGGACCACGGGTTCGGCCGCCGGCGGTGGCGCGTCGGCGATGTCGGGGAACTCGGGCGGCGCCGTACTGACGACCGCTTGGAAGGGGTGGGTCACGGCGGCACCGCGCCACACCCGCTTGGCGGGCTTGATCTTCAGCCTGGCGAACTGGGCCTGGCCGGGCGGGATGGTGAGGGCGGCGGGTTCGAAGACCGGGCGGGCCCGGTCGGTGGACTGCTGGGTGCTGAGGTTCAGGGTGGTGGGGATGTTGCCCCGGTTGTCGACGGCGATCCGGTGCCGGCCGCGCAGCCGGCCCTGGGAGCCGCGCGGCAGCAGTTCGGCGGTGATGTCCGTGTACGGCTGCACGGTGATGGTGCGTTCGGGCACCTGGGGGCGGCCGTCGTCGCTGGTGTGGGTGATCCGCAGGCCGAGGGGCGTGGGCCCCGGGGCGATGCCGGGATCGCGCGGCGGGCGCAGCCGGAGCACGGCGGTGCCCGTGGATCCCGGGTACAGGGAGAGGGTTTCCGGCTCGACCGTGGTCCAGGCGGCACAGGGCCCGACCACCTCGAATCGGACCTCTTCGACGATGGTGCCGGAGTTCAGCACCCGTACGGGGAGGCCGGCCTCGTCACCGGGGGACACGGCGACGGGCGACTCGTCCAAGCTCGCTGACACGGTCATAACGGGCACGGTAGGGGGCGGGTGGATGGTCGGGGAGCGACCGTAAAGGAACACTTTTGGGCAACATGGCGTTCGCTCCCAGCCATCGTGGCTGCGCCGGTGATTACCCTTCCTGGTCGCGAAGCACCTCTTATGGGGGTGGGTGGGGCAATCTCATGATTGGCATATGACAAGACCATGACATGAACTAAATAGGGGGAGGACGACGCGACGTGCAACAGACAGTCACGGACCGCATCACAGTGGACCTTCGGGCTCAGGACCCCATTTCGCAGGCCGGCATCGCCAGCCACCTGCGGACCCGTCCGGAGGTACGCATCATCGACCGGAACCGGGACGCAGCCGCCGACGCCGCAGAGGTGGTGGTGGTCGTGGTGGACATCATCGACGACGGCGCCCTGCGGATCCTGCGACAGGCACAGCGCACCGGAACCCCGCGCGGAGTGCTGGTGGTGACCCAGATCGACGAACAGCAGCTGGTGAGCGCGGCGGAGTGCGGCTTCGTCGGGGTGGTGCGGCGCACGGAGGCCACACCGGAGCGGCTGATCGCGGTGATCGGCGCGGTGGCGAAGGGCGAGGGGTACGTCCCGCCGGATCTGCTGGGCGGGCTGCTGACGCAGGTCGGACGGGTACAGGGCCAGGTACTCGCCCCGCGCGGCCTGAACTTCACCGGCCTCGCGGCGCGCGAGATCGAGGTGCTGCGCCTGGTCGCCGAGGGCTACGACACCGCCGACATCGCCGTACGCCTGGCGTACTCGGAACGGACGATCAAGAACGTACTGCACGCGGTGATGACCCGGCTCAATCTGCGCAATCGCTCCCACGCGGTGGCGTACGCGCTGCGCCAGGGCCTGATCTGATCCACGAGGCGGGCGGGAGCCTTTCGGGAAGCGGCGACTTCCCGAAAGGCTGTCTCCGCTCTCGCTGCGATCCTCGCGCGCGCGGGAGACGGTGGAGATCGACGCGATCTCAAGTGAGGCGGGGTGGGCCGTGCGGGGGTTTGCAGCATGGGGGCGGGCGGAACGACCGGGCGGCGGCGGCCGGTGGCGGCTGGCGCTGGGCACCGTACTGGTACTGCTGGCCGCCTCGATCTCCGGCTCGGCGGCGGGCGGCGCCGCCTACGCCGCGGCCTCGCTCCCCGACCTGGGCACCACCCCGGGCGGGGTGACGCGGGACGCGGACCCGGGCGAGGCGATCGAGGTGGAGAAGAACATCGGCACCCCGGAAGTGCCGCCGCGCCCCGATGTGGTGCTGCTGGTGGACGGTACGGGGAGCATGCAGCCGACCATCGACCAGTTGAAGGACACCTTGGCAGACGTCACCGGCCGGGTACGGCAGGAACAGCCGGATTCGCGCTTCGCGGTGATCAGCTTCGGCGACCACAACGATGACACGGACCGCACCCGGACCTTCCAGGTGCACACCGGGCTGACGTATGACCTGACGGCCGTTCAGGACGGCGTGGACGACATCGAGGCCGACCGGGGAGGGTGGAGCGGCGGGCCTGCGGAGGACTGGATCAACGCCCTGTGGCAGATCGGCACGGGGGCGGGCGGCGACACCGAGTTCCGAGACGGTGCGAGTCCGATCATCGTGCTGATCGGCGACGCGTCCAGTCATGACCCCAGCATGGGTCACTCTCTCAGCAACACCGTGACCCTCCTCCAGAACATCGGCGCCCGGATCGTAGCCGTGGACATCGACACTCCGGACGGTGACGGTCTCAACGGCGATGGCACACACCCGGATTGGGGCGAGCCCGACCAACGGCACCCGCCCGGCCAGGCCGACACACTGGTGGCAGCGACCAACGGGCGGCTCGTCGAGGGCATCGACCCGACCCAGGTGACCGACGCCATTGTCGACGGGCTCACCAATCTGCCGACCACCGTCACCCACCAGATCCTGATATGCGACCCGGCCCTGACCGTCACACTGGCACCCGACCACCAGGACGTGACGAGCGGCGGTACCGCGACGTTCGGTGAAACCATCTCCGTTGCTGAGGACGCCCCGCAGGGCGCGACGCTCAGCTGCGTCGTCCAGTTCCTGCTGAACGGCCGGGCCCCGACCGGCATTCCGCCCGAGCTGCTGGATCCCGAGGCGCCCCCGCCGGCGGCGCCGGAGGACGACGAGGAGGCCGATCCCGACTACCGGCAGACCATCACCATCACCGTCAACGACCTCGGCGCACCGGTCGTCACGGTGGACGACCGCACCGTGCAGGCGACGGGAGAGGACGGGGCGGTGGTCGAGTTCACCGCCACGGCCGTGGACGAGGTGGACGGCGAGCTGCCGGTGGAGTGCGTACCGCCGTCCGGGTCGCTGTTCCCGGTCGGTACGACGCAGGTGGTGTGCACGGCCACCGACTCGGCGGGCAACACGGGGACGGGCACGGCGACCTTCACGATCCTCCCCGTGCCGCCCGTACCACCCGACCCGCCGGCCCCGCCCCCGCCACCCTCGGCGGATATCGCGGTCACGGCGGCGGTGGATCCCGTACCGGGCTATACGGGGCTGCCGGTGACCACCGAGTTCACCATCACCAACGCCGGCCCGGACCGGGCGGAGGGCGTGGTCCTGGCGACGGCGTGGCCCCGGCGCCCGGACCCGGCGGACCGTACGGTGGAGGCGCAGTCGGCGTGCACGGCGGCGGCCCCCTGCTCGATCGCGCCGGGTGCGCGCCTGACGGTCACCCAGTCCGCCAGGTACGGGCTGCCGCTGAGCGGCGAACTGCGGGCCACGGTCAGCGCCACGACGGCCGACCCCAGGGGTGCCAACAACGCGACGACGGCCCGTATCGACATCCTCCAGCCGGAGATCACCATCACCCCCGAGGTCGGAGCCCCGGGCTCGGTGGTGATCGCGCGCGGGGAGAACTTCCCGCCGGGTACGGAGGTGGCGCTGACCTGGGCGCCGGGCATCACCGCGGCGCGGGCACCCGTACGGGCGGGGCCGGACGGCACGTTCGAGGCGCAGGTGCTGGTGCTGCGCAAGGACCAGCTCGGCGCGCGCGTGCTGCGGGTGGAGACGGCGGAGTTCGAACCGTTCGAAGAGGACTTCCTGGTGGTGCAGCGGACGTTGCGGCCGCCGGACTTCGTCGGACGCAGCTGACGAGGGGCGGGCGGAGCTCAGGATGATCCATGAGGTGGACGAGGCGCTGCGCGGGCTGCTGCGGGCGGAGGTGATCGCGGGCGGGCAGATCGCGATCGTCTTCGAGGCGCCGACGCGGGAATGGGCGGCGAAGGTCAACGCGCCGACGGTGAACCTGTACTTGTACGACATCCGGGAGGACATGCGGCGCCGGGAGCGCGGGCTGCACAACGAGTACAACGAGGCCGGCATCGTCGTGGCGCGCCGCCGCCCGCCGCGTTACTTCAAGCTGTCGTACCTGATCACGGCCTGGACCAAACGCCCGGAGGACGAACACCGTCTGCTGTCCTCCCTCCTGATCTCCCTCCTCCGCCAGGACGCCCTGCCGACCGCGTACCTGACCGGCTTCCTGTCGGAGCTGGGCATCGCGATCCCGATGACGATCGCGCTGCCGCCGCCGGAGGACCGTTCGTTCGCGGATGTCTGGAGCGCGCTGGGGGGCGAACTGAAGCCGTCCCTGGATCTGGTGATCAGCGTTCCGGTGACGGAATCCCCGCTGTACCCGGCCGGCCCGCCGGTCACGGACGGCGGCGTGAGCCTCGGCATGACGAACACGGCGGAAGCCACCGGGGCATGACACCCCACCACCTCCTGCACCGAGCGCGCCAGGTGGAACAACGCATCCGCCACGCGGTGGCGGAGCGCCGCCGGACCGACCCGGACCCGGACGACGCGTTCCGCGGCCTCTATCTGAGCGAGGAAAGCATCCAGCGGCTGCTGGACGAAGGCCGCGACGTGGCAGTCACGGCAACCCCAGGGGTCAACGAGGAAGACACCCCACCGGACGACACCAGGCTGAACACCCTGGCCAGGACCTTCACCCTCACGCCACTGGACGTGGAGATCCTGCTGATAGCGCTCCTGCCCGACCTGGATGACCGGTTCGAATCGTTCTACGGCTATCTGCACGACGACGTGACGCGCCGCCGGCCGTCGATCGGCCTGGCGCTGGGCCTGTGCGGCACCTCCCCGGCGGACGCCACGGCCCGCGACCGTCTGGCACCGCGATCGCCGCTCATCGACAGCGGTCTGCTGCTGACGGAGGACCTGGACCGGCCGTTCCTGACCCGCGCGCTGCGGGTCCCGGACCGGGTCACCTCCCACCTGCTGGGCAGCGACATCCCCGACCCGCGCATCGCCCATCTCCTGGCCGAGGAGGGCACGCCGTACCCGGCCGGCGACGCGGCCCCGCTGACGAAGGCCCTGAGCGCGGGCGCCCACCTCGTGTACGTGAAGTCCCCGCTGGGCGGTACGGCGCACACCATCGCGGCCCAGGCCCTGTCGGCGACGGGCAGCGGCGCCCTCACGGTGAACCTGCACCGGCTGACGGAGGACCCCGCCCCGGCCCAGGCGGTCCGCACCCTGATCCGGGAGGCCCGCCTGACGAACGCGGGCCTGATCTGCACGCCGGTGGACGCCCTGGCCCCGAACCACGTGCCGACCCTGCGCCTGCTCACCCAGTGCTCCCAACCTCTGATCCTGACCGGCACCATCCCCTGGGACGCGGACTGGTCGACCGACCAGCCCCTGCCCCTGACCGCACCGAGAGTGGAGCCGGCCGAACGGGCGGAGATCTGGTCAGCAGCGCACGGTGGACCGGTCGGCCCAAAGGTGGACCTGCCCGCCCTCCTCGCCCCCTTCCTCCTGACCCCCGCCCAACTGGCCGGCGCGGCCCGCACCGCCGCCCGGGCGGCGCTCCTGACGGACGGCGAACTCCGCCCCGAACACATCAGCGCCGGCGCCCGCGCCCAGAACGCGGCCGGCCTGGACCGCCTGGCCCGCCGCATCGAACCCTCCGTCACCTGGCACGACCTGGTCCTGCCGCCCGACACCCTGACCCAACTCCACGAACTGGCGGCCCGGGCCCGGCACCGCGACCAGGTCCTCGGCACCTGGTCCATGCGCCCGGGCGGCGGCCGGGGCCGCGGCGTATCGGCGTTGTTCGCGGGCGACTCGGGAACGGGAAAAACCATGTCGGCGGAGGTCATCGCCGCGGATCTGGGCCTCGACCTCTACACGGTGGATCTCGCCACGGTCATCGACAAATACGTGGGCGAGACCGAGAAAAACCTGGAACGCATCTTCACCGAGGCGGCCGGCATCAACGGCGTCCTGCTCTTCGACGAGGCGGACGCGATCTTCGGCAAACGCTCCGAGGTGAAGGACGCCCACGACCGCTACGCGAACGTGGAGAGCGCCTACCTCCTCCAACGCATGGAGTCCTTCGACGGCCTGGCCATCCTGTCGACGAATCTACGGGCCAACCTGGACGACGCCTTCACCCGCCGCCTGGACCTGGTCATCGACTTCCCCTTGCCGGACCCCACCCACCGCAAACACCTGTGGACCAACTCCCTGGGCACGGAGGTCCCCCTCTCCCCCGACCTGGACCTGGACTTCTGCGCCGAATCCTTCGAACTCTCCGGCGGCAACATCCGCTCGATCGCCATCACAGCGGCCTACCTGGCCGCGACGGCGGACTCTCCCATCACGATGCCCCTGTTGATCCGCGCAATCCAACGCGAATACCAAAAGCTGGGCCGTCTCACCCTGGCCTCAGAATTCGGCCCTTACTTGAATTTACTCACATAAACTTCATGAGCCACAGGGCGGAATGTCTCTGATTCTTCAGAAGTAATATCCGGCATTCTCGCCGAAAAGTGCTAGGAAATCCAATCGACACATTCTGGCCGACTTCCCGTCTGGACGTATTCTCGAATTGCACGGATGGCGATGGCAACACTAGCCCGAGAATACTTTTCCGAGATTTCCACGGGGGGATATTGCGAAGACTCCAACACCGTAAAAGGCTTACCGCTGTTCTGATAGTCTGGCTCGACACCAATCTGCTCGGTTGGGAGCCAGCGCAAAGCTGCCCTTCCGGTCGGCCCATGTACATCCACTCGAAGGCACCCGGGGGAAAATTGGCTGCCCCAGATCGGCTCACCCCACCACATTGTCAGCGCGCCCGAAATTGGCAAACCGTCTTCATCGCGAAGCGTCCATCGTTCCATCAATTCGCGAACCAGTTCCTCGGCAGAATCCGCGTCAGTTACATTCTCTGAACAAATGTCCCACCACACACCGGCAATGGCTTGAAATTCTTCCACCCTTGCAGTTTCGAAATCCCCTGTACCCGGAAATGCATTGCCAAATACTTTCTCGGACTCAGAGTCAGATGTCGGCATTAATTCCCTCTCCATTTCCCGTGTAGTCATTGAAGTGCCTCACCGTACCGTCTGCATACTTTACCGCCACGCGAAGCACAAAACCCACAGGGAGCATAGCAGGCAACGACTCCTGGCAGCCATTCGGGCCTTCGCATGGATCATTATTGATGACTACCCACGCGCTACTGACGGAGTATTTCCGCATTTGTCGAGCAGCTTTTGCTTCTGCGTGATCAACCGAAACAGGCCTAAACCTGCGCTTCAGATCACTAACAGTATCAGCATCCCTCCCGCTTATTACATGCAATCCCGGACCGCCGGCCGAGACGATATATCCCTCCGTCTTATCTTTAGCACCGCTGCGATCGGGAAGTTTTTCGGCAAACTCACCCAAGCGTTCAGGAACGGGGGGATACACCGTGACTTTCCCCGAAGGGATCTTTTCTGTAGGTGAATCTGCTCGCTGTATCACTCCTTTCGCATGGACAAATCTATACGCACCTTCATCGCGATCAACAATGAGGCGAAGGGTCGTGAGGCCGTAGCGGCTCTTTATTGCAGGAAATCGATGCTCAACGTCTTTTTGATCGGCGCCCTGTTTTATCGCTTCATGGGCAGCGCCGATACCTTCTCTTAAGTTCGCATTGGCGTCATCGGAATTATCATTTCGCCCCCCTTTTGATTTGCCCCAGAGTTGCCTTCCCTTTTGAGCAATCTTGTTGATGATTTTGTCGACGGCTCGGCCTACCGGGCGGGAGACCTTCTGGAAGACGTTCTTGACCTTGTTGGCCAGGCCGCCGATGCCCAGGAGGGCGGCCAGGAGGCCCAGGAGGAGGGGGATGCTTGTCGAGAGGGCGGATTCGATGAGCTTGGGGACGCCGGCTGCTGCTCCGTCTGCTATGGCTATGACCGCGTCGAGGATCGCGTTCATGAAGTCGGTGATCTGGGCGGCCTGGGTCACGATGAAGGTGACGATGTCGATGATTCCCTTGACCGCGCGGACGAAGGCCGAGGCGGGGGTCAGGAGGGAGACGATCCAGGCGATGCCGGCCATGATGACCGTGGGGATCAGGTAGGACTTCAGGTCGTCCAGGATGGTTTTCTTCAGGTTCCCCGCGTCATTTTCTATTTCTTTTGCCAGGCCGGCGGGGCCCTCTCTTTGGAGGGTCTGGGCCGCGGGGACCGATTTTTCTACCGTCGCCATGGCTTTTTCTGGGACGCCCTTGCGGACGATCTTGGCGCGGATGGTTTCCCAGGTGAGGCCGAGGAGGGAGGCCAGGAGCTGGATGATGCCCTTGGGGTCGAACTTCGCCGGGATCTGGAGGCCGGTCTTCACAGCGGTGCCCAGGAGCCAGGAGACCAGGCCGGATTTGAGGTGTTGTTCGATGTTGGAGGTGAAGAGGTTCAGGCCGTCGCCGATGAAGCGCACCACGTTGCCCAGGAACCCGATGGGGTCCTTGATGATCTTGGTGACCGCCGTGACCGCTTTGGCCAGGATGCCCATCAGGGCGTTGGTCAGCTCGATGATGGTCTGGATGACGCCGACCACCGCGTCCTTGACGCGGTCCCACAGGCCCTTGTTCGCTTCCTGGAGTTCTTTTATCTCCTCGTCGATCGCGTCGAGGGACTCGGTGTACTTCTGGGCCAGGTCCTGGACCAGTTGCTCGGATTTCTCGTTGACCTCCGATTCGAGGTCGTCGAACTTTCCTGAGAAGTCCGCCGCCGCTTCCTCGCCGAACTGCTTCAGGTCTGCCGGGAGTTTCTCCACCTCGGCCCGGAGTTCTGTGCGGCCCTGCTTGATGCGGTTCTTCGCGTGGCCCAGTTCGCGGCCGATCGTGTCGGCGATGTCCGAGATGACGCCCTGCATCTTGGTGACATAGAGCTTGCGGGACTCCTGGTAGAGGTCGTTCGCCTCATCCGGGAGGCCGGCGAACAGGTCCTTGCCCCAGCGGAGTTTTCCGTCGAAGCCGGAGTAGCGTTTCTTCTTGTATGCCTTCATCCGGTCTTCGTGGTCCTTGGTGAAGGCATCCCGGGCCTTCTTCTCCCCGTCCGTGAACTCCTTGTCTACTTTTCCGTCGAGATCTTCCAGTGTCTTCTCGACATCTTTTTTGGTTTCATCGAAGACTTTTTTAAGTTTTGCCGTTACCTGTTCGCGTTTCGTTTCATCCGCAGACTTGGTCTCGCCCTTGCCCGAGTCGACCTGGGATCCGGTTTCCTGGCGGGTCGCCGTCAGGCCGGCCATGGCCTGGGCGCCGGCCGCTGCCGCGCCGGATTTGGCGGTCTGGAGTTCTTCGTTCTCCGCCGCTCTGGCCTGGCCGGGGGCCAACGCCGTTTCTTCCTCGCCCTTCTTCTTCTCCGCCAGGGCGTTGTCGAACTCGGGCTCGTTGCCCTTCGCCAGCTGCTCCTCGGTGACATCCGCGTCCGCGAGCTGCTGTTCCGTCTCCTGCTGCCCCTCGGAGAAGTCGGTGACCTCGTCCGGCTGGCGTTCCGGGATCGCGTCCGAGGCGTTCGGGGCGCCCGGGTTCAGGGGTGCCTGGTCCGCGGTGAGGGGGGTGACCTCTTTGTCCGTGGTGTTGGAGGTGTCCGGGGCTTGTGATGTTGTGGTGGTGAGTTCTTCCGACGAGGACTTGGTGCCGTCGCTGACCTGGCCGTCGACCTCGTCCTTGATCCGGTCCGCGTTGCCGGAGTCCGCGAAGTTGTCCGCCTCGTCGAGGTTCTTCGGCGCCTGGGCGTCGACCGCCTGGTTCACCGCCGTGATGAAGGCCGCCTTGTCGAAGTCGCCGGGCTCGGCGGCGTTCATCTTCTCGGCGTGCTGGGTCTTGGCCTGGGCTTCCTTGTCGTCCGGCGGTGCCACGGCCGCGTCCTGGGCAGCCCGGGATTCCAGCGCGGCGGGCGGGTGGGCGGAGAGCTTCTGTCGCTTGGCTCCGATGTCCGCGTTGACCTTGCGCAAGCCCGGGGCCTGGGCCGGCGGCGGCTTCACCGGGGGTGTGTAGCGCTGGGCGACCAGGCGGGCTACCGCCGCGTTTCCCGCTGTTCTCTGTAAGTGATGGAGGGCGGCGGTGGGGGCTGGTGTGGCCGCTGGGGTTTTGGCGTTCTGGTGTTCCGGGAGGGGCTGTTTCCCGGTCTCCGTCCGCGCCATTCCCTCACCGTGCCGATGGGAGGCGGCAGCCGGTAGAGGGGGGCGGGGATGTTTCTCTTTCTCTTTCGCGATCTTTCACCATGGGGCAGGGGCGTCTGCACGGTTGGGCGGCCCCTCGGACGTTCCCGGTGATCCACTCATGGCGAAAAATCGGTGTTGTTTCCCCGGCCAAGGAGAGTGGTATGCCGTCGTACCTGTCCCCGGGTGTGTACGTCGAAGAGGTGGAGTCAGGGAGCCGGCCGATCGAAGGGGTCGGGACGGCTGTCGCCGCCTTTATCGGGTTCGCACAGAAGGGGCCCTTCAACGAGCCCACGCTGGTCTCCAACTGGAGTCAGTTCATCAGCGTCTTCGGCGATTTCGTTGAGGGCACCTATCTCGCGTCATCCGTCTACGGCTACTTCGCCAACGGTGGTGGAGTGGCCTACGTGGTCCGCATCGGGCAGGGCGGTGAGAGCGCCGAGCCGGCACAGGCGCAGCTCGGGCCCTACACGGTGCGGGTGTTGCCCGGTGTGACGGGTGAGATCAGCGTGGAGGTTGTTCATCCGGAAGGGGATGGCGCCGATGACGGGCTTTTCACTCTCCTGGTGAGGAGGGACGGCGACACCGTCGAGACGTTTTCCGGGGTCAGTACGAAGCGGAACAAGGACAACGTCGCCACCCAGGTCAAGGCCCGGTCCGAGGTGATCCGGCTGGACGTCGTGCAGCGGGGTGCCATCACCGTACGGCCCGAGGCCCAGTCCGTTACGTTGTCCGCGTCCGCGTCGGGGCCGGGTCGGGGGCCCGCTGATGAGGGATCGCTTGAGCTGTCCGCGGATTCCTATGTCGGCGATCCCGATACCAGGACCGGGTTCGGCGGCCTGGAGGCCGTCGAAGAGGTCACCATGGTGGCCGCTCCCGATCTGATGAGTGCCTATCAGCGGGGCGCGCTGGACCTGGAGTCCGTCGTCGCGGTGCAGCAGGGACTGATCACCCACTGCGAGGCGATGGGCGACCGGGTCGCGATCCTCGATCCGCCGCCCGGGCTGAGTCCGCAGCAGGTCAAGGCATGGCGTACGGACACCACGGGGTTCGATTCCAAGTACGCGGCGCTCTACTACCCCTGGATCAAGGTGCTGGACCTGGGCCTGGGGCGGAATGTGTTCGTGCCGCCGAGCGGTCACATCGCGGGGGCCTGGGCCCGTAACGACGATTCGCGCGGGGTGCACAAGGCGCCGGCCAACGAGGTCGTACGGGGTGCCGTTGCCCTCCAGACCCAGCTCACCAAGGGGGAGCACGATCTCCTCAATCCCATCGGGGTGAACTGTGTCAGATCGTTCCCCGGGCGCGGAATTCGGGTGTGGGGGGCGCGGACCCTCTCCAGCGATCCGGCCTGGCGCTATCTGAATGTGCGCCGGCTCTTCAACTATCTGGAGGAGTCGATCCTCGCCGGCACCCAGTGGGTGGTGTTCGAGCCGAACGACGATGCGCTGTGGGCGCGGGTGCGGCGTACCATCCAGGCGTTTCTGACGAACGAGTGGCGAAAGGGCGCGCTGTTCGGGCTGACGCCGGATGACGCCTTCTACGTGAAGTGCGACCGCGAGACCAATCCGCCGGAGAGCATCGACGCCGGACAGGTGATCTGTGAGGTCGGGGTGGCGCCCGTCAAGCCGGCCGAGTTCGTGGTGTTCCGTCTCGCGCAATTGTCGGGTGGGTCCGGCGCCGTTGACGAATGATGTGAGGGGAGGAGACCGTTATGCCGCTGCCCGATCTTGACAGTTCTGTGGGGCATTCGTTCGGCCTGGAGTTCGACAGTGTTCTCATCCGGCAGATCACCGAGGTGAGTGGTCTGAAGATGGAACAGGACGTCATTGAGCTGAAGCAGAACACCGCGGACGGAAAATACGCCATCAAGAAGCTTCCCGGCCGGCCCAAGGCCGGGGAAGTGACCGTGACCCGGGGTCTCACGGAGGACAACAGCTTCGAGCGGTGGGTGAAGGATTCCCGTTTCGGGCAGATGAGCAGCGCCCGGCGCAATGGGTCGATCATCGTGTACGACTACGAGGGCATTCCCATCAAGCGGTACAAGCTGGTCAATGCCTGGCCGAAGTCGCTGGAGATCAGTGCTTTGAAGGCCGGGGACACGTCGGTGTTGACGGAGAAACTGTCCATCACGTACGAGAGCCTGGAGGTCGAGTGAGGCGGCGCGGAATTCCCACCCTTCCGGATACCACCGGGGCCGCTTCCTCGACGGCGACCATGGTGCGGGGGCGGGAGCAGGAGGAGAGGCTGCGGACGGAGTTCGCGTTCGAACTGCCCCGGGGGTACGTGGACGCGGCCGGCACCGTACACCGGTCGGGTGTGATGCGGCTGGCGACCGCGCGGGATGAGCTGGTGCCGCTGCGGGACGACCGGGTGCGGGAGAACGCCGCCTATCTGTCGGTGGTGCTCATCTCCCGGGTCATCACCAGGATCGGGTCCATCGAGGACGTCCATCCGGGTGTGGTGGAGGATCTGTTCGCCTCCGACCTGGCCTTTCTCCAGGACTTCTACCGGCGGATCAACGCCGAGGGGCATACCCGGGCTGCCGTGACCTGCCCGTCCTGTCGCGAGAGCTTCGCCGTTGATCTGGCCGGTGGCGGCGGTGCCGGTGGCGGTGGCGGTGGCGGTGGTCGCCTGGGGGAATCGTGACGTACGCGGCCGACCGTATCCATGAGGAGGTCGCGTACCTCGCCTACCACTTCCACTGGTCGCTGGACCAGATCCTCGATCTGGAGCACGCCGACCGGTTGAGGTATGTCGCGCAGGTCGCCCGGCTGGGCGGGAAGTGAGGCGGGTTCGTCGTGGGGTTGTTCTCCCGGTTGGGGTGGGGGCAAGGCAGAAAGCGGAACGAGTCGGCTGCTGATGCTGCTGCTCCGGTGACTTCCTCCGGTGCTGAGTGGCGTGATGTGCCACCCATGCAGCGGATGGTGGACGGCGGCGTCCAGTTGGTGACGGATCCCGCCGGGTTCCGGGGCTCGCTGAGCACTCGGCAGGATGTCTCGCTGACCGGGGAGCTGGGGCATCACGTCGATGAGGCGGCTCCGTCCGGGGTGGGGCATGAACTCGCCACCCCGTCGGTTCAGACCTTCGCTCCTCGGTCGGTGCAGGCTCCGGCCATCGCTCCAACGCCTGTTGAGGAATTGGGAGTGGATTCCGCAGGTGGGGAGGGGGACGAGTTCGTTTCTCTGGCCGGTTCCCGTCACAGTTCTGACGCCGCTTCTGCTTCGGCTCCTGCTTCTGCTTCTCCTTCTGCCTCTCGGACGGATTCTCCGCCTGTTCCTGTGCAACGTCTCGCGGAGGAGGCGCCGGCTGTGGATGACACGCCACTGCCGGTCGTGCGGCGGCTGGCTGTGGTGCGGCCCGACGTGCCCACCGTCGCGCGGGGCATCACGATGCCGTCGCCTGTCACGCGCGGTGGGCTGGGGCTGGGGGAACCGCTGACCGGGCTGCCGCCCACGGCGCAGCGTGATGTCGCCGGCCGCAGTACCAGTCCCGGGGCGGATCCTGACGTCGAAACCGCGCCCCTGCTGGGGGATGCGCCGTCCCTCTCCGTTCAGGAGAGCGGCGGCGGGGAGGGCCGTTCGGCCTCCGAAGGGGAGCATGACGTGGGGTCCATCGGGGTTTCCAGAGCCTTCTCTTCTTCTGTTTCTGTCCCTGTCCCTGTCCCTGATTCCCCCATTTCTTCGTCTTCTGATTCCGCTTCTTCGGGCTCTTCTTCTTCGCTCTCCTTCTCTTCCAGTGCTGTTCCCCTTCAGCGGCTGGCCGACGAAGCAGACCCGCCCCAGGCTGCTGCCGCTCCTGTGCTTCCGCTGGTCGCGCAGCGTTCGGTCACCGTGTTGCCCTCCTGGGAACGTCCGGCCGCCGGGCCCGCCCCGGACGACCCCGTACCGGTGCGGTGGTCCGGGGAGCCGGCAGCGCCGGCCGTACAGCGGGCCATTGCGCCCGCTGCCGACCCGCCCACTCCCCCGGCTCATCGCGATGCCGGGGCCGTGGCCGTCGCGGCCGGGGTGGCGCAGCGGATGGCGGATGGGTCCGTGGTGTTTCTGTCGTCCGCGGCACCGTCTCCCTCGCCGTCCCCGCCCCGCTCGCCGTCGCCGTCGCTGTCGCCGTCTCCCTCCTATCCCGCTTCCGCTTCCACCTCCACTTCTGTCTTCGCTCCGCCGCCCGCTACTTCCTCAGCCGTGCAACGGGACTCGGACGGCGCCGAGCCGCCGGTGCCCGAGGCCGAGTTCACGCCCAGCTTTGACACCTCGGAGCAGGCCGAGCCCGTATCCGATCCGGTGGCGGAGACCGGTCCGCCGGCGCCCGGCGCGCATGCCGCCGCTCCGGAGGAGGCCGGCGATGCCCCGCCGCCCAAGGTCACCGATGAGCTGGTACGGGCGCTGTTCGCCCCGCTCAGCCGGCTGCTGCGCGCCGAGTTGCGGCTGGAGCGGGAGCGCGCCGGTCAGCTCATCAAGACCCGGCACTGAACGAATCCCCCGGATGTGAGAGAGAGGACCCGCCCATGGCCGCGAGCGACGAGGATCCGGCGGTCAGTGTCTGTTTCGTCGTCACCATCGACGGGATCGAGCTGGGATCGTTCAACACCTGCGACGGGCTCGGCTGCGAGGTCGTCCTCGAACAGCGTGAGGAGGGCGGCAACAACGGCCATCTGTGGCAGTTGCCGACCCGCATCAAGTACTCGAACGTCAAGCTTTCGCGCCCGCTGACCCGGGAGACGGAGAAGGTAGCCCGCTGGTTCGCGAGCATGACCACCGGTTTCACCCGCAAGACCGCGCACATCGAGGCCCGCAGCCCCGATGGCCGCACCGTCGCGCAGTGGGGCCTGCTGGAGGTGGTCCCGGTGCGCTGGACCGGCCCGTCCTTCAGTCCTGAGTCGCCCAAGGTGGCGATCGAGACGATCGAGATCGCCCATCACGGCTATGTGTTGGGGGACTGAGCGCGGCCATGAGTTCACCCATCGCGTTCAGTGCGGCAGGGACCGGTTCCGTCGGCGGCAGCGGCGGTACCGGCGGCGGGGGCGTACGTCCCAAGCTGGAGCACGCGTATCTGGAGCTGCGCACCCCGCCCCCCGGCGGGAGTCTCACGCCGGGCGCGGCGTGCGGCCGGATCGATTTCCAGTTCAATCCGAAGGAGCTGAGCCTCACCAAGGCCGCCGCCTGGAAGCGCACTCCGGCGAAGGGCGCCAAGAGCGCGGGCCCGCCCGAGTACCAGGGGCCGCAGCCCAGCAAGCTGACGGTGGAGATGTTCTTCGACGCCAGTGCCACCCAGGACACGAGCGTGGTGACCGCCGTGGAGCAGCTGTTCGCGTGCTGCGTGCCGACCAGTGAGACGCGGCAGGCGCAGCGCGCCTCGCCGCCGTGGGTGGTGTTCCACTGGGGTGGGCTGACGGGCTTCCCCGGGTATGTCAGCCAGGTTCAGGTCAAGTACTCCCTCTTCACCACCTCCGGGGTGCCGATCCGCGCCACCTGTCAGGTGACGGTCGAGGAGATCAGCGGCGAGACACCCGGCCAGAACCCGACGTCCGGGTCGCTGCGCCCGCGCCGCGTACATCGGGTGCTGTCCGGCGACACCTTGCAGGCGCTGGCGTGGCAGGAGTACGGGGATCCGGCCGGCTGGCGGCTGATCGCCGAGGCGAACGGCATCGACGATCCGATGCGGCTGACGCTCGGGCAGGAACTGCTGCTGCCGGCGCGCGACGACGCGGGGCGGTGAGGGGGGCCGATGGCGGGTCAGAGTGTGGCCAAGGCGCTGGTGGTGGAGTTCGGGGGCGCCCCGCTGTCGCCGGCGCTCACCAACACGCTGGTGGACGGGTATGTGGACGACAGCCGTACGCTGCCGGATCTGTTCGTGCTGCGCTTCCGCGATCCGTCCCGGGTGCTGCTGGAGCAGACGGGGCTGACCGTCGGGACGCCGGTACGGCTGCTGGCCAGCGCCGGGGACGGCGGCGCGGCGGCGGCGCGGCCGTTGCTGACGGGGAGTGTGACGGCGCTGGAGATCGAGATCGATGACACCGGGACGTTCACGGTGGTGCGCGGGCTCGATGAGTCGTACCGGCTGCTGCGCGGGCGGCGGGTGGCGAGTTATCAGAACATGACGTTGTCCGACATCTGTGCCCAGATCGCGCGCCGGGCGGGGCTCAAGCCGGGAACGGTCGATGTGGCCGGCCCCGTGCTGGAGCATGTGGCGCAGCCCAACTGCACCGACTGGGAGTTTCTGCGCCTGCTGGCGGCGGACGCCGGGGCGCAGGTGTACGTGGCGGACGGGCTGCTGCATGTGGTCCGCCCGGCGGAGGCGGGCGGCGCGCCGGAGACGTCGGCGCGGGCGCGGAACAGTCCGCTGGTGCTGGAGGCCGGTGACAATCTGCTGCGCTGCCGGGCCGGGATCTCGGCGGCGGAGCAGGTGTCGGCGGTGGAGGTACGCGGCTGGGACGTGCGGACGAAGCAGCCGCTGGTGGGGCGGGTGGAGGCGGGCGCGGCGGCGACTTTGGAGCTGGGGGTGACGGCGGCGCAGGTGAGTGAGCCGTTCGGGGCGGCGGAGTTCGTGGTGGCGGGGGCCTCGTACGGGACGCAGGCGCAGGTGGATCAGGTGGCGAAGGCGCTGGCGGCGACGATCGCGGGGTCGTTCGCCGAGCTGGAGGCGGTGATCCGGGGGAATCCCGAGGTACGGGCGGGGAGCGCGGTGACGCTGACGGGGGTCGGGGCGCCGTTCGAGGGCCGGTACACGGTGACGACGTCGCGGCATGTGTTCGATCCACTGCGCGGGTACGAGACGTGGCTGACGGTGTCGGGACAGCAGGAGCGGTCGCTGTTCGGGCTGACGGGCGGTGGTGGGGGTGAGGTGCCCGCCGAGGGTGGCGCCGGTGGTGGTGGGGGCGGTGGCGGGCTGGTGAGCGGGACGGTCACGGACACCAAGGATCCGGAGGGTCTGGCCCGGGTGAAGGTGTGTTTCCCGTGGCTGTCGGAGGAGTACGCGAGCGACTGGGCGCGTACGGCGCAGACCGGTGGTACGGGCGGCGGCGAGGGCTTCATCCCGGAGGTGGGGGACGAGGTGCTGGTGGGGTTCGAGCAGGGGCGGCTGGACCGGCCCTATGTGCTGGGCGCGTTGTACAACGGGCAGGACCGGCCCTCGGGCGGTGGTGGCGGCGAGGGGGATTCGGGGGCGATCGACGAGGCGAGCGGCGCGGTCACCAAGCGGTCGTTCGGCTCGAAGGGCGGCAACAAGCTGGAGCTGCTGGACGCGGCGAACGGACCGCAGGGCGTACGACTGCTGACCGGCGATGGCAAGTTGCTGATCGATCTCGACAAGAAGGGCACCACGATTGTCATCGACAGCGAGGGCAACGTGGAGATCAAGGCCGGGCAGCAGGTCACCGTCACGGCCGGCAGCGGCGCCAGCATCGACGCGGGCGACGGCGCCCTGGAGCTCAGCGGCGCCAGCGTCAGGCTCACCGCCCACCGGGGCGGCGTGGAGGTGGACGGCGGCGACAGCAGCGTGCGGCTGGCCACCGGCGGCGCCGTCGAGGTGCGGGGCGGGCGGGTCGAGGTCAAGG
This sequence comes from Streptomyces sp. NTD107, assembly GCF_059510435.1. Classification (NCBI taxonomy): domain Bacteria; kingdom Bacillati; phylum Actinomycetota; class Actinomycetes; order Kitasatosporales; family Streptomycetaceae; genus Streptomyces; species Streptomyces sp. NTD107. The sequence goes on along the minus strand of NZ_JCAJZV010000005.1, from coordinate 112,305 downwards.
GCACTCAGCGCACCGAGGTACGCAGCGACGGGTCGCTGACCGTGCAGTCGCCGATGGTGCGGATCAACTGACTCGGCAACAGCAACAGCAACAGGGAGGACCATCATGTCCGCAGCCGGCAGTGGCAGCGGCACCGCCGCGCAGGCCGCCCGGGTCGGCGATCCGACCGGCCACCCGGGAACCATCGGCCCGCCCGGCCACAGCACGGTGCTCATCGGCGGCCGTCCGGCCGCCACCGTCGGCACCGCCCACCAGTGCGCCTCGCCGGCCGCCCACCCGGCGTCCGTGATCACCGGCCCCGGCAGCTCCAGTGTGCTGATCGGCGGCCGGCCCGCCGCCCGGGCGGGCGACCGGGCCGGCTGCGGCGCGGCGATCACCGCCGGCTGCGCGACCGTACTGATCGGCGGCTGAGGGTCATGGGACAGCAATTCGTGGGCTCGGGCTGGGCGTTCCCGCCGCGCACCGACGCCACCGGCAGCATCGCCCTGGTCAGCGGGGCGCAGGAGATCGAGGAGTCGATCCGGATCATCCTGGCCACCTCGCCCGGCGAGCGGCCGATGCGCCCGGAGTTCGGCTGCGCGCTGAACGACTACGTCTTCGCCCCGGCGGACGCGGGCACCGCCGGGCAACTGGCGTACGAGGTACGGCTGGCCCTGGAGCGCTGGGAGCCGCGCGTCACGGTGGCGGATGTGGCGGTGCGCTTCGACCGGGTGAACGACGGGGTGCTCTACATCGACATCAGCTACTCGGTGCGGGACGCGAACGATCCGCGCAATCTCGTTTTCCCCTTCTATGTCATCCCGCAGCACGAGGAGACCGTATGACGTCGTTGCCGAGCCCGAATCTGGACGACCGGCGGTTCCAGGGGCTGGTGGACGAGGCGAAGCGGCTGGTGCAGCAGCGCTGCCCGGAGTGGAGCGACCACAATGTGTCCGATCCGGGAGTGACGCTGATCGAAGCGTTCGCGACCATGGTCGATCAGCTTGTCTATCGGCTCAATCGCGTACCGGACAAGAACTATCTGGCGTTTCTCGACCTCATCGGGGTGCGCCTGTACCCGCCGACGGCGGCGCGGGTGCCGGTGACCTTCACCCTGTCGGCGCCGCAGCCCGAAGCGGTACGGATCCGGTCCGGTACCCAGGTGGCGACCGTGCGCGGGGAGACCGAGGAGGCGGTGGTCTTCACCACCGTCCGGGACCTGTCCGTGCCGCCGTGCACCCTGGAACACCTGGTGACCTGGCAGGCCCACGGGGAGGCGATCGACCGTACCGGGGAGCTGGCGCTGGAACGCGATGTGCCGTGCTTCAGCGGATCGGTGACGGCGGGCGGCGCGGCGGCATCGGCGGCATCGGCACCGTCCGGGGCCGGGGTGGCGCCGACGCCCGGCGACTGCCTGTACCTGGGGCTCTCCCAGCCGGTGCCGGCCGCGGTGGTGGTGCTGCGCCTCGACTGCCGGGTGGACGGCGTGGGTGTGGACCCGCTGCGGCCACCGCTGCGCTGGGAGGCGTGGGACGGCTCGGCGTGGGCGGAGTGCGAGGTGGAGTCGGACGGCACGGGCGGGTTCAACAAAGCGGGCGACATCATTCTGCATCTGCCGGACGTCCACGCGCCGTCGCGGGTGGCGCGGCACGAAGCCGGCTGGCTGCGCTGCCGGCTGATCCAGACGGCCGAGGGGCAGCCGGCGTACCGGGCGTCGCCGACCGTACGCGCGGCGAGGGCGTTCAGCATCGGCGCGCGGGTGGAGGCCGTCCACGCCGAGACCGTCACCGACGAACTGCTGGGCACCTCGGACGGGCTGCCGGGGCAGGGCTTCCAGGTGGCCCGGCCGCCGGTGGTGCCCGGCGAGGAGCCGTTCGTGGTGGAGGTCTCGGAGGGCACCCGGTGGCGCGAGTGGCGGCTGGTGGAGAGCTTCGCGCACTCCACGGCGTACGACCGGCACTTCACCCTGGACCGCAACTCCGGGCGCGTCGACTTCGGCCCGGCGGTGCGGGAGGCGACCGGCGGGCTGCGGCTGTTCGGCGCGATCCCGCACAAGGGCAGCGCGATCCGGGTGCGTACGTACCGCACGGGCGGCGGCCGGCGCGGCAATGTGGCGCGCGGTGCGCTGCGGGTGCTGCGCAGTTCGCTGCCGTACGTGGCGCGGGTGACCAACCGCGCACCCGCGCTGGGCGGGGTCGACGGCGAGACGGTGGAGAACGCCCGGGTGCGCGGCCCGCTCACGCTGCGCACGCTGCACCGTGCGGTGGTGCCGCGCGACTACGAGCAGTTGGCGCGCGAGGTGGCGCCGGAGGCGGCGCGGGTGCACTGCGTACGGGCCGGGGAGCAGGAGGGCGAGGCGCTGCGGCTGCTGGTGGTGCCGGGCGGGCACAGCGACGAGCAGGGGCGGGTCGGCTTCGACGACCTGACGCCGGGAGCCGAGACCCTGACCGCCATCAAGGACCATCTGGACGAACGGCGGCCGGTGGGCGCCCGGCTGCTGGTGCAGCCGCCGCTGTACCAGGGGCTGACGATCGTGGCCTCGTTGCAGTCGGTACGGGGCGCGGCGCTGGAGCGGCTGCGGGAGACGGCGCTGACGGCGCTGTACACGTACTTCAACCCGCTGATCGGCGGCCCGGACGGGCAGGGCTGGCCGTTCGGCCGGCCGGTGCAGTCCGGTGAGGTCTTCGCGGTGCTGCAACGGGTGGCGGGGGTGGATCTGGTGGAGGACATCCGGCTGTTCCCGGCCGACCCGCTGACCGGGGAGCGGGCCGAGCCGGTGTCGCGGATCGAACTGGACGCGCACGCCCTGGTGTTCAGTTACGAACACCAGCTGCGGGTGCGGGAGGGCAGCTGAGATGCGCGGCGCGTTCCCGGGGCTGCCGACGCCGCATCCGCTGGTGGAGCTGTTGCCCGCGGTGTATCAGGAGCAGGATTTCCTGCGCCGGTTCACCGGCGCGCTGGACGAGGTGCTGGCCCCCGTCATGCTGTCGCTGGACAACCTGCCGGCCCATCTGCATCCGCGCAGCGCGCCGGAGGACTTCTTGCGCTGGCTGGCCGGGTGGGTGGCCGTCGAGGTGGACGAGGAACGTCCCGTCAACCAGCGCCGGGCCGTGGTGGCGAGCGCGGTCACCCGGCACGGCAGGCGCGGCACCCGGGCGGGGCTCGCGGCGGCGGTACGGATCGAGACCGGCGTGGAGCCGGAGATCACCGAGAGCGGGGCGGCCGGCTGGTCCCCTTACCCGGGCGGTCCGGTGCCCGGTGCGGTACGGGAGTCGGTGACGGTACGGCTGCGGGTGCCGGACCCCGACGGGTTCGACCGGGCGGGGCTGGAGAAGCTGATCGCCCAGGAGGTGCCGGCGCATGTGCCGTTCCGGCTGGAGATTCTGCCTGTGGTGACGGATGACGGTACGGGTGGGTGAGCGAGCGTGATCAACTGCCCGGAGTGCGGTGCCGGCAACGCGGAGGGGACGCGGTTCTGCGGCGAGTGCCACACCTTTCTGGACTGGGCGAGCGAGCCGTCGTCCGGGGACGGGGGCGGGGGCGGGGACGGGGACGGGGACGGGGAGCGTACGACGGCGGGAGCGGCGTCCGGCGGCCCCACCGCCCCGGCCCCGGCCTCGGGGGTGGCGTCGCCGGGCACCGGAACGGGCCCGGCGACGGACAGCGCGTTCGCCGGATCGGCGGGACCGGCCCGGGGAGCACCTGGCTCCGCCGCACCACCACCAGGACCGCCCCGCCGGCCGATGTCCGAGCCGGTGCGGCCATCGGCCGCCGCCGGCGGCCCCCCGCAAGGGCCCGCCCCGGCTCCGGCCGACGGGCGCACTCCCTCGGCGCCCGGCGGTCCGTACCCCGTAGGAAGCACCGGCCAGCCAGCCCCCGCCGGGCCCAGGGAGCCAACCGGGCCAACCGGAACGGACCCCGGCGCGGCGGCAGTCGGGCCCGGACAGCCGCCCGGCCTCGTCCGGCCGCGTGAAGCCGCCCATGACCAGCGTTCCCCCCAGTCACCGCCCACGCCGCCGATTCCATCCGGTGGCGTCGGCGGACAGCCGCGTACTCCGCCGGCCCCAGGAGCATCACCGTCCGCCCCGAACACCGGCGCGCCGCCGTACCAACCGGGCCCCGGCGCCCCGGCGAATCCGGCCAGCGGCCCCGGACGGTCCTCCCCCGGCGCGCCCAGCACCAACGCACCGCCCTACCCGCCCCGCCCCGGCACACCGGCCGGCCCGGCCAACCGACCCGGGCAACCACCGTCCGGCGCGACCAACACCGGCGCACCGCCGTACCAACCGGGCCCCGGCGCATCGGCGAATCCGGCGAGCGCACCCGGAGGACCGTACCCGGGCGCGCCCAACACCGGCGCACAGCCGTACGAGCCGCGCCCCCGTACACCGTCCGGCCCGGCCGGGGCGCCCGGACAGCCATCGCCGTCCCTGCCGGGCAGCGGCACGCGGCCTCACCCCCGCCCACCGGCGGATCCGGCGGGCGCGCCCGGGCCGCCGTCAGCGGGTGGGGCGGGTGGGGGGTTCGCCGGTTCGGCGGCCCTCGATCCCTATCCTCCGCCGCCCGCGCATCCGCCGCCGGGGCCACCTCCGGCAACGGCTGCGCCCAGCGGCACAAGGCGACCCGGGGCGCCGGTGTCGCCCGGTGGGCCCCGGCAGCCGGGGCCGTCCTGGGCCCGCTCGGAGGACGCCGGGTTCGCCCCGGAGCCGAAGGAGACGGCGAAGGCCGCGCCCCGGCGGCCGGGTGACCGGGAGGAGCGGCCGGCCGACCGGGGGGCCGACGCGCCGGAACCGGCCACCGAGCCCAGCCCCGTACCCCGGCCGGTCACCGCCACGCCCCGCGACTGCCCGAACTGCGCGACCCGCAACGAGGCCGGACGCCGGCTCTGCGAGCGCTGCGGAGCGTTGCTCGGCGACGGGCCGCCGCCGCGGACCGGCACAGCGGCGCTCCCGTGGTGGCGCCGGATGTTCCGGCGCGGCCCCCGCGGGCCGATGGCCGCAGGCACCCGGCCGGCGGGCCGGCGGCGGCGCCGGCCCCGGCTTCTGATACCCGTGCTGCTTCTGCTGCTCGCCCTGCTGGCGTGGTTCGGCCGGGACCAGATCAGGGAACTCTTCGACTCGGCCCGGGACCGTACCGGTGAGCCGGAAGCACTGCACCCGGACGTCGTACGGGCGTCGAGCGAGGCCCCGGACCATCCGGCGGACAACGCGTTCGACGGCTTCAACAACCGCGCCTGGACCCCGGCCGCCGCCGGTCCGGGCGAGGGCGAGTATCTGGAGGTGCGCTTCGAGGAGCCGGTCCGGCTGACCAATGTGCTGATCACGCCGGGGGCCTCGGTCAATCAGGACGAGTTCCTGGCCCAGGGCCGGCCGGCGAGCATCACCCTCACCACCACCGGCACCGACGGCACTTCGCGTGAGCAGACGATCAGCCTGCGCGATGAACCCGGCGGCCAGAGCTTCGAGGTGAGCGGCTCCGACGTCGTCACGCTGCGGCTGACCTTCGATGCCGCGTACGGGACCCGGGACGGGACCCGGCTGGCCGTGGCCGAGGTCGAACTCTTCGGGCGCCGCTGATCCCTCCCCCGGCCGGCACCGCCACTCCGGGAACGCGCCGTGGGCGCGTGCTCCACCGTCGCCGGACGGGGGACACGCGCCCACGGCGCCGGAAGCGGTGCGGATCGTCACGTCGGGGGTGTCGCGACATCCGCTCCCGGTCGGAGGGCGGGACCGGGGCCGGGACCGCGCTCCGGTGGTTCGGGACGGGGAGGGGGACGGGGTCAGCTCGCCCGCGCGGTCCGGCCGCCGGTGGCGGCCCGCAGCGTCACGGCGAGAGCCACCAGGATGATGCCGAACCACACCACGCTGGTGACGCCCACGTGGTCGGCGAACAGACCGCCGATGAGAGCGCCCACGGCGATGCAGGTGTTGTAGGCCATGGTGTTGAGCGACATGGCGGCCTCGAAGGTCTCGGGGGCCGCCGAGAGGGTCATGTTGATCTGGCTGAGCTGCATGACACCGAAGGCGAGGCCCCAAAGGATCATGGCGGCGATGACTCCGAGGTTGTTCGCCCCTACGGACAGCAGCATGACGAGTGCGGCGATCATGGTCAGACCGCCCACGATGAAGCTGCCCCGCAGGCTCTTGTTGACGGTGTGGCCGCCGATGAAGTTGCCGATCGCGCCGCCGACACCGAAGACGATGAGGATGACGGTGATGAAGCCCACGGTGGCGGACGTACTCTCCTCCAGGTACGGGCGGACGAAGGTGTAGGCACCGAAGTGGCCGAGGACGAAGAGCACGACCATGACCAGGACCACCCGCAGCCGCACGTTCTTGAGGGGCAGTTCGAAGACCTCCCGGACCGAGACCGCGTTGGCCGATGGCAGCGACGGGATGGTGAGGGCGACCGCGACGAACACCAGAGCGCTGAGGCCGGCCCAGATCAGGAAGGTGGTGCGCCAGTCGCCGGCGCTCTCCAGCAGGGTTCCGAGCGGGATTCCGACGACGGTGGCGATCGATATTCCGGACATCACGACGGCGGCTGCCCGGGTGGCGTGCTTCTCTGGGACGATGCGCATGGCCATGCTGACGCCGATGGCCCAGAAGACGCCGCTGGCAAAGCCCATGATCAGGCGGGTGCCCAGGATCAGCGGGTAGTTCGGGGCGATCGAGGTCAGCAGATTGCCGATGGTCAGAACGGCCAGCAGAGCGGTCAGCAGACGGCGCCGGTTGACACGCCGCGTCCAAGCCACGAGAAACGGCACCCCGAGGCCGGCCGCCACCCCCTGCGCCGTGACCATGAGGCCGGCCGAGCCCACGGAGACGTCCAGGCTCTCGCTGAGCGGCGTGAGCAGGCCGATCGGCATCAGTTCGGTGGTGAGAAAGACGAACAGGCTGGCGGTGATGGCAGCCACACCCAGCCAGCCCCGGGTCGGGGACAGCGGTTTGCGCGACGTGTCGGAGCTGCCGGCGTCTTCTTGAACGGTCATGTCTTCTCTCCGGATGTGGTCAGGCGTGGTACGGGTGGGGCCGAGGGCGAGTCCTCGGACTTCGGTCCGGGCGGGCGGGGCTGACCGAGCACGACTGCCACGAGGATGACGACCATGCCGATGATCTGAAGGGCCGTCAGGGTCTGGTCCTTGACGGCGTAGCCCAGCAGGGTCGCCACGATCGGGCTGCCCAGGGCGAGGAAGGAGACGGCCACGGCCGTCAGCCGTTCGATGCCTCGGAACCAGACGATGTAACTCAGCACCGCGCCGAAGGTGATGAGGTAGGCGAACCCGATGACGTTGGATCTGGTGAGACCTTCGGGGAGGTCTTCCAGCGACAGCCAGAAGGGCAGCAGGAGCAGGCCGGCCGCCGTGAGCTGCCACCCGGTGAACGTGAGCAGACCCACGCCCTGCGGCCGTCCCCACCGCTTGGTCAGGGTGATGCCCGAGGCCATGCACAGGGCTCCGCCGACCGCGGCGAGGACTCCGACGGTGTCGAGCGACGCCGTGCCCCGCAGGACGAGCAGCGCCACCCCCCCGGTGCCCATGGCGCAGGCCAGGGCGTGGACGGGTCTGATCCGCTCGCCGAGGACGAGGGCGGCGAGGATGACGACGAACATGGGCTGCGCCGACATGATCATGGCGGCGATGCCGCCTGGCAGTCGGTAGGCGGCCACGAAGAGCAGGAAGTTGAAGGCGCCGATGTTCAGCGCGCCGAGCACCAGCGCGCGCCACCACCAAATGCCGGCGGGCAGGCGCCGGCCCAGGGCCAGCAGGACCAGCCCGCCGGGCAGCGCCCGCATGGTGGTGGCCAGGAGCGGCCGATCCGGGGGCAGCAGTTCGGTGGTCACCAGGTAGGTGCTGCCCCAGACCGCCGGAGCCAGCCCGGTGACGGCGGCCGTGAGGACATTCTGTCTGTTCGTCATCTTGCCTCGAATTCCGCAGGAGTCACTGTGGCTCCGGGCCTCCGCCCGGCCGGCTCATTCGAAAATGGGGTCGCGGTCCCGGCCGCGCTTCAGCTCGAAGAAACCGTCCGTGCCCGCCACGGCCAGCACGCCGTCCCAGAGCCTTCCGGCCGCCTCCCCACGGGGGGCGGGGGTGAGTACGGGGCCGAAGAACGCCAGCGGCCTCCCCTCCGGTCCCGGCACGTGGATCACCGGGGTGCCGACTTCGGAGCCGACCGGGTCCATCCCCGTGTGGTGCTCGGTCCGCAGCGGCTCATCCCAGGCGGTGTCGTCCGCGGCCTCGATCAGATCGGCGGGCAGGTCCGCCTGCTCCAGCGCGGCGCGGATCATGTCGTGGCCCAGCCCGGCCTTCTCGTGGTGGATCAGCCCGCCCATGGCGTTGTAGAGCGGTCGCAGCGCCTGGTGGCCGTGCCGCTGCCGTGCCGCGACGCACACCCGTACGCAGGCCCAGCCGTCGATCATGCCCTGGCGGTACTTCTCGGGGACCTCGCGGCCCTCGTTGAGGACGGACAGGCTCATGATGTGGAATCGGGTGTCCACCGGCCTGACCCGCTCCACTTCCAGCATCCAGCGTGAGGTGATCCACGCCCAGGGGCAGCGGGGGTCCACCCAGATGTCGGCGACGGTCCTCGCGGAACGCGGCGGTGCGGTGCCCATCGGGATCACTCGTCCTTTCGGTGTCACGGACGCGGGGGCGCGCGGGCGCGCCTCGGCGCCGTGCGGCCGGGTACGGGAGTACGTGGCGGTACGTGGCGTTATGTGGGGGTACGGCGAAGGAGCGGCTTGCGGGCCTGCCGCGGGGGCCGTTCGGGGGCCCGCCCGGTGACGGTCCCGCCGTGAGCGGCCCTCACCAGTGTCGGGCCGGGGCCATCAATGAGTCCAACACATGCTTGTCACTTGATGGATCACGAATCACGATGGATCCATGGAGCTCCAGCAGATGCGGTACGTGATCGCGGTGGCCGAGACGAACAGCTTCACGAGGGCCGCGCAACGCTGCCTCGTCGTCCAGTCCGCGCTCAGCCACCAGATCGCCCGCCTGGAGCGGGAGCTGGGCGTGAGGCTCTTCGAACGCACCAGCCGCCGGGTCCGGCTGACCCCGGCGGGTACGGCCTTCCTGCCCGCCGCCCGCCAGTGTCTGGACGCGGCGGAGCGGGCCGTCGCCGAAGTCGCGGCAGCGGTGGGGGAGGTACGCGGACGCCTCGCGGTGGGGCTGATTCCCACCGTTGCCGCCGTGGACATTCCCGCCGTCCTCAAGGAGTTCCACCGACGCCATCCACGGGCCAGGATCAGCCTCAGCGTGGGAGCGAGCGATGAGCTGGTCGAACAGGTGAGGCTGGGCGTGATCGAAGTGGCCTTTCTCGGCGTCCCGGTCAGCGCCCGTCCGCGCGGCGTCATGGCACGGGAGCTGGCCCGCGAGCGGCTGGTCGCGGTAGTCTGCCCGGATCACCCCCTCGCGGGGGAGAGTTCGGTGAGCCTGCGACAGCTGTCCTCGGAGGTGTTCGTCGACCTTCCGGCGAAGACCGCCGGGCGGGCCCAGTCCGATCTGGCGTTCAGTGCGGCCGGGCTCACCCGCGAGGTCGCGTTCGAGGTGACGAACGCGGACTACCTGGCCCGTCTGGTCGGCGCGGGCCTGGGTATCGCCCTGCTGCCGCCCACCTATGTCGCGGGCCTGACCGGGATGGTCACGATCGAGGTCACGGACGCGCCGGCCCGCTCCGAGTACGTGATCTGGGGGCGGGAGAGCCGTACTCCGGCGGCCTCGGCCTTCCTGGAACTACTGGGCGTGGCGGAGGGTTGACCGGGCTCTCCCCCGGCGCGGTCCGGCCGCCGGGCGCGCCGCCGCCGTCGGACGGGGCGCGGGCGTGGCTGCCTCACCCGGGCTTCCGGGGCCAGTTGCCGATGTCGGCCGCTGCCTGGGCCCCGTAGGCCCGCAGCAGTCGGCGCGACAGGTCGTGGGGAAGCAACCGGTAGTTCTGCGTGCCGGAGGACTCCAGGACGATCGTGGCCACGACGCAGCCCAGTTGGGCCGCCCTGCGGTGGGACAGGCCCCGGGAGAGGCCCGCGAGGAAGCCGGCCCGGAAGGCGTCGCCCACCCCGGTGGGATCGACGGGCTGGTCGGCCGGTACGGCGGGTACGTGCTCGGCCGGCCCGTCGGCGGTAAGAAGTGAGACTCCGTCGGCACCACGGGTGACGATCCACATGCCGACGCGTGCCAGCACCTCGGCCTCCTTCCACCCGGTCCGCTGCCTCAGCAACGCGCTCTCGTACACGTTGGTGAACAGGAACCGGGCGCCGTCCACCAGCAGCCGGGTCGACTCCCGGTCGAGCCGGGCCAGTTGCTGCGAGGGGTCGGCGGCGACCGGGATGCCGGCGGCGTGCGCCGCCGCGGTGTGCCGGACCATCGCCTCCGGCACATCGGGCCCGACCAGGACGAGGTCGAGGGCGCCGACCCGGTCCACCACCTCCGCGAGGACGATCTCCCGCGCCTCCACCATGGCGCCCGAATAAAAGGAAGCGATCTGGTTGTGGTCGATGTCGGTCGTGCACGTGAAGCGGGCGGTGTGGCGCGTGGTGCTGAGCCGGACCGATCCGGTGTCCACCCCGCGGGTGCGCAGGCGGGCGTCGTACTCGGCGAAATCCTGGCCGGCGGCGCCGACCAGCACCGGAGTCATCCCCAGCAGGCCCAGCCCGAAGCAGATGTTCGCGGCCACGCCGCCCGGGCGCACCCGGAGGTCATCCACGAGGAACGACAGGGAGATCGTCGCCAGGCGCTCGGGGATGATCTGCTCGGCGAAGCGCCCTGGGAAGGTCGCGAGGTGGTCGGTGGCTATGGAGCCGGTGACGGCGATGGCCATGCTCACATCCCGGCGGCGGCGCGCAGGGCGGCGGTGCGGTTGGTCCGCTCCCAGGTGAACGCGGGCAGTTCACGACCGAAGTGACCGTAGGCGGAGGTCTGGGCGTAGATCGGACGGAGCAGGTCGAGGTCGCGGACGATCGCGGCCGGGCGCAGGTCGAAGACCTCGGTGATGGCGTTCTGAATCCTGGAGGTGTCGGTGGTGGCGGTGCCGAAGGTCTCGACGAAGAGGCCGACCGGCCGTGCCTTGCCGATCGCGTACGCGACCTGGACCTCGCAACGCGAGGCGAGACCGGCGGCGACCACGTTCTTGGCGACCCAGCGCATCGCGTACGCGGCGGAACGGTCGACCTTGGAGGGGTCCTTGCCCGAGAAGGCGCCGCCGCCGTGGCGGGCCATCCCGCCGTAGGTGTCGATGATGATCTTGCGGCCGGTGAGGCCGGCATCGCCCATCGGGCCGCCGATCTCAAAGCGTCCGGTCGGGTTGACCAGCAGCCGATAGCCTTCGGTGCCGAGTTTGATGCCCTCCTCCAGCAGGCCGGCCAGCACGTGTTCCACCACGTACTCGCGGATGTCGGCGGTCAGCAGCGTCGTGAGGTCGATGCCGCTGGCGTGCTGCGAGGAGATCACCACGGTGTCCAGGCGGACCGGGGTCGCCCCGTCGTACTCGATGGTCACCTGGGTCTTGCCATCGGGACGCAGGTACGGGATCGTCCCGTCCTTGCGCACGTGGGTGAGCCGGTGCGCCAGCCGGTGCGCCACCTCGATCGGCAGCGGCATCAGGTTCGGGGCCTCGTCGCAGGCGTAGCCGAACATGAGTCCCTGGTCGCCGGCGCCCTGCCGGTTCAGCTCGTCCTCCTGGTCCGCGCCGTCCGCTTCGCCCTCGACGCGCCGCTCGTACGCGGTGTCGACCCCCTGCGCGATGTCGGGGGACTGCGTGCCGATGGAGATCGAGACGCCGCACGAGGCGCCGTCGAACCCTTTCACGGAGGAGTCGTAGCCGATCTCCAGCACGGTGTCCCGCACCAGCGCGGGGATGTCGGCCCAGGCGGACGTGGTCACCTCGCCCGCCACATGTACGTGGCCGGTGGTGATGAGGGTTTCCACCGCCACCCGGGACCGGGGGTCCTGGGCCAGCAGGGTGTCGAGGACGGAGTCGCTGATTCGGTCGGCGATCTTGTCCGGGTGACCTTCGGTCACCGATTCTGAGGTGAACAGACGGTGGGACACGGTGTGAGGCTCCTGTTCGTACGGACCTGGGTGGACGGGGACCGCGGCGGGCCGGGGCCTCCCGGTCGGGAGGCCCCGGTGGGGGTCCGCGGTCAGGACAGCCGGTGCACGGTGAACTCGACCGGCACATCGAAGACGGGCCGGGTGGTGGAGAAGACCACCTCGTGGTCGAAGCCCTCGTCGGCCAACAGCTTCTTGAAGTACTCGACGTCGCCCATGGTGCTGAAGAAGAGGATCATCCGCCCCCGCTCCGTCAGATGAGCGCGGGCCTCGCGGAAGAAGCGGGTGAGGGCCTGGTAACCGGCGTCGGTGCCCGCGACGTCCGCGTAGTCGGTGGCGGCGAACCACTGGAACGGGGGGTTGAAGACGATCAGATCGAAACGGCCCTCGACCGCGCTGAAGATGTCGCTCTCGCGCGACACGACGCGGTCGGCGACCCCGTTCAGCTCCGCGTTGGCACGGACAGCGGCCACCGCGTCCGGGTTGAGGTCCACCGCCAGGACATGGGCGCCCTTCTTGGCGGCGATCAGGGCCAGCGAACCACTGCCGGTGCCCATGTCGAGCACCCGGTCGCCCGGTTCGACCTCGGCGAAGACCGCGCCACCGAGCATCGGGGACACCGGGCAGGGGGTCATGACCTGGGCGGGAACCCGCAGGGTCAGGCCCAGGAAGGGGTGGGACGGTTCGCCCTCCTCGGCGCCGCCCTGCGCGGCCATGGCGCGGCGCAGGTCCGTGATCTCCTTCACCCGCTCCGGGGAGACGAGCGGGCGGTAGGACTCGGCTTCGGCTGTGGACTGCTGGACGAGCTTCGTCATGATGTCGCATCCATTCGTGTCTCGTGTGTCGTGTGTCGTGGATCGGTGAACCGTTCGGTGGCCCGGAGCCGGGCGTGCGCTGCGGCCAGCCGGCCGCCGGCCTCGGCGGTGCTGATGAGCACGGCCATGTTGGCCCTCGACGAGCGGCCCCCGGTCGCCGCGTCGACCGCCCGCATCAGGTACTTCGTGATGGCCTGGCCCCGGATGCCGTCCCGGTCCGCGGCGGCCATGGCCTCGGCGATCGCGCCGTCGACCTCGTCACTGTCGATCGCTTCCCCGGCCCGGACCGGCGTCGTGATCAGGAATGAGCTGTTGTTGCCCAGGGCCCAGTGGTTCTCGATCGCCCGGGCGATAACCTCGTCGTCGTCCAGCCGCATCGGGCTGCGGAATCCGCTGGAGACGCAGTAGAAGGCGGGAAAGTCGTCGGAGCGGTAGGAGACCACCGGTACGCACTGGGTCTCCAGGTACTCCAGGGTCAGGCCGAGGTCCAGGATCTTCTTCCCTCCGGCGCACACCACCGCGACCTTGGAACGCGTAAACTGGATCAAATCGGAGGACACGTCCATGGTCGTGTCCGCGCCCCGGTGCACCCCGCCGATGCCGGCCGAGGAGAAGAACGGGATGCCCGCGAGTTCGGCCGCCAGCACACAGGAGGCGACGGTCAGCGCGCCCATCCGGCCCTGGGCCAGGACGACGGGCAGGTCCCGGCTGCTGACCTTGGGGATGCCCGGTGTCGAGGCGAACCGGTCGATGCCGTCGGCGGTCATGCCGACCACGATCCTGCCGTCCGCCACGGCGATCGTGGCCGGCACCGAGCCGCCCGCGCGGACGGCCTCCTCCACCTTGCGGGCGGTGGCGGCGTTGTCCGGGTAGGGCAGGCCGTGGGTGATGACGTTGGACTCCAGTGCCACGACCGGGCGGCCTTCGTGGAGCGCGTCGGCCACCTCGGCGGCGAGGTCGAGTGGGATGTCCCGGTGCGAACGGGAGGTCGTGGCGGTCACAGCCGTCCTTTCAGTGAGTGTCGGGGCCGTAGTTCGGCACCTTGCCGAGGATGTGTCTGCGGTTGACGATCTCCGGGGTGTAGACCCGCTCGTTCCACAGCTCCTTGTCGATCGGCTCGACCGCGATGGACACCACTTCCTCGTCGCAGCCGAAGGCGTCGGTGACCGCCTTGGTCACCGCCGACAGCAGCGCGGACCGCTGCTCGTCGCTGAGTGCCATCGGGAAGTGCTTGATGTTGACGTGGGGCATGACCGTGTCCTTCCGGAGGTTCAGACGCCGGCGGATGGCCGTCACCAGCTCGTCGACGTCCGGTGCCCTGAGCAGTGAGTAGTGGTCGGCGGCCAGCTCGACGACGGTGGGCGCGGTGACGGAGTAGCCGCTGCTGCCGTCCAGGAACGCGTACTCGTCCCCCTGTGCCTTGAAGATGGTGAGGGGCGCCGAGATCCGTCGCTTCCGCAGCTCGCGGAAGCTGTAGCTGAACTCGAAGGTTCTGCCGACCACCTGGACGATCCGGCGCACCAGGTCGATGTCGAGGTCCGGCAGGTGTGTGCTGATGAAGGAGGCGAAACTCTCCTCGTCCCTGACGACGGCCAGGCACTTCTCCAGCAGGGGACCGCTGATCGTGCCGGTGAAGACCGACAGGAGGATCGTCACGTAGGCCCTGCTGGTGAAGGCGGCGACCCGCTCCGCGCCGGCCGCGCGGACCTTGGGCGAGCCGGGGGCGATCAGAAAGACGTGATCGACCGGGTGGCCGGCCGCCTCCAGCTGGTACGCGGCCTCGAAGGCGACCCGCGCTCCGAAGGAGTAGCCCCACAGCGTGTACGGGCCTTCGGGCTGGGCCTCGCGGATGGCCCTGACGTCCTGGGCCGCCATCTCCTCGATCGTCGCGTACGGCGCCTCACCCGGGTTGATGCCGTACGCCCGCACGCCGAGGAACGGCCGCCCGATGCCGAGCCGTTCGGCCAGCAGGCGCAGGTTCATGGGGTAGCCGCCCAGGCCGGGCCAGCAGTGGACGGGGCGTCCGGGTCCCCGCTGCCGCAGGGGGACCAGTCGGGAGAGGTCGCCCGTCGACTCGCTGTCGATCCGGCGGGCCAGTTCCTCGACGGTCGGCGAGGTGAAGATGACTTCCAGGGGCAGGCCGGACCCGAACGTCCGGTTGATCCGGTTGATCAGGCCGACAGCGAGAAGTGAGTTGCCGCCGCAGGCGAAGAAGTCGTCCCGCACCGAGACGCTTTCACGCTTCATCGCCCGCTTCCACAGCGCGGCCACCCGGCGTTCGGTCTCGTTCCTGGGTGCGGTGAAGGGACGGTCGGCCGGCCCCACCGCCACCGTGTCGGAGGCGGCGAGCGCCTGGAGGTCGATCTTGCCGTTGGCGGTGGTCGGCAGGGCATCCAGGATGACGACCTTGTTCGGGATCATGTAGTCCGGCAGGTGGTCGATGAGGTCCTCGCGGATCAGCTCCGCCGGCCCCCGCGTGTGGACCTCGTCCTCCCGCATGCCTTCGTGCCGCCGCTGCCGGCGGCTCACCCGGCCGCCGACGAAGAAGTACGAGGCGCCCCGGGGGCGGCCGAGCCCGTTCAGGATGCCGTCGATCCGCCGGGCGGAGGGCAGGTCGTCGCCGCCGCGCGAGCTGTAGCCCGAGGACATGAAGCCGATGTCGAGGTCGTTCATGGACAGGCGCTGGAGCGTACGGCCGAGGTCGATGTAGCGCCGCCACTGCTGCGGGCTGCGGCTGATCACCGAGACGCCGAAGTCCGCCCGGCCGTAGACCGCCTGGTTGATGGCGATGACGTGCTTGCGCAGGATCAGGTCGGGTGACACCGGGCGCATCCGGTCGCCCTCGTAGAGGTACTGTCCGGCCGGCCGGTCCACTCCCCCGCCAGGGTGGATCTGAACGTACAGGTCGATGTCCTCGTCCGGGCGGGGGCCCCGGTAGGGCGCCCAGTCGAAGGCGCCGAGGTAGTGGTCCTCGGCTGCGACGCGCAGCCGGGCCTTTGTCCCGGGGGCGAACGGGGCGGCTTCGATGTCCAGGCCGTACTGCGGCAGGATCTCCTCGAACAGTCCGACCATGTGGCCGGCCTCGATCTCCAGGACCTCCCGGATGTTCTTCTTGTAGACCGGCTCGATGGCACCGTGCCGGCCCAGGAAGTGGGCCCGGACCAGGGGGCTCGCCGCCGCGTTGCGCGACCCGGGTGGGTGGGACAGCAGCACCAGCTGGTGCTTGATCGGATGGTAGTAGTAGGTGCCCGCCGGGATTCCCGGGAAACCGGCGATCTCCAGGTAGAGCTGGGTGGCGTAGAGGGAGCCGGGTGAGGCGTAGGCGTACTTGGGCAGCAGCCGCTCCTGGCTCAGGTGTTGCCCGAAGTTGCGTAATATCGCGCCGAGTTCGTGTGTTCCCAGATCGGTGAGTTCCCGGCGGTGGACGGCGGTGGGCCGGCGGCCGAGCAGCTTCAGCAGGTCGGCCTCCGCCACCCGGGCGCGTCCCTCGTAGAAGCGGTAGGTCTTGCGGGCGAAGGCCAGGCGGCGCTGGGCCGGGGTGGGCGTGCGGCCGGGCAGGTCGAGGACGGGAAGGCCGGCGAGGTCGGCCTGGGACCGTACGCCCGGGTTCGACAGCTGGGCCTTGACCTGAAGCTTGTTCTCCTTGGACCGGTGGTGCGCGCCGTGGCTGCCCTGGTCCATCAGGGCGGCTTCCCTCGGGTCGAGTTCGACGCAGGCGATCAGGTTCTGGAAGCCGGTCGACGGGTCACGCTTGACCAGCACGGCCGCGTGCCGGACCCAGTCGTGGTTCTCGATGGCAAGCCGGATCTCATCCAGCTCCACGCGGAAGCCGCGGAGTTTGACCTGGTTGTCGGCGCGGCCGGCGAACTGGACTGTGCCATCGGGGTTCCAGTGCGCGAGGTCGCCGGTGCGGAAGAGCCGTCCGGGACCGAACGGGTTGGCCATGAACCGCTGGTCGGTCAGATCGGGACGGTGCAGGTAGCCGCGCGCGACCTGCACGCCGCCGATGTACAGCTCGCCGATCTCGCCCTTCGCCGGTACGGTCTGCCCGGGGCCGAGGATGTGGTACTCGGTGGCGTCGACCGGGGTGCCGATGGAGATGGAGTGGGGGCCGTCGCCGACCGTGGACTTGGCCACGGTGAGGGAGGACGAGTTGATGGTGCACTCGGTCGGCCCGTAGAGGTTGATCAGATCGCTCCCCGGCATGTTCTCCAGGAAGTCGCGGGCCAGGGAGGTGGCGAGGGCCTCGCCGCCGGTGAAGACCTGCTCCAGCGAGCGGCAGGAAGTGAACCCGTCCGTTTCCAGGAGCGCTTGGAGCAGGGTGGGGACGCACTGGAGAGTGGTCACGGAGTGGGTGGTGATGGCGTGCACCAGTTGTTCGGTGTCCCGGTGCATCCCCGGGCGGCCCGTGACGACGACGGCGCCGATGGCCGGGGCGAGGATCTCCCACTGGGCGGCGTCGAAGCTGATCGGTGTCTTCTGGAGGATGACCCGCGTGTGATCGATGCCGTGGGCGGTCCGCAGCCAGGACATCTGGTGGGCGATACTGCGGTGTTCGATCATGACGCCTTTGGGCCGGCCGGTGCTGCCCGAGGTGTAGATGACGTAGGCGAGCGAGCCGGGGGAGATGGCGATGTCCGTGACCGGGGTGTCCTCACGGGTGTCCGCGACCCGGACGATCACGGTGCCCGCGGGGGCCAGGGCGGCCAGCCGCTCCTCAAGGTGGGGCTGTGCGACGATCACCTTCGCGCCCGAGTGCTCGATCATGAAGCGCAGGCGCTCTTCGGGGTACTCCGGGGCCAGCGGAAGGTAGGCACCACCGGAGAACAGGATGCCCCACACCGCGGTCATCAGATCGGAGGAGGGTTCGGCGAACACCCCCACACAGTGGTCGGCGCTCACTCCGTGTTCCCGTAAGAGTCCGGCCAGACCTCGGCTTCGCGCCACCAGTCCGGCGAAGGTCATGTGGTCCTCCCCGCTGATCACCGCCGTGTCGTCCGGGCGTTGGGCGGCGGTGCGCAGGAGCAGTTCGGGTAACGACAGGTCCGTGGCCGCGGTCCGGCCAGGCGTGTCGGTGGGCATGTGGGTCCCCCTGGGTGTGCGTGGGCTGTTTCGTGGCCGTGCGAGGACGCTGACGGGTGGTCATCGGTCCGCGTCGGCTCGCCGGCCGCCGCGCAGGGCCTCGGCGACCTCGACCATGCGGCGGGTCTGGTGGGCGATGGCGGCGAGGTTGTCCTTGGTGACGTTCTCCGCCAGCCGGCCGGGAAGCGCCTGCCGGCCGGAGACGGAACTGACCCCGTAGGGGTTGCCGTTGCTGGGCGCCGTCATGATGCTGTCGGTGATGCCGGGCGGCACAATGATGCCGCCCCAGTGGTAGAAGACGGTGTTCAGTGACAGGATCGTCGCTTCCTGCCCGCCGTGCGGGGCGCCCGTCGAGGTGAAGGACGACATGACCTTGCCCGCCAGGCCCCCGCGCGCGTTGAGTGGCCAGGCCAGGTCGATGAAGTGCTTGAGCGGTGCGGCGATCATGCCGAACCGGCCGGGGCCGCCGAACAGGATCGCGTCGGCCCATGCGAGGTCCTCGACGCCGGCGACGGGAATGCCGGCGGTGGCCCGGGCGTTCTCCCGCCATGCCGCGGTCCACTCGGTGAACTCGGGGGCCAGGGACTCCTGGACGTACTCGGGGACCCGGCGCAGCCGGACCCCGGCGCCGGTCTTCGCGGCGGCCTCCTCTGCGGCCACGGCGAGCTTGTGGACGTTGCCGGTGCCCGAGTAGTAGATGATGGAGATCTTCGTCGTCGACGACGGGGTGTCGGCGGTGGACACGCGAGTCCTCCTCGGTGTGGTGGTCGAAGGGTCCGGCGGGAGGGGACCCCCGGCGTGGCGAAGCCCCGCCCCGCGCTGGGGAAAGGCGCTCACGCCGGGGTGTCGGTCCCGAAGTAGCGGTCGCCGAAATCACCGATGCCGGGCAGCATGAAGGCGTCCTCGTTGAGCCGCTCCTCGATGGCGGAGGTCACGATCCGCACCTCGGGGTGCCGATCGTGGACGGCCTTGATTCCTTCGGGCGCGGAGAGCAGGTTCACGAAGACGATGTGCTCCTGCGGCACGCCGTGATCAAGGAGTACGCCGATGGCCGCCAGCGCGGTGCCGCCGGTGGCGAGCATCGGGTCGAGCAGCAGCACGTGGCCCCGGGCGATACCGGCGGGCAGTGCCGCGTAGTACAGGTGCGCGAGTTTGGTGACCTTGTTCCGCTGGATCAGGATCTTGCCCAGCCGGGTCTCCGGCGCCAGGGCGCGCAGCTCCGACTCCATGCTGTCGCCGGCCCGGGCCACGGAGACCCCGTAGACCGGGGAAGCCGGGGCAAGGCCGTGGTAGGTGCGGCCGACCGGAGTACGCACATCGCGGGGTTGGTAGGGCAGCAGATCCAGCGCGGCGTCGAGGAGACCCCGGATGATCCGGTTGGCGGCCGGGACGAAGTCCTCCCGCCGGGCCCGGTGGTCACGGACGATCGAGTGCAGGGCGCGCAGCCGGTTGGTCTGGGGCAGCAGGTGGGTGACGCCCCGGCGCGGTTCGGTTCGGGTCGTCATCAGGGCCGGCCCCGCCCGTCCTGCGCGGCGACCCGGGCGAAGGAGGCGCGGGCCTCCTGCACGAAGGCGCGTACCTTCCGGCGGTCCTTGCGCCCGGTGGTGGGGTCCTCCAGGCCGGTGTGGGCGTCCACGGCGGCGGGGCGGACGGCCTCGATGGCAGCCGCGACGTTCTCGGGGGTGAGTCCGCCCGCCAGCATCAGGGGTTTGGGCGAGGTCCGGGCGAGTTCGGCGCTGACCGACCAGTCGTGGGTGAGGCCGGTCGCCCCCTTGGCGCCGGTGGCGGGGTTGAAGCTGTCGGTGATGAACATGTCGATCCACTCCGCGGAGGTCTCGACCACCTGGCGGAGTTCGTCGATGTTGCCCGTCTTCACCACAAGACTCTTGAGGACGTAGAGCTCCGGGGCCAGGGTGCGCAGCCGACGCAGCTCGGCCGGGGTCACGTCCCCGTGGAGCTGGATCGCGCCGACGCCCATCCCGGCGCAGAAGGAGGCGATTTCGTCGGCATCGGTCAGGTAGGTGATGATGACGCCCTTGTTGCCGGGCTGGATCGCCTTGATGATGGCGGCGGCCTCGGCCTCCGACAGGTCTTCGTTCTTCGCGGGAAGGCGCAGGGCGAAGCCGAGCCAGTCGGCGCCCTCTTCGATGATGAGATCGGCCTCGGGCTGGTCGATGACGCCCGCGACCTGGATCAAGCCGTACATGTCTGCCTCCTTGGGCCGCGGCGGTCAGCGCCGGGCCGATCTGTCATGAGGTACGTGCGGTGACGATCGGGGTGGTACCGGGTACCGGCTCAGCGGTTGCCGGCCGCGCGGTCGAGTTCGGCGACGACGAGCCGCGCGACCGGGGCGGCGGAGGCGGGGTTCTGCCCTGTGATGACCCGGCCCTCGCTCTCGGTGTGGGGTTCGTACATGGGCGCCTTGGTGTGCAGCGCGCCGATCTCCTTCAGCCGGTCTTCGAGGAGGAAGGGCATGACGTCGACGAGGCCCAGGGAGTTCTCCTCCTCGTTGCTGAAGGAGGCGACGCGCTTGCCGCGTACGAGGGGGGTGCCGTCCGGCAGGCGCAGGTTGATGAGCGCCGCCGGTCCGTGGCAGACGGCGGAGACGATCCCGCCGCGGCGGTGAATGTCCATGGCGATACGGGCCAGGTCCGGGGAGTCGGGAAAGTCCCACATGGCGCCGTGGCCGCCGACATAGAAGATCGCGGAGTACGCGGAGCCGTCCACGTCGGCGGCCCGGAAGGTCGCCGCGAGTGCGCTCTTGACGGTCCGGTCGGCCAGGAAGCGCAGGATCTCCGGATCGTTCTCCTCACCCTCGAAGACAACGGCCGGCGGTTCGCCGCCGCGTACGGAGACGAAGTCGATCTCGTGACCGGCGCCGGTGAAGACGTCGTAGGGGTGGGCCGCCTCGGAGACGCTGTAGCCCGTCCGATTGCCGGTGTCCCCCAAGGTCTCGTGGCTGCTGACGGCAAGCAGGATCTTGGCCATGCTTCCTCCTGGAATCGGGTCGGAGTGTGGTGCGGGTGACGGGGGCCGGCCAGCCGTACTCCGGGCAGGCGGGGGCTCGCCCGGTGGTGAACGGTGGGGGCGCGTCGTGGCGCGGTGTCAGGTCGCGTGGATGAAGTCCTGGATCAGCTTCACGAACTCGACCGGCTTCTCGAAGATCACCATGTGGCCGCTGTCGATTTCGAGGTACGAGGAGTCCGGGATGGCGGCGGCCAGCTCACGCGAGTGCTCGGCGGGCACCGCGGCGTCCGGGTAGGGGGCCAGGACGAGGGTCTGCGCCCGAACCCTTCCGACGAGGTCGCGGATGTCCACCTGGACGAGGAGTTCGAGCTGGCGGATGCGGCCGTTGGAGGGGCTCAGCTCGGAGCCGAGGTTCTCGACATCTTCCAGAGTGGGGCGGCTGCGGATGAACCGCGGGCTGAAGGCGGTGGTGCTCAGCACGCGGCCGAATGCCTTCGGGTCGTGCTTCTGGCTCAGGGTCAGGCCGATGAGATTCTGGATGTAGAGGTCCGACGTGATCAGGCCGCCAACGGGAACCAGGCGGCGGACGCGGTCGGGGTACAGGGCGGCGGTGGCCGCGACAACGGCCCCGCCGAGCGAGAAGCCCACCAGGTCCACGGGGCCCAGGCCGGCATGATCGATCACGGCGGCGACCTCTTCGGCCAGCTGCTCGACGGTCAGTGGCGTGCCGTCGTCGGTGGCGGTCTCGCTGCCGGACAGCTCGGGAAGGATGACGGTGTTGCGGCGGGCGAACTCCTCGACGAGGTGGCCGAAGGTGACCTGGCCCCCCTTGCCGACACCGTGCACCAGCACGAGGGCGGGTCCCTCACCGGTCACGGTGTAGTGAATGCGCGAGGTGCCGACGGAGATCGAGGGCATGACGGATCGCCTCCTGCGATGAGTGGGAAAGAAGCGCGCGGGTGCGCGCGTGCGGAGAGTGGTGCGGGATGGCGGCCGGAGCATTCCTTCGGCCCGGCCCGTGCCCGGCCCGTCCGGTGGGGGAGGGTCGGGGCAGGGCTCCGCGTTCCGCTGGATACGGAGTGGAGGTGCGGAGGTGGGGGAATGTCGACAGGGCGTACGGCTGCGCCGGGACAGGGACCGGGACGGTCGCCGGACGGGACAACCACCTCGATCACTCGAAGGTTAGATTATCTACTTCCATTGATATCGTCAAGCCCTGCCGGACCCCGGGAAGATGACCCGCCGTCTCGCGGTCATCCCCCCCGGCGCACGGCATGGCCGGCCCCGACAGACGGTCGGTACATGGGGAGGAAGTGTGACGACTCAGGCGGTGGCGCAGGCGACGGCCGCGAAAGCGGGCATGACTCCGGCGATGGCTGCCGGCCCGTGCGACCTCTCGGAGGACGAGGCCCGTCCGGCGGGGCACTAGAATGTCCGTCCCCCCTGCCTTTGTGGAGTATGCCGGTGCCCGACCGAGTCTTCGACGGCGACAAACTGCGTGATCGCCGTTTGATCAAACGCCTGTCGCAGTCCGCTCTGGCAGAGGGGCTCCAGGTGAAGGTGAATGCCGTCTATCGGTGGGAGAAGGGTTTGGCCGCCCCCTCGCCGGAGAGGCTGTCGGCCATCGCGGCATTCCTGGACGCCGATCTGAATGAACTCTTTCCCCGCCCCACCTCTCCGGATCTCGCCGATCTGCGGTGCGACGCCGGGATGACGCAGTCGGACACGGCGCGCTACACCAACACCTCCTCCCCCATGCCGGTAAGAGCCGCCGAACAGGGCAAACGGCCGCTGTCCGACCAGGCGGTGGCGGCTTTGGCCGCCGCCTACAACGTGACCCGCGCCGAACTGCTCGCCGCACAGCGGCGTTCCTTCGGACAGCAGGAAGAGCCGGTGCGGACGGCCGAGGGCGCCCGCGTGGCCCGCAAGCTGGACTCGCTGCGCACCGAGGTCTACGGCGGCACGGCGCCCTCGGACGCCCATCTCGCGTCCGAGGGGAACCGCAGGAGCGGCTCGGCCGTGCTCACCGAGGAGTTGGTGCGGGCCCTGCGGGCGGGCGAGATCGCCGAACCGGAGCAGCGGGACCTCGACGCCCTGGCGCTCGCCCTGGACGTGCCGCCGGTCTACTTCAGGCAGGACGATCCTGAGGTCGACGCCCTGATCCTGTCCACCCGGGCCGTACGCGACAGGTTCACCGTGATGGTCGCGCGCGGTGGTGGCCAGAGCCTGTCCAAGGAATCCTGGGACCAGCTCCGGGACTTCATCGGTGAGACCATGGGGGAGATCTTGGCCGATGACGGGAAAGGCCACCCGGCGTGATCGCCGCGGCCAACGGCCGGCTCTCGCCGGCCGCCCGGTGACCGTTCCGTTGACAGATGAGCCGCGCCACGTGGTCGGCGCGCAGCTCGATGAGCGCGGCGTGGTCCGCGGGGCCGGTTGTTGCGGGCCCGGTCTGCGGCGGCACCGCGCGGATCGGCGGGACGCCGGGCGGCAGGACGGTCCCCGTACTGTCCCGGGCCCACAGATGCGCCAGCTGATGTGCCTTCAGCTCAAGTTCCCGGAGCGGCGAGCGGACCTTCGGATGGAGAATCAGATCGACCGGATGTGTGTCGTGCTTGATGAGCAGGCCGCACATGTCCTCAAGTCCCGTCAGATGATCCGGGATCGGCCTCATGACAATCTGCCGGCCGTTGGCCTCCGCGATGTTCCGGACCAGCTGGTCGAAGTCGAAGGGGACCGGAAGAGGCATGGAGGCGATCAGGCGCTCACTCTCCCCTTCGGCCTGCAAGTGCAGTCGTTCGGCACGTAAACGGCGGTACAACCCCGCGATCACTGCGGATTCGGGACGCTTCCAGCCTGAGATCCCGATCATTCCCCGGAACCCAACCCGATGGGCTGCCGCCGACCGCCGATCGTTCTTCCCCGCTCTCGGCGCCAGGTCGGCGAACGGTCCACTGTGGTCATTGCACATTCCCCCTTGTGCGCACGGCCGCTCGGGGCGCCGCACGGGGCGCCCCGAGCCTGGTTTCACCATGTTTCAGGCATGCTGAGAGCCCCCCGCGTCTCGCATGCCTCATCAGGAGCGTGGACCCTCGGTCCGGGCGAAGGAAGGAACTTCGTGCCGGATGCGGACGTCATCGCGTCCGCCGGCGGCGAAGGTCATCCATGCGGCCCGTCCATCGGTCCCAACCCCCGCTACCCGTCGGCTCAGCCTCAGTCCCGCGCACCGTGGCGCGTGCTGTGGCAGCCACGATAGATGTCAGACTTACGCGACGGACGAGTAACCTGACATCTGGCCGAAATTGGGCAGTTTCGAGGGCTGGAGTTCAACGCCACCCCGATGGCACACGAGGAACGTCGCAGGTGGGCCGGGGCGCCGAGCGGATCACCGACGCCACCGGCACATACGGACCTCGCTCCCCGGACCGGCCCACGACCCCGGTGAAGCCGGCGCCTGCCGCGCGCCCGCCCGCCGGGTGGCGGGCGGGCGGCAGGCGGGCGCGGGTGCGCTGCCTGCGGTCAGCAGGTGGCGTTGGTCTGGGTGAGCAGTCCCATCCGCCAGGGAAGTTGGGAGTAGTCGCCGCCGGCGCCCGGGTCGATGCCCTGATAGAGGAACTGAAGCCGGCACGGATCGATGGTCATGGTCTGGTCGCTCCCGGCCCTCAGCAGTTCGCCGTGGCTGAAGTCCTGCGTCCAGTTGGGGGTGCCGGCCGGGAAGGTCACGTTGTTGGCGCGGGCGAACGGGTTGGACTCCGTGCCGTGCAGCGGGGCCCACGGCCCGCTGAGGGTGCTGGAGGTGAACGACCGGTACCAGCGGCGGCCGTTCGAGCCGATGGCCTCCTGGAGCAGCAGATAGGTGCTGTCACCGCTGACCTGGTAGACCGCGGTGCCCTCGAAGAGGTTGAAGCGGTTGGAGTCCTGGAGGGCGATGACCGTGTTGCCGAAGCCGTTGGGGAAGTTCGCCACCGACGTCTGGGCGCGGTAGATGTGGCCGTTGTCGTCGTTGGAGAACAGGTGGCAGTTGGCGGTGTCGCAGACGACCCAGTAGTCCAGCCAGGCCCCGTTGCCGATGTTCTCCCGGACGATGTCGGGCACGCTGTTCATGAAGTTGCGCGGGGCCGACCACGACCTGGGGTTGCTGGGGTCGCTGCTGGTCGAGTAGGACGGCAGCCCCGTCTGGTAGACGAGGTACCACAGGTTCTGGGGCGCGAAGTAGAACACCTGTGGCGCGGCCCGGTATCCGGTGCCGACTCCGGAGGCGGTGTCGAGGTAGGTGTGTTGCGCGTCGGCCATCTGTGGCCAGTCGGGGGCGGCGAAGTGCACCAGGCTCCAGCCGCCGCTGCGGTTGGCAGTGGTGGCGTAGACCTGCCACTGGTTGTTGTGCCGGACCACCGAGTAGTCCTTGATGGAGACGATGTCGTGCGTCGCGTCCGGCTTCGGGGCGGCCAGGATGCCGCTGGAGCTCCATTGCAGGGACGAGGGCAGGGCCGCACCGGGCTGCGCACCGCCCCCTGCGACGCGCACCAGCTGCCACTGCTGGTTGGCGCCGTTCCAGTCGGTGTACTGGACGATGTTGGCGCCGTCGTTGGTCGCGGCGCCCTGCACCTCGACGGCCTTGCCGCTGTTGCGGTTGATCAGCCGCACATACCCGCTGCCCGAATCGGCCGCCCGGAACTGCTGGTTGGCGGTGTTGTTGTCGGCCCACTGGACGATGCTTCCGCCGTCGGCCGTCGAGTAGTTGTAGACGTCCAGCACCTTGCCCGAGTGCCGCGACCGCAGTCGGTAGTAGCCGCCACCGGAGTCCACGAACTGCCACTGCTGCTGGGCCTGGTCGTTCCGCGCCCACTGGGTGATCCGCGCCCCGTCGTTGGTCGCCAGGTTGTACACGTCCAGTGCCTTGCCGCTGTTGCGGTTCACCAGCACGTACCAGGCGCTGGTGTCGATGCCGCCGGAGGGCGGCGGGTTGCCGCCCTCGTTGAGCGCGTCGAGCACCGCGGTGTAGGCGGGCTTCTTGTTCCCCGCGCTGTCGAAGAGCAGCGGGTTCTGTCCGGTGCGCCAGGAGTCGCTGTCCCGGATGCCCCACACCGTGATGCCGGTGCAGCGCGCGACCGCCAGGCAGGCGCGGGTGACGGTGCCGTAGACGCTCGCCTGGTTGGAGCCCGAGATGTCGAGCTCGGTGATCTGCACGTCGACGCCCAGGTCGGCGAACCGCTGGAGATTCGCCTGGTAGTCGCCGGGCACGGAGTTGGTCAGGTGGGACTGGAAGCCGACGCAGTCGATCGGCACGCCGCGGGCCTTGAAGTCCCGGACCATGTTGTAGATGCCGGTGCTCTTGGCGTTGATGCCGTCGGTGTTGTAGTCGTTGTAGCAGAGCCTGGCGCCGGGGTCGGCGGCCCGGGCGGTACGGAACGCGACCTCGATCCAGTCGTTGCCGGTGCGCTGGAGGTTGGAGTCCCGCCGGGCCCCGCTCGTACCGTCGGCGAACGCCTCGTTGACCACGTCCCAGGAGTGGATCTGGCCCCGGTAGTGGGTGGCGACCTGCGTGATGTGGTTGGTCATGGCGGAGCGGAGCGTGCTGCCCTCCAGGCCCTGCGCCCAGCCGGGTTGCTGCGAGTGCCAGACGAGGGCGTGGCCGCGGACCGACATCCCCTGCTGGCGTGCGTGGTTGAGTATCCGGTCGCCATTGGTGAAGGTGAACTGGCCACGGGAGGGCTCGGTGGCGTCCCACTTCATCTCGTTCTCGGCGGTGACGCTGTTGAACTCACGGTTGAGGACCGTCGTGTAGACGCTGTCGCCGAGCTTGTTGGCCGCCACGGCGGCGCCGAAGTAGCGGCCCCGCTCGGCGGCGGAGGTGCCCAGCGTGGTGCCCGCCTCGGCCGTACCGGCCAACGCGACGATCGTGCCCATGGCCACGAGCAGGGTGACGAGCGGCACCACCAGCGCTCTGAGCCATCGGAACGGCGCGGGCCGTAAGCCCGCCCGAATCGGCTGATCCATCAGTCGTCCCTTCTGCCGGGGGCGGCGCGGCAGCCGATGGGAGCGCTCCCAAATGTGAGCGGCCCCGCCCCCGTACGAAATCGATCAGGGGTAACCCCGTAACCGGCGACGGCACACACAGGCCACGGAGCGGGAAACACGCCCGAGCCGGCGGCTGCCCGCCGACCGCGCCCAGGCGGTTCGATACTGCGGACAGCGGCCGGAACATCAGACAACCATGGATGATAGGCGGGGTCGGCACGCCGTCAAGGCTTCCGACAGGATTCGGGATTCAGCCCCGAAATGTTGCGGTGCTCTCCCGGACAACGAGTTCGGTGGCCAGTTCCACACGGTTCTGCGGCAGGGCCCGCTCCTGGGCGAGCGCGATCACCATGCCCGCGGCGGTGGCGGCCATCTCGGCGAGTGGCTGGCGCACGGTGGTGAGGGAAGGGGTGAGCCACTGACTGGGGAAGAGGTCGTCGAATCCGACGACGCTGAGGTCTTCCGGGATGCGCAGTCCCGCTTCGGCCGCCGCGCGGTAGACGCCGAGCGCCTGGCCGTCGTTGCTCGCGAAGACGGCAGTGGGGGGCTGGGGCAGGCGCAGCAGGTCGCGGGTGTGCTTGATCCCGTCCACGATCTGGAAGTCGCCGACGCGCACGAGCGCCGGGTCGAGGGGGACGCCGGCCATGTCCAGGGCGGCCCGGTGGCCGTCCAGCCGGGCCCGGGCGCCCAGGTGGTGCTCGGGTCCGGTGATGACGGCGATGCGCCGGTGTCCGAGCTCCAGCAGGTGCCGGGTGGCGGAGAGGCCGCCGCTCCAGTTGCTCGCGCCCACCGAGGGGACCTCGTGCCCCGGGTCTCCGGTCGGGTCGACCAGCGCGAACGGTATGCCACGGGTGCGCAGCCGCTCGGCCTGCGACCCGGTGGGGCCGGAGAACACCGAGATCACTCCGGTGGGGCGGCGGGCGAGCACCGCGTCCTCCCAGCCTTTGCCCGGGGTGTGACACCCCTGGAGTTCGGACATGACCACCGCCAGCCCGTGTCCCGCGGCGACGCGTTGGACGCCTTGGTAGATCTCGGTCGGGTAGGGGCCGCGCACTTCGTGGAAGACCAGTTCGAGCAGCGCGGCGGGTCCCGCCGCCTTCTGCCGCCGGTAGCCGTGTCTGCGGATGATGTCCTCGATCAGCGTGCGGGTCGCCCGGGCCACGTCGGCCCGGCCGTTGACGACCTTGGAGACCGTGGCGGTGGACACGCCCGCCCGCGTGGCGATCTGCGCGATGGTCAGCGGACCGTCCGGAGGATCGTCGGCTGAGGACATGTCGGCAAGTCTAACGACCTGTGTCCGGTCGTCCGGAGCGGGAGCGGACGGTTGGCCGTCGCACGCCTTGACGGTGGGAGCGGCCGTTCCTACAGTCCCCCCGTCGTAACAATCGGTCAGATTTCTCGAATGATTTCGAAGAAACGAGGGGTCATATGTCCATGTCTCGTCGTGACATCAGCCGAAGGGGCATCCTGGCCACCGCCGGTGGCCTGGTCGCGGGGGCCGCGGCGGCGCCGGCTCTCGCGGCGCCGGCACCTGCCGCGTTACCCAAAGCCGCGGCGACGTTCACCAACCCGGTGATCTGGCAGGACTTCGCCGACATCGATGTCATCCGGGTCGCCGACACGTACTACTGCTCGGCCTCGACGATGCACTACTCCCCCGGGGCGCCGATCCTGCGCTCCTACGACCTGGTGAACTGGGAGTTCGCGGGCCATTCCGTGCCACGCCTGGACTTCGGCGCCAAGTACGACCTGAGCGGCGGACGCGGCTACGTGCGCGGCATCTGGGCCTCGTCGCTCGCTCATCGGCCGAGCAACCACACGTTCTACTGGGTGGGGCAGATCGACTTCGCCCGCACGTACCTGTACACCGCGACCTCCGTCGAGGGCCCCTGGAGCCGGCTCGCCGAACTGCCGCAGGTCTACTACGACGCCGGGCTGCTGGTCGACACCGACGACACGCTGTACGTCGCCTACGGCAACACCCAGATCAGCGTCGCCCAACTCGCCCCGGACGGCCGCAGCCAGGTCCGCGCCCAGCAGGTGTTCTCCACCCCGAGCAGCATCGGCACCCTGGAGGGCGCCCGGTTCTACAAGATCAACGGGGCCTACTACATCTTCCTCACCCGCCCCGCCAACGGCCAGTACATCCTCAAGTCCACCAGCGGCCCCTTCGGCCCCTACACCCTGCGCCAACTCCTCCTCGACCTGCCCGGTCCGATCCCCGGCGGCGGCGTCCCCCACCAGGGCGGACTCGTCCAGACCCAGAGCGGCGAGTGGTACTACCTCGCCTTCGTCGACGCCTACCCCGGCGGACGCGTCCCGGCCCTCGCTCCCGTCAGCTGGACGGTGGACGGCTGGCCCCAACTCCACCTGGTGGGCGGCGCCTGGGGAGCGTCGTACCCCTCCCCCAGCCTCCCGGCCCCACCCCGCCAGGTCGAACCCCTCACCGGCGTCGACACCTTCGCCGGCCGCACCCTGAAACCGGCGTGGGAGTGGAACCACAACCCGGACACCAGCCGCTACACCGTCAACAACGGCCTGACCCTGCACACGGCCAGCGTCACCGGCGACCTCTACTCGGCCAGAAACACCCTCACCCACCGCGTCCAGGGCCCCGTCTCCACCGCCACCATCACCCTCGACCACAGCCGGATGCGCGACGGCGACCGCGCCGGCCTCGCCATGCTCCGCGACAGCTCCGCCTGGATCGGCCTTAAGCGCGACAACGGCAGCACCCGGCTCGCCATGGTCGACGGACTCACCATGGACGCCAACTGGAACACCACCGGCACCGGCACCGAGCGCGCCACCGCCGCCATCACCGGCCCCCGCGTCCTGCTGCGCGCCACCGCCGACATCCGCCCCGGCGCCGGCCGCCAGGCCCGCTTCTCCTACAGCACCGACGGCGTCACCTACCTGCCGCTCGGCCCCGCCTTCACCCTCAACAACGCCTGGCAGTTCTTCATGGGCTACCGGTACGCCATCTTCAACCACGCCACCCAGGCGCTCGGCGGCGCGGTCCTGGTCGAACGGTTCGAGCACACGGCTCCGTGACCGTGCCGCTCCGGCGGGCGACCGGCTGCCGGCACCCGGGGCGGCGCACAACACGCCCAAAATCGCCTTGACCGTGACGTCGTTGCCACACTCCGTGACCACGGTTACGGTCGTCCCTCCGGTGTCCGCGACCACAGGTGAGAGGGGCGACGCGCGTGGGACGGATCGTGGTCCGGGGTGGGCTGGTGGTCACCGCCGCCGACGAGGTCGAGGCCGATGTTCTCGTCGAGGGCGAGCAGGTCGTGGCCCTCGCCGCCCGGGGCAGCGCCGCCGGCGAGGGGTGGGACGAGGGCGCCGAGCGGGTCATCGACGCGAGCGGGAAGTACGTCATCCCGGGCGGCGTGGACGTCCACACCCACATGGAGCTGCCGTTCGGGGGTACGGCCGCCTCCGACACGTTCGCCTCCGGGACGGTGGCCGCCGTCTGGGGCGGGACCACCACCATCGTCGACTTCGCCGTCCAGGGGCGCGGGCAGGCGCTGCGCGAGGGGCTGGACGCCTGGTTCGCGAAGGCCGAGGGGCAGTGCGCCGTCGACTACGGCTTTCACATGATTCTCTCGGACGTCACGGACGCGTCGCTGGGCGAGATGGATCGTCTCGTCGACGAGGGCGTGAGCTCGTTCAAGCTCTTCATGGCGTATCCGGGTGTCTTCTACAGCGACGACGGCCAGATCCTGCGGGCCATGCAGCGGGCGGCCGGCAACGGCGCGCTGATCATGACACACGCGGAGAACGGCATCGCCATCGACGTCCTGGTCGCCCAGGCCCTCGCCGCCGGCCGGACCGGCCCCCGGCACCACGGCGAGGTGCGCGAGGCGCTGCTGGAGGCCGAGGCCACCCATCGCGCCATCGCGCTCGCCCGGGTGGCCGGCGCCCCGCTGTACGTCGTGCATGTCTCCGCCGCTGAGGCCGTCGCCGAGCTGGCGCGGGCCCGGGATCTGGGGCTGCCGGTGTTCGGCGAGACCTGCCCGCAGTATCTGTTCCTGAGCACCGATCAGCTCGCCGAGCCCGGTTTCGAGGGCGCCAAGTACGTGTGCAGCACCCCGCTGCGGCCCCGCGAGCACCAGGCGGCGCTGTGGCGGGCGCTGCGCACCGGCGCTCTCCAGGTGGTCTCCACCGATCACTGCCCGTTCTGCTTCGCCGGCCAGAAGGAGCTGGGCCGGGGCGACTTCTCCAGGATCCCCAACGGGCTGCCCGGCGTGGAGCACCGGATGGATCTGCTCCACCAGGCGGTGCTCGACGGCCACCTCAGCCGGCGCCGCTGGATCGATCTCACCTGCGCCGCCCCGGCCCGGATG
Organism: Streptomyces sp. NTD107; assembly: GCF_059510435.1. Classification (NCBI taxonomy): domain Bacteria; kingdom Bacillati; phylum Actinomycetota; class Actinomycetes; order Kitasatosporales; family Streptomycetaceae; genus Streptomyces; species Streptomyces sp. NTD107. The sequence goes on along the minus strand of NZ_JCAJZV010000005.1, from coordinate 81,049 downwards.
TTCGGGCTGTACGGCCGCAAGGGCACCATCGCCCCCGGCTGCGACGCCGATCTGGTCATCTACGACCCGGACGCCCCCCACACGCTGTCGGCCGCCACCCATCACATGAATGTCGACTACTCGGCGTACGAGGGCCGCCGGATCACCGGCCGGGCCGACACCGTACTCTCGCGCGGCACCGTCGTCCTGGACCGGCGCCGCTTCACCGGCCGGGCGGGGCACGGCCGTTACGTACCGCGCGGCCTCGGCCAGTACACGGAGCACTGAATGGACTTCGGACTCGTCCTCCAGACCGACCCGCCCGCCGCCGAGACCATCACCTTGATGCGGCGCGCCGAGCAGCACGGCTTCCGCTACGGCTGGACCTTCGACTCGGCGGTGCTGTGGCAGGAACCCTTCGTCATCCACAGCCGGATTCTGGCCGAGACCGAGCGTCTGATCGTCGGCCCGATGGTCACCAACCCGGCCACCCGCGCCTGGGAGGTCACCGCCTCCACCTTCGCCACGCTGAACGAGATGTACGGCCCCCGTACCGTCTGCGGCATCGGGCGCGGCGACTCGGCGCTGCGGGTGGCCGGCCGGCCCCCCACCACGCTGGCCCGGGTCGGCGAGGCGATGGCGGCGATCCGCGAACTCGCCGAGGGGCGCGAGGCGGTGGTGGACGGTACGCCGCTGCGGCTGCCGTGGGTGCGGGGCGGGCCCGCCGCGCGGCTGCCGGTGTGGATGGCGGCGTACGGGCCCAAGGCCCTGAAGCTGGCGGGCGAACAGGCCGACGGGTTCATCCTCCAGCTGGCGGATCCGTTTCTCACCGAGTGGATGGTGAAGGCGGTGCGGTCGGCGGCGACAGCGGCCGGGCGTGATCCGGGCGCGGTGACCATCTGTGTGGCGGCGCCCGCCTATGTCACCGACGGCACCTCACGCGGCGCGCTGGACCACGCCCGCGAGCAGTGCCGCTGGTTCGGCGGCATGGTCGGCAACCATGTGGCCGATCTGGTGGCCAGGTACGGGGAGCGCTCCGGCATGGTGCCGGCCGAGTTGACCGCGTACATCGGGGAACGGCGGGGCTACGACTACGCGCACCACGGCCGGTCGGGGAATCCGCACACGGCGTTCGTACCCGATGAGATCGTGGACCGCTTCTGTCTGATCGGGCCGCCACGGGCACAGTTGGCGAAGCTGCGGCGGCTGCGCGAGCTGGGCGTGGACCAGTTCGCCGTGTACGCGATGCACGACGCCCGCAAGGAGCTCATCGACGCCTACGGGCAGCACATCATCCCCGCCCTGGGCTGAGCCGGCGGCCGGGGCGCCCGCGACCCCTGGGCGTACGCTTCGCCGCATGGTCACCACACGCCCCACCCTGCAAGGCACCTTCGGCATGGTCTCCAGCACCCACTGGCTGGCCTCCTCCTCCGCGATGGCGGTGCTCGAAGACGGCGGGAACGCCTTCGACGCCGCCGTGGCGGCCGGCTTCGTCCTGCATGTCGTCGAGCCGCATCTCAACGGCCCGGCCGGGGACGTCCCCATCATCCTGGCGCCGGCCGGCGGCCGGATACAGGTGCTGTGCGGGCAGGGCCCGGCCCCCGCCGGGGCCACCATCGGCCACTACCGGGACGCGCTCGGCCTGGACCTGGTGCCCGGTACCGGCCCGCTGGCCGCCGTCGTCCCCGGCGCGGTCGACGCCTGGCTGACGCTGCTGCGCGACCACGGCACCAAGAGCCTGGCGCAGGTGCTGAGGTACGCGATCGGGTACGCGGAGGACGGCCACCCGGCGGTGGAGCGGATCGGGCTCACCGTGGAGTCGGTGCGGGAGCTGTTCGAGGAGGAGTGGACGTCCTCGGCGGGGGTGTATCTGCCCGGCGGCGTGGCCCCGGCGGCGGGCGGGATGCTGCGCAATCCGCAGCTGGCCGCGACCTGGCGCCGGCTGCTGAAGGAGTCGGCGGGCCCGGGACGTAACCGGGAGGCGGAGATCGAGGCGGCCCGCCGGATCTGGCGGGAGGGCTTCATCGGCGAGGCGATCGCGGTGCACGCCGCCCGGCCGGCGATGGACTCCTCCGGGGAGCGGCACGCGGGCGTGCTGAGCGGTGATGATCTGACCGGCTGGTCGGCCGGGTACGAGGAGCCGGTGAGCTACGACTGGCAGGGCTGGACGGTGTGCAAGGCCGGCCCGTGGAGCCAGGGCCCGGCGCTGCTCCAGCAGTTGGCGCTGCTGGATCCGGGGCTCGACGCGGCGGCGTACGGCACCCCGGAGTATGTGCACACGCTGATCGAGGGCGGCAAGCTCGCGATGGCCGACCGGGAGGCGTGGTACGGGGACAGTGGCGACGTACCGCTGGAGGAGCTGCTGTCGGCGCCGTACAACGCGCGGCGCCGGGAGCTGATCGGCGAGGGCGCCTCGTACGAGCTGCGGCCCGGCTCGCCCGGTGGCCGTACGCCGCGGCTCGCCGCGCTGGCGCTGGCGGGCGCGGAGCGCTCGGGCGGCGCGCCGGTGGCCGGGTCGGGCGAGCCGACCGTGGACCGCAGCGGGGAGACGCGGGGCGACACCTGCCATGTCGATGTCGTGGACCGCTGGGGCAACATGGTCAGCGCGACGCCCAGCGGCGGCTGGCTCCAGTCCAGCCCGGTGATCGAGGGTCTCGGCTTCCCGCTGGGCACCCGGCTCCAGATGACCTGGCTGGAGGAGGGGCTGCCCACCTCGCTGACGCCGGGCCGCCGGCCCCGCACCACGCTCAGCCCGTCGCTTGCGCTGCGCGACGGGGAGCCGGTGCTGGCGTTCGGCACCCCGGGCGGGGACCAGCAGGACCAGTGGCAGCTGCACTTCTTCCTGGCCGCCGTGCTGCGGCCGGCGGTGCGCGGCGGGCTGGATCTGCAAGGCGCGATCGACGCGCCCAACTGGCACCAGGACAGCTTCCCCAGCTCCTTCTATCCGCGCGGGACGCGTCCGGGCAGCGTCACCGTCGAGTCGCGAATCGGGAAGGAAACGATCGCCGAACTGCGGCGGCGCGGGCACCAGGTGACGGTCGACGGGCCGTGGACGGCGGGGCGGCTGTGCGCGGTGGGCCGCGACCCGGAGCGCGGGGTGCTGCTGGCGGCGGCGAATCCGCGCGGGGCGCAGGGGTACGCCGTGGGCCGGTGAGCGCGGGGCGGTAGCGGCGGGTGATTGCGGAAGAACCTTCGGAAAAGCGCTCGTAGCACGCCGGTAACACGATGCGTAACACCGTTGGATTCAGTAGCGGCTATGGCAGATGTGCCCAGGGCCCAGCGGGAAGCGGCGGCCGAACTGGCTGCCTTCACTGGCGAGCTGCGGAGGATCACCGCCACGCTCGACCCGGCGGCCGGATGGTACGCGGCCTTCTCCAGACGCGGCCCGGAGGAACTGGCCGGCTGGCTGGCGGGCCGGGAACTGCCGCCGTGGGACGTGGTCGCCGATCTGCTCCAGGATCTGGCGGTACGCAGCGGGACCGGCGCCGCCGAGAGCACCGGCGCCCGGCTGCGCGGGCGGTACGAGGGCGCGGCGCGCGCCCTGGACGCGCTGCCGGGCGGGCGGGCCGCGCTGGAGCACGCTCTGGCGGCGGCCCAGGCGGCCAGGCGGGCTGCCGCCAGCCGCTCCACGCAGCTGTCCGACGCGCTGCATCTGGCCCGTCGGGTGGGTCAGGGCGGTGAGGAGCAGCGGCTGGCGGCGCAGCGGCTGTGGGCCAGGGACGACGAGGAGCGGGCGCGGGCGCGCGGGGCCGAACTGCGGGCCCGGCTCGCGGCGCTGCCCCAGGAGCCGGCGGCGCGGGCGCCCGTCGCGCCGCCGGAGCCGGTGGTGAGGGCGAGGAAGCCCAAGCCGCGCGGGGCACGCTTCGCCGGGATCGAGGCGGAGGACGAGGTGGTGGTGGTCCCCGCGCAGCCGGCCGCGGGCGACGTGGTGGAGCCGCCGGCGGCGCCGCCGGGTGGCTCGCGGTTCGCGGGGGCGCTGCGCGAGTCCCGGCAGGAGCGGCGGCAGCGGCTGACCGAGGAGGACCGGCGGGCGGCGCTGGCGATGGCCGGGGAACTGGCCGGGCTGCGCGCCGCCGGTGCCAGCGGCCGGGCGCACATCGTGCTGAGCGAGGCGGTGAGCGGTCCGGCGGCCCGGCTGCCGGTGCTGCTCACCGAGTTGGAACGCACCGGTCTGATCTCGGACGTGGCCACCTTGCTGTGGGAGGCGGCGTCGCTGCCGCCCGGTCCGCTGGCGGCGGTGGCGGAGGCGCTGGCCGGTGCGGGCCGGGAGCGCGACTGCGTGGCGCTGCTGCGCCAGGCTGCCGCCCGGCCGGCGGCGGAGGCCGGGGTGATCGCGGCCGAGTTGTGGCACGCGGGGCGGTCCGAGGAGGCGGTCACGCTGCTGGCGGCGCTGGTGGGGGCGCGGCCGGCGGAGGAGGCGGCGGGCGCGGCCGTGCCGGCCCCCGAGGTGGTGGCCCCGCTGCTGCTGACGGCGGCTCACGGGCTGTCTCCCCGGCACCACTACGCGATCACCAGCGAACTGCGCCGGGCAGGGCTGGCCTGACCCCGGCCCGGCACACGACCCGCCGGTAGGCTGTCCGTCATGGCTGCGTGGGGGGTGGCGGCGGGCAAGTGGCTCGGGCCGTTGGTGTCGGTGGCGCTGCTGGTGCCGCTGGGGGTGGTGCTGTGGCGGGCCGAACCGAGCGTGCGCTGCTGGGACGTGCCCCTGGAGATCGCCGCGCTCGCCGATGATCCGGCGGCGGCCACCGCGTACCTCGATCCCGGGCTGGACGTCGACGCCGGCACCGACAGCGCGGGCGGCGGTGGCGTGGCCGATCTGCTGGCGCCGCGGCACTGGGTCACCTGCGACGGGCCGTCCGGGCCCGACCTGCTGGGGGCCATCCTGGTGGCCGCCACCACCGGGCAGACCCTCGCCGAACAGAACGGTCCCGCCGTTCCGCACACCCTGGCCATGGCGTCGATCGTCCACGACACGGTGGCGGTCCTCGGGATGGCGGCGAGCAGCCGGACGGTGCTGCCTGCCGGTCCCCGGGATGCCCTGCCGCCGGTGGTGCCGCCCGGCCTGGAGCCGTATGTCGCCACGATGCTGGCCGCCTATGTGCCGGACCTGGTCACTCCCGTTCCGAGCGACGCGCTGGTACGGGCCCTGGCCGACCGGGCGACGGACGAGGCGCGGGTGCTGTTCTCCTCCGCCGGCGAGTGGGCGGAGGAGACCGACCCGGTGACCGGCGACACCCTCCACGCGTGGACGGACCCGCTGTACACCGTCATCGCCCGGATCGTCTCCCATCCGCAGGCGTACGCCATCCTGCACGACGCCTACCGCGCGCACGGTGCCCACTATCTGGACCAGCTGTCGGTGGACGCGGAGGGGGTACTGACCGCCGGCGTCGGGACGACCCCGCGGCTCCATACGTACGGTCCCCTCCGTGAGCTGACGCGGGGCGTCGCCGATCTGACCCACCTGCGGGCCCGGTACGCGGAGGACGGCACCATCACCGACCTCGCGGCCTTCGACGACGCCGTACGCAAGCACAGCCGGGGCACGTTCCTCGCCGTCGCCGACCCACCGCAGCCGCCGGTGCTCACCGGTGATCTGGCGCGCCGGGCCCCCGCCCCCGGGCCCACGGCCGACGACGCCTTCCTGGCCGCCCGGGGACACCTGATCATGATGTTGGAGCGCTGGGCCGAGCAGCGCGGACTTCCCGAGGCGGAGTGGGTGCCGCTGCGCGCGGTGCTGGGCACCGCCTACGCGCAGGCGCTCCACGGCGCGTCCTGGCGCCATTCCTGACTATTCCTGACCGGCGGCCGGCAGCCGTGGCGGCGCGCAGCCGCGGCGGTCGGCCTGATCGACGGCGAAGGCCGTCACGATCGCGGTGAGTGACTCCTTGGTGAACTGGCTCTGCTCGTAGAGGTCGACCTCGGCCCGGAACAGGGCGAACGCACCGTCACAAGTGGTGTGGGCCACTGCGACGGACTCGCCCGCGACGGGCCTCCACTGCTCCGACAGCAGCGGCTCCGCCCACCCCTCCGAGGGGCTCTCCACATGCTTGTACGCGCTCCACGGACCGTAGGCGGCGCTGACCAGCAGCGTGTTCCTGCCGTGGTCGAAGGGCAGGGCGCACACCCCGAACGGTCCGCCGTCCGGAACCACCTCATGCATCCGCCAGCCACCGGGCGGGCCCTCGTCGGGCAGCTCCGGGATGATCGCCGCGCACGGGGCGGCGTCGCTCACCACCGCCACGGGCAGCCCGTCCTGATGGCGCCGGACCGGGTCCTGGGGCAGTGGCAGCGGCGGTTCGCCGCAGCCGAACCCGCCGGCGGTGGCGTTGGCCGCGCCCACGGCGGCCCGCAGCAGCGCCGCTTCTTCCTCCCCCTGCCGTGCGCCGTGCGCCCACAGTTGCACCAGCAGCTGTCCGTCCGGCGTGGCGGCACAGGGCAGCAGCAGCACGATCCGGATCCGCTCGGGCGGTTCCTCGACCAGGAATCCGGGCAGTCCGTCGGGCAGCGGCCCGCCCCGGTTCGACGGGTCCCACCAGGTCGCCGCAAGCAGCTCGGCGTCGATCTCCTCCGCCGCGCCGGTGGCGGACAGGGTCAGCCAGTCCGGCGCCCGGGGGGCGCTGCCGCGCAGCAGCGTACAGCTGAGCCGGTCCAGCCGCGGATGGTGGACGAACCGCTGTCCGTCCACCTCGTCCCAGCCCGGCACGGCGGCCAGTTCCGTGGCGCGCAGGATTCCGCCGCACGGCTGGAGCCGCACCAGCGCCTTGTCGGTGATCTGCTGGCCGGTCCCCGTCTGGAGGGCGGTCAGCAGCAGCACCAGCACCCCGAGCGCGATCCAGCGTTCCCACGCCCAGCGGCGTAACTCCCGTACCACTCCCATGGCCAGTTCCCCTCCCCCGGCGCGGCGTCGCGCCGGCTGCCAGTGTGCCCTCCGCCACGGCCGGCTCACCGTCCGGGGTGACCCGCGACGTGCTTCGATGGGGGGCATGATCGATGAACAGCTGGCCGTGAAGGTGGAAGAGGCCGTACGCTCCGTCGCCGCCGAGGAGATCATGCCGCGCTGGCGGCGGCTCGCCGAGGACGAGGTGGCGGTCAAGTCGGGTCCGCACGATCTGGTGACGGTCGCGGACCGACTGGCCGAGGAGCGGCTGACGGAGATACTGACGGGGCTGCTGCCCGGCTCCGTGGTGGTGGGCGAGGAGGCGGTGGCGGCGGACCCGTCGACGTACGGGGCGCTGGCGGGTGACGCGCCGGTGTGGATCGTGGATCCGGTGGACGGCACCCGCCAGTTCGTGGAGGGCGACAAGGGCTTCTGCACCCTGGTGGGGCTGGCCCACCGGGGGGTGTTGCACGGCTCCTGGACGCATGCGCCGGCGCTCGGGCTCACCGCGCGGGCCCGGCGCGGGGCGGGGGCGTTCCTCGACGGTGAGCGGCTGGTCGCCGGCTCACCGCAGCCGGGCCGGCCGCTGCGGGTGGCGCACGCGCACCCGCACTACACGACGGACGAGGAGAAGCGGGTGCTGGCCCGGCTGTGGGCGGACGGGGTGGCGCCGCGCCAGTGCGGTTCGGCGGGGCTGGAGTATCTGCGGATCGCGCGCGGGGAGCTGGACGCGGTGGCGTTCAACTGGGAGTCGGCCTGGGACCACGCGGCGGGGCTGCTGCTGGTGCTGGAGGCGGGCGGGGTGCACGAGACGGTGGCGGGGGTGCCGTTCGCGATCGCCGGCGGCAACGCGCTGCCCTTCACGGCGGCTCGGGACGCGGCGACGGCGCGGCGTATTCTCTCCTTGCTGTCCGGAGCGTGAATCCACACCGGTGAGGGGAGCCGTAACGTGCCGACCATGCGGGACGCGGTGGTGGTGGGGGCCGGCCCGAATGGGCTGACCGCCGCCGTGGAGCTGGCCCGGCGGGGCATGTCCGTCGAGGTGTTCGAGGCCAAGGAGACGGTGGGCGGGGGGTCCCGCACCGAGGAACTCACGCTGCCGGGGTTCCGGCACGATCCGTGTTCGGCGGTGCATCCGATGGGCGCCGGATCACCGGCGTTCAAGGCGATGCCGCTGGAACGCTACGGCTTGGAGTGGCTGCATCCGGAGCTGGCGCTGGCGCATCCGTTCCCGGACGGCAGCGCGGCGGTCCTCGCCCGTGAGGTGGGGGTGACGGCGGCCTCGCTGGGGCCGCGCGACGCGGAGGCGTACCGGCGGCTGATGGCCCCGTATCTGGGCCGCTGGGACGCGCTGGCCGGAGACTTTCTGAAGGTGCCGTGGGACGGGCTGCCCGCCGCGCCGCTCACCCTGGCGCGGTTCGGGCTGACGGGGCTTCAGCCGGCGGCGTGGGTGGCGCGGGCCCGGTTCCGGGACGAGAAGGCGCGGGCGCTGTTCCACGGGCTGGCCGCGCATGTGATCTCGCCGGCGGGCACCACGCCGGCCACCTCGGCGATCGCGATGGTGTTCGCGCTGGCGGCGCACGAGGGCGGCTGGCCGATCGCGCGCGGCGGCTCGCAGTCGATCGCGGACGCGCTGACCGGCTATCTGCGGGCGCTGGGCGGCACCGTGCACACGGGGGTGGAGGTGCGGCGGCTGGATGAGCTGCCGCCGGCCCGGGCGTATGTCTTCGACACCTCCCCCACGGCGATGGCGCGGATCGCGGGCCTGGGGCGGGCGTACCCGCGGTTCCGGTACGGGGCGGCCTCGTTCAAGATCGATTACGCGATGGACGGTCCGGTGCCGTGGACGGCGCCACAGGCGCACCGCGCGGGCACGGTCCATCTCGGGGCGAGCAGCGCGGAGATCGAGACGGCGCTGCGCGATGCCACGGTGCGGGGGCGGGGGCCGGAGGTGCCGTTCATGATCACCTCGCAGCCGACGCTGCTGGATCCGTCCCGGGCGCCGGCCGGCAAGCATGTCTTCTGGGCGTACGGGCATGTGCCCAACGGCTGGGACGGCGATCTGACGGAGGCTCTGGAGACGCAGATCGAGCGGTTCGCGCCGGGGTTCAGGGACCGGGTGCTGGCGCGGGCGGTGGCCGGGCCGGCGGAGCTGGCGCGGCGCAATGTCAACTATGTGGGCGGGGACACCGCCTGTGGGGCGTTCAGCGGGTTGCAGACGATGTTCCGGCCGCGGCCGGCGTGGTCCCCGTACACCACGGCGCATCCGGCGGTCTTCCTGTGCTCGCAGGCGGCGTGGCCGGGGCCGGGGGTGCACGGGATGTCGGGGCACAACGCGGCGAAGGTGGTGTGGCGGCGGCTGCGGCGGCAGCGGCTGTGACGCCGGGCGCCTCACGGGTCGGGGGGCGACGGCGGGTGGTCGGTGGCGGTCCCGGTGCCGCTGCCGCTGCCGCTGCCGCTGTCGTCCTGCCGGTCGCGTACGTTGTCGGCCGTGCGGCGCAGCCGCCAGTGCCGGGGGCCACGGGTGCGCTCCTCGACGGCCTCGCCCACCATGGCCCGTACCGCCTCCCTGATGCCGTGCAGCGGCAGGTGCCGGGGGGCTCCGGCGCCGGGGTCGGAGCGCAGTTCGATCACCAGGGCGCAGCACATCGCGAGCATCACCACCACGAAGGGCAGCGCCACCAGGATGGTGCCGGATTTGAGTGAGTCGAGGCCGCCCGCGACCAGCAGTACGGCGGCCACCGCGCCCATCAGGATGCCCCAGGCGACGACCAGCCATTTGCGCGGGTGCAGGGCGCCACGGCTGGTGAGCGAGCCCATCACCAGGGAGGCGGAGTCGGCGCTGGTGATGAAGTAGAGCATCACCAGGATCATCGCGACGAACGCGGTGACGGTACCCAGCGGCAGCGCGTCCAGCAGGGCGAACAGGGCGGCCTCCTCACCCCCGCTGTTGACCTCGCCGGTCAGGTCGGCGCCGCCGGTGGAGTCGATGCGCAGGGCGCTGCCGCCCAGGATGGAGAACCAGATGATCGAGGCGCCGGAGGGGATGAGCAGCACTCCGATGAGGAATTCGCGGATGGTGCGGCCCCGGGAGATGCGGGCGATGAAGGTGCCCACGAACGGCGCCCAGGACATCCACCAGGCCCAGTAGAAGATGGTCCAGGCGCCCAGCCAGTCCTCGTTGCCGAAGGCGCCGGTGCGGGAGGAGAGCACCATCAGGTCTTCGAGGTAGACGCCGAGGCCTGCCGGGATGGCGCCCAGGATGTACACGGTGGGGCCGACCACGAAGATGAACAGGGCGAGGCTGATGGCCAGCACGATGTTGATGTTGCTGAGCCATTTGACGCCCTTGTGCAGCCCGCTGAAGGCGGAGACGACGAAGGCGCTGCCGAGCGCGCCGATGATGATCATCCGCAGGGTGAGGCTGTCCTCGACGTGGGTGGTGATGTTGAGGCCCCTGGAGACCTGGAGGGCGCCCAGGCCCAGGCTGGTGGCGGTGCCGAAGACGGTGGCGAAGACGGCGAGCAGGTCGATGAGCCGGCCGGCCGCCCCGGCGCTGTGCCGGGCGCCGATGAGGGGGACGAAGACGGCGCTGATCCGGTTGCCGCGGGCCTTGCGGAAGGTGGCGTAGGCGAGGCCGAGGCCGGCGATGCCGTAGATGGCCCAGGGGTGCAGCGTCCAGTGGAAGAAGGAGTATTCGAGGGCGGCGCGGGCGGCTTCGTTGCTGCGCGGTGCGATGTCGCCGAAGGGCGGCGGGGAGGCGAAGTGGAGCAGGGGTTCGCCGACGCCGAAGAACATGAGCCCGATGCCCATGCCGGCGGCGAACATCATGGCGATCCAGGACAGCGAGGAGAACTCCGGCTCGTCGTCGTCGCGGCCGAGCCGGATCCGGCCGAACCGGCTGAAGGCGATGACGAAGCAGGTCACCAGGAAGACGTTGGCGGCGATGATGAACAGCCAGGAGAAGTTGGAGAGCACCCAGTCCAGGGAACTCTCGGTGACCGAGGCGAAGTTGTCCTTGCCGAACGCCGCCCACCCGACCACCCCCAGGACGGCGGCCATGCCGAGGACGATGACCGTGACGTCGGGTGGCGGGTCGGGCCGGTGCGGCGCCCCGGTCCCGGCGTCGGGGGGCTGGGGCGGGACGGTCACATCCGTGGTCATAGTGCACCACTATGGGACGAATGCCGGGGTTGCGGGCGCCCGGCACGCCGCGATGTGATCGGCGCGGCGGTGGACAGGCATGGCCCTCGGCGGTGCGCGGCGGATAGGGTCACCCGGGCATGACTGCCTGGACACTTGCAACGAAGCGACCACAACAGGGGCAGCACATGGGTCAGACGGCGCGCGTACTCATCGCCGCGGACAAGTTCAAGGGGTCACTGACCGCGGCCGAGGTCGCCGCACATGTGACGGCCGGCCTGCACCGGGCACGGCCCGGCGTGCCGGTGGAGGCCCTGCCGGTGGCCGACGGGGGCGACGGTACGGTCGCGGCGGCCGTGGAGGCGGGGTTCACGCTCCACGAGATGGAGGTGACCGGGCCGCTGGGCACCCCGGTCACGGCGGGGTTCGCGGTACGGGGGCGGACCGCGATCGTGGAGATGGCGGAGGCGTCGGGGCTGCGGCATCTGCCGCCGGGGGTGTTCGCGCCGCTGGCCGCCACCACGTACGGCACCGGCGAGCTGCTGAGCGCGGCGCTGGACGCGGGCGCGCGCACCATCGTGCTGGGGGTGGGCGGCTCGGCCACCACCGACGGCGGCGCCGGGATGCTGGTGGCGCTGGGGGCGCGGCTGCTGGACGGCGACGGCGACCCGCTGCCGTACGGGGGCGGCCCGCTGCGTGACCTGGCGAGCGCCGATCTGACCGGCCTCGACCCGCGGTTGAAGGACACCGAGATCATCCTGGCCAGCGATGTGGACAACCCGCTGACCGGCCCGCACGGCGCGGCGGCGGTCTACGGGCCGCAGAAGGGCGCCGACGCGCAGACCGTGGCGACGCTGGACGCGGCGCTGGCGCACTTCGCCGAGGTGCTGGGCCGCCCCGACCTCGCCGCCGCCCCGGGCGCGGGCGCGGCGGGCGGCATCGGCTACGGTGCGCTGATCGGCCTGAACGCCGTCTTCCGGCCCGGTATCGAGGTGCTGCTCGACGTCCTGGGCTTCGCCGCGGCGCTGGAGCGGGCCACGCTGGTGATCACCGGCGAGGGCTCGCTGGACGAGCAGACCCTGCACGGCAAGGCCCCGGCCGGGGTGGCGGCGGCCTCCCGCGCGGCGGGCCGCACGGTCCTCGCGGTGTGCGGCCGGCTGGCCATCGACACGGCCACCTTGCGAGCGGCGGGCATCGAGCAGGCGTACCCCCTGTCCGCCCTGGAACCCGACCCCGCCGTCTCCATGCGCGAGGCGGGCCCCCTGCTGGAACGCGCGGCGGAACAACTGGCCCAGGACCACCTGTAGGCAGTCTCGTTCGGATCTTCGCGGGGCCGCGCCGCGGTGCCGAAATGCCCACGGGAAACCACTCTGAGGGCGCTCCGGCGCCTTGCGACGCACCGCATCCGACGACACGGCCTGATCCACGAGAATCCGAACGAGACTGCCTAGTAGTCCCGCTCGCCCCGCGCCAGCAGCCCCATCCCGGCCCCGAACACCAGCAGCGCGGCCGTCCAGGAGAGCCCGTCCCCGGGCGGCAGCGCGACGACGGTCCAGGGGTAGGGAGCGCCGGAGGGGGCGTACCCGAAGATGGTCACCGCGATGAGCCACACCACGGGTGCGGCGCCCGCACCGCGATCGTCCGAGAGGCCGCGCACCAGCAGCATCAGGCCGCACAGGAAGAGCAGGTTACGCCCGGTGGAGGCGGCGGCGGGGAAATCCAGCAGTTCGGCCACCGCGACGCCGAACGGCACGGCGAGCGCACCGGTGGCGGCGATCAGCGCCACGTCGTACCGCCACACCGGCCGCACCCCGGCCCGCTCCTGCTCGGGCAGTCCGCTGCTCAGGCAGTGCAGCAGCGTCAGGCAGATCACCAGCGGAAGGAACAGCGCCAGCGGGGTGGCGGGTGGCAAGGCGGAGGACAGCGAGGGCAGCCGAACACCGTCGTCGCCGACGACGGCGAGGCCGAGGACGTAGGCGAGTCCGGCCGCTGCGAGCAGCCACAGCTGCCGGGCCCGGGTCCAGAGCGTCACAGGTACGTCTCCTCGGGGAGACAGGTGCGCAGTTGGTCCTGAATACCCTGGAACCACTGCTGTTGCCCGGCTGGTGGCAGCTGCCGGATCTCCTCGGCGGCTGCCAGGTCCTCCTCGTCGTGCCGGTCGGCCACCTCGGGCCGTCCGGCCGTGAGCCACAGCCATGCCTCCGCGCTCCCCCAGAGCCGCAGGTCGGTGGTCCTGCCGAAGGAGCAGCCCGGGTCCGGTGGCAGCACGCTGTAGGCGATGGAGCGGCGGTGCTGTGCGTCGGTCAGTCCGGGATGGGTGTGGAGCAGCCAGGTGTTCTCGGGCAGCTCCGCGTGCCGTGACTGCATGATGATCCGCTCGGGTGGAGCGAAGCCCACCTCGGCGAGCAGCGGCAGCACTTCGTCGGCGGCGCGCCGGGCGCCGGGCAGCGCCGCCCGGAACTCGGGCGGCACACAGATGTCGGGGGCCCCGCCGGTGCACACCGGGGTGAACGCGCGCGGTACGGTCTTCGGCTGGTACTCCCAGTCCGCGACGATGGCGTGGGCGCCCAGGGCGCCCGCCGTGACGCAGCCGGCCGCGACCAGGGCCCGCGGCACCGCATAGCGCAGTACGGGGGCCACCGCCGCCATGGCTCCGGCGATCAGTCCCAGAGCGAGCAGTGAGGGGGCGGTCCAGTAGCCGGCGGCGAGGGAGTCCGTCGCCCCGGGAGCATCGATCGGCTGGCCGTTGAGGTAGCGCAGCCACGGCGGTTCCATCGCCGCGGGGAAGCCCATCCAGAGGTAGACCGCCAGCAGCATCACCGGGGCGGCGATGATCCCCGGCAGCAGGCAGCCGAGCAGAAAGCCGACCGCGCTGTGGGAGAGGAGGACAACGGCGCCGCCCAGCAACAGCGGCACACTGTCGAGATCGGGCACGGCGCGCAGTCGCAACCCGGCCGAGGCGAGCGCCGCGAGCATCCCGGCGGCGCCCAGCACGGCCACGGGGATCAGGGCGTGGGCGGCGATCCGGTAGCGACCGCGCAGATTGGCCAGCCGCCAGACGCCGGCCCGCGTCAGCCGGGCCGCTTCCCAGGCCGCACAGGCGGCACAAGCAGCCGCCGGGGCGAAGATCGCTTCCAGACCGTTGACGGTCGCCGAGGCACCGTAGCCCTCGATGCCGAACCTGGCCCGGTCGGCGGCGATGTACCACGACACCAGCAGGGTCGGCAGCAGGGCCCAGGCGGCGCTGGATATCCGCAGGGAGGTCAGGAGGCGCATGCCACCTCCGGTCCGGTGAGCGCGTGGAAGGCGTTCTCCGCGCGGCGGGCCGGGGGGGGAGCCCTCGGGGGCATGGGCGAGGAAGTCCGAGACCGGCCCGGAGAACCTCACGCGACCGTCGTCCACGACCACCACCTGATCGAAATCGCTCTCGACGTCCGCCACATCGTGGGTGGAGACGATCACCTGTACGTCGGCCGGCAGGTGGTGCAGCACATCCTGGAAGACCCGGCGCTGGCGGGGGTCCAGGCCCGCGGTGGGTTCGTCCAGCAGCAGGACGTCCGCGTCGTGGACGAGGGCCTGGGCAATGGCGACGCGGCGGAGTTGGCCGCCGGAGAGCTGGGACGCCTTGCGGTCCGCGAACGGCTCCATCTCCACCTGGGCCAGGGCCCGTGGGGTCTGCCGCCAGGCGTCGTGCCGGCTCATGCCCTTCAACCAGCCGGCGTAGGCGACCTGTTCGCGGACGGTCAGGCCGGCCACCGGCCGTACCTGCTGCGGCAGCCAGGCCACCCGGCGCCGGTACGCGCGCAGGTCGGCGCGGCGGCCGGTACGCAGTTCGCCGAGGCCCACCTGTCCGGAGGACGGCATCCGTACCGAGGCGGCGAGGGAGAGGACGGTGCTCTTGCCTGCGCCGTTGACGCCCAGGAAGACGGTACGCCCGGCGGGGAAGGTGAAGGTGAAGTCGCGCAGGACGGGCCGGTTCCGACGGTAGCCAAAGGTGCACTGGTGAAAGGTGATGGGCATGATCACCCGACCCTACACAGCATGTGCGCAGTTGAGCTGACCGAGCGTCAGGGCTCCGTGGTGGAGACCACGTAGACGCGGGGGTTCTCATCCTTGGTGATGTCCACCGTGATGGTCACCTCGGGGGCCGAGGCAGAGCCGGGGATGACGGTGCTCGCGTATCGGCGGCCCGGGTCGTCGAAGGACCAGCCGACCATGTCCGCCTGGCCGGGGGCGATGGCGATGGTGTCCTCCCGCAGCGCCGCGCGTTCGGTGCCGGACTCCTCCAGGAAGACCGCCAGCTGGCCGGGGGTCGTGCGGAACTGCACATACATCGTGCTGCGCTGCCAGGCGTTGGTCTCGTAGTAGCCGACGTAGGTGGAGCCGTCCGGGATGGGGATGTCGTAGATCCGGCGCTGCACCTTGCTCGGCCACTCGTAGATCAGCGCCCGCGCCGACGCCGAACGGGCCTTGTCCTCGCCGCTCTCCCGGCTCTGCCACGCCGACAGCGCCAGATAGCCGGCCGGGATCGCGATCAGCAGCACCACCACGATCGCCGCCAGCCAGCGGTGCTGGGGGCGGCGCGGGGGGCGTTCGGTGTCGATCGCGGTGCTCATGAGTTCATCGACCACGATCGCGGCAGGCTCAGGTCGAAGCCTCCCCGGTGAATGCGCTCCGCCCGGCGGCGGTTGGCGCGGCGGAAGCGGCGGGCCACCAGGCGGGCCAGGTCGGCGGCGCCCACCATGCCGGCGTCCGTGCCGAGCTGGGCCCGTACGATGCGGGCCTCCGGGCGGTAGCCGCGGCCGGTGAGCTGGCGGCGGAACGCCTCGCGGGCCGGGCCGATCAGCAGATCGTCGGCCTCGCTCACCCCGCCCCCGATGACGAAGCAGGACGGGTCGAGGGCGGCGGCCAGGTTGGCGATGCCCACCCCCAGCCAGTGGCCGATGTCCTGGAGCAGCTCCACGCACATCGCGTCGCCGTCCCGGGCCAGTTCGGTGATCATCGGCCCGGTGATCTCGTTGATCTGGCCGCTGACCCGCTCCAGCGTGTGATGCGCCACCGGCGAGTCGGCGGCGGCCAGTTCGCGGGCCTCGCGCACCAGGGCGTTGCCCGAGCTGTACTGCTCCCAGCAGCCGCGGTTGCCGCACGGGCAGCGGTGGCCGCCCGGCACCACCTGCATGTGGCCGAACTCCCCCGCCACCCCGTACTGGCCGCGCTTGACCCGGCCACCCTCCAGTATGGCGCCGCCGATACCGGTACCCAGGGTGATCATCACCAGATGGTCCTGGCCGCGCCCGGCGCCGAACCGCCACTCCGCCCAGGCGGCGGTGTTGGCGTCGTTGTCGACCATCACCGGCACCGCGAGCCGCGCGGTCAGCGCGTCGCGCAGCGGCTCGTTGCGCCAGGCCAGATGCGGGGCGAACAGCACCTTCGAGCGGTCCGCGTCCACCCAGCCGGCCGCGCCGATGCCCACCGCGTGCACATCGTGCCGGTCGGACAGGTCGAGCACCAGCTCGGCGATGGTGTCCTCGACCACCTTGGGGCTCTTGGACTTGTCCGGGGTCTCGGTCCGCACCTTCTCCAGGATGGTGCCGTCGGCGTCCACGACCCCGGCCATCACCTTGGTGCCGCCGATGTCGATGCCGACGGTGGGCACCCTGGGCGCGGACAGATGCGAGCGGCGCTCACGGGTGGCGATGGTGCGCAGCACCGTCGCCCTCGCCGATGACCGGTGGACTCGCTCACGGTAGGTACTCATCGGCTTGATTCTGCCTTACGCCGCCCTACCCGGCGTCCGTGGGATCTCCCCGCCGCAGTTCGTGGCCGAGCTCCGCCAGCTCGGCGCCGCCCGCCATCTGGCGGGTCAGCTCGTCCAGGGTGATCTCGTCCGCCCGGTGGCGGCCGGCCATCGTGCCGCGCTTGAGCAGCACGAAGCTGTCCCCCACCAGATGCGCGTGGTGCGGGTTGTGGGTGATCAGGACGACGCCCAGGCCGGCGTCGCGGGCGGCGGCCACGTACCGCAGGACGATCCCGGCCTGCTTGACGCCGAGCGCGGCGGTCGGCTCGTCCAGGACCAGTACGCGGGCACCGAAGTGCACGGCGCGGGCGATGGCCACGCACTGGCGTTCGCCGCCGGACAGGGTGCCGATCGGCTGGTCCACGTCCCGCAGGTCGATGCCCATCTTCGCCAGGGCCGTACGGGTGGTGGCGCGCATGGTGGCCACGTCCAGGCGGCGCAGCGGGCCGCGGCCCCTGACCGGCTCGGAGCCGAGGAAGAAGTTGCGCCAGATGGGCATGAGCGGAACGACGGCGAGGTCCTGGTAGACGGTGGCGATGCCCCGGTCCAGGGCCTCGCGCGGGGAGCCGAGATGCAGCTCCGTGCCGTCGATGCGGTACGCGCCGGCGTCGTGCCGGTGCAGCCCGGAGATGATCTTGATGAGGGTGGACTTGCCGGCCCCGTTGTCGCCCAGGACGCAGCTGACCTCGCCGGCGCCCACCGACAGCGACACCTCGGTCAGCGCCCGGATGTTGCCGTAGAACTTGCTGACCGCTTCCAGCTCCAGCAGTTCGCTCATGGGGTGGCCTCCGCCCGCTTGCGGATCCAGGCGTTCAGCAGCGTGGCCAGCAGCAGCATGGCGCCCAGGAAGAACTTGAACCAGTTGGGATCCCACTGGGCGAAGACGATGCCCTTGTTGGTCATCCCGAAGATGAACGCGCCCACCGCCGCGCCGATCGCCGAGCCGTACCCGCCGGTCAGCAGGCAGCCGCCGATCACGGCCGCCGCGATGTAGATCAGCTCGTTGCCGATGCCCTCGCTGGACTGGATGACGTCGTAGCTGAAGAGCAGATGCTGCCCGGAGATCCAGGCGGCCAGCGCCACCCCGAGGTAGAGGCCGATCTTGGTACGGGTCACGGGGACGCCGACCGCGCGGGCCGCCTCCGGGGCGCCGCCGACCGCGAAGATCCAGTTGCCGGCGCGGGTGCGCAGCAGGATCCAGGTGGCGAGGGCGACCAGGCCCAGCCACCACAGCACGGTGACGTTGACGCTGGCGCCGCCGCCGAGCTCCAGGCGGGCGGCGAAGACGGCGCGGGCGGCGGGGAAGCCGTCCATGTCGCTGATGCTGCGGGTGGTGACCGTGCCGCTCACGACCTTGGTGAGGCCGAGATTGATGCCGGTGAGCATCAGGAAGGTGCCCAGCGTGATGATGAACGAGGGCAGCTTGGTGCGGACCAGCATGAAGCCGTTGAAGAGGCCGACGGCCAGGGTGACCAGGAGGGATACCCCTATCCCTACCCAGACGTTGGCGGTGAGCTGGTAGCTGACCATGGAGGAGACCAGCGCCGAGGAGGTGACCAGCACGCCGGTGGACAGGTCGAACTCGCCGCCGATCATCAGCAGCGCCACCGGGACGGCCATGATGCCGATGGTGGAGGAGGCGTAGACGATCGTGGACAGCGCGCCCAGTTTGAGGAAGCTGTCGGCGACGATCGCGAAGAAGACGAAGAGGGCGGCGGCGCCGATGACGGCGCCCAGCTCGGGGCGGCCCAGCAGCCGGCGCGGCAGCGAGCGGCGGATCAGCCGGCTGTCGGGGGCGACCGGCCCGGGCGCTGTGCTGAGGGTGTCGGTCATCGGGTGCCTCGCTGGGCGTATTCGAGCAGGGCGTCGGCCTCGTTCCGGGTGACGATCTGCGGGCCGGTGAGCACCGGCTTGCCGCCGCCGAGCATGTTGCCGTTGGTGAGGTGGAGCCACAGCAGGTCGACGGACTCGTAGCCCTGGAGGTAGGGCTGCTGGTCGACGGCGAAGGCGATGGAGCCGTCCTGGAGGCCGGCGGCGACCTGGGCGTTGAGGTCGAAGGTGACGGTCTCGGCGTCGCTGCCGGCCTGGCTGGCGGCCTTGGCGGCGATGGGCGCGTAGGGGGCGCCGAGGGTGATCACGGTGTCGATGGAGGGGTCGGCGAGCAGCTGGGCCTCCAGGGTGGATTCCACGGCGGGCATGTTGGTGCCGTCCGCGAAGACGTCCTTCACCTCCCCGTCGAAGGTGTTGCGGACGCCGTCGCAGCGCTGTTCGTGGCCGACGTTGCCCTGCTCGTGGAAAAGGCACACGGCCTTGGTGGCGCCACGGGCGTTCAGTTCCTCGCCGACGGCCTCGCCGGCCAGCACCTCGTCCTGGCCGATGTGGGCGAGCGCGCCGTAGGCGGCGGAGACGTCCTGGCCGGAGTTGACGGTGATCACCGGGATGCCGGCGGCGACGGCGCGGCGGACCACGTCCTGCATGGCCTCGGGCTTGGCGAGGGTGACGATCAGGCCGTCGACGTCCTGGTCGATGGCGGCCTGGACGAGCTGGGCCTGCTGGCCGGCGTCGCTGTCGTGGGAGTAGAGAAAATTGATGTCGTCCTTGGCGGCGGCCTGTTCGGCGCCGCTACGGACGATGTCCCAGTAGGTGTCGCCGTCCCCGGAGTGGGTGACCATGGCCACGGTGTAGCCGTCGCCGCCGGTGCCGGAGCCGCCGGTGCGGGAACCACCGCCACTGCCGTTCCCGGAGCCGGTGTCGCTGCCGGCGCCGCCGGCGGTGGCTTCCGCGCCGGCCGTGGGGTCGGCGTTCTCCGCCCGCCGGCCGCCGGCGGAACTGCATCCGGCCGTGGCCAGCAGAACCGAGGTGAGCAGCAGCGCGGCGGTGGCGGCCCGGCCCGTACCCCTGCCTCGTCGTCGGCTCATCCGCACCTCACCACGCGGCCCCGTCTCCTTCATCGTCTGTTTCATCCGGCATGCGTCCGGCTGAGTGTCCCGGCCAAGTATCCGCCACGCCGTCCGGAACCGGACCAGCGGGATCCCGCCATGCGCATGCCCGCCGTCATCGCGGTGTGGTGTCGCCGGGAAGCAGCCTGGTCACCAGGGTCGCGATCAGCTCCGGCTCGGGGTGGCCGGCGAGCAGTTCGGGGGCGGTCAGCTCGTTGACCATGAGGCCGAACATGGCCAGATACAGCAGGAACACCCCGTCCCGGCCGCCGGGCAGTCCGGCGCCGACGTGGAAATCGGTCAGCTCCCGTACCTCGGCGTCCAGGAACTGCCCCAGCTCGGCGGCCAGCTCGGGGCGGCGGGTGGCCTCAAGGCGCAGTTCCAGCATGGCGAGATGGCTGGCGCGGTCGGCGCGCAGCCGTTCCATGAGCTGACCCATCAGCACGGTGACCAGTTCCCGGGACGGCCCGGCTGCCAGGGTGCGGGCGACCTGTTCGGGGTCGGGGGTGAGGCGCTCCTGGACCCGGACCATGAGCTGGCCCAGCAGCTGGGAGCGGTTGCTGAAGTAGTTGGACGCGGTGCCGGTGGGAACGGCCGCGGCCTTGTCGACGGCGCGCAGGGTCAGGCCGCGGGAACCCTCCGCCGCGAGGACCTCGATGGCGGCGTCGAGCAGCGCGGTGCGGCGGGCGGGGTTCTGGCGCATCCGGATCTCCGATTGACATCACTGCAAGTGCAGTACTACGGTCAAACCACTGCACGCAGAGTACATCAAGCGATCAGGAGCCCTCCTTGCGCCGTCTCACCTACTACGTCGCCGCCACCCTCGATGGCTTCATCGCCGGCCCGAACGGCGAGTACGACTTCTTCCCCTTCGAACCCGATGTCTCCGCGGCGCTGACCGCCGAGTACCCGGAGACCCTCCCGGTCCAGGCACGCGCCGCGCTGAAGCTCACGGACGTGCCGCCCCGGCACTTCGACACGGTGGTGATGGGCCGGGGCACCTACCTGCCCGCCCTCAACGCGGGCATCACCAGCCCCTACCCGCATCTGGAGCAGTACGTCTTCTCCCGCACGGAGACCGGCACCGACCCCTCGGTGCACGTCACCGCCGAGGATCCGGTACGGGTGGTGCGGGAGCTGAAGCGGCGCGAGAGCCCGGACGGCCTCGGCATCTGGCTGTGCGGGGGCGGCACACTGGCCGCCGTACTGCGCGACGAGATCGACGAGCTGATCATCAAGCGCAACCCGATCGTGCTCGGCGCCGGCATCCCGCTCTTCGACGGCCCCTTCGCCCCGTCCCCCTTCACCCCGGTCAGCACCCGCGCCTTCGACTCCGGTGTCAGCGTCACCACGTACACCCGCGCCTGACGCGCCTGACGCGCCTGACGCGGCGGACGCGGGCGGACGCGGCGCTCAGTCCACCCGTGGTTTCCAGCGGACCGGGAGCCGGACCGGACCCCGGATCAGGATGCCCTCGCGCCAGGCGATGGCGGCCGGATGGATGTCCAGGGTGAGGTCGGGGGCCCGCTCCAGCAGCAGGGTGCGCAGCGCGATCCGGGCCTCCAGGCGGGCCAGCGGGGCGCCCAGGCAGTAGTGGATGCCGTGCCCGAAGGCGAGATGGCCACGGGTGTCGCGGCGGATGTCGAAGCGGTCGGGGGCCGGGAAGCGGTCCGGGTCCCGGTCGGCGTCGGCGAGGGCCGGCAGCACCAGCTCGCCGCCGCCCGGAATGACCGTGCCGGCGATCTCGTACGGCTCGCGGGTGAACCGGAAGGTGGGGGTGTTCACCGGGCCGTCGTAGCGCAGGATCTCCTCCACCGCGCCGTCCAGCAGCTCCGGATCCTCGCGCAGCAGGGCGAGCTGATCGGGGTGCTGGAGCAGGGCCAGCACCCCGTTGCTGATCAGGTTGACGGTGGTCTCGTGGCCGGCGACCAGCAGCAGCCAGGCCATGCCGACGAGTTCGGTGGGGGCGAGCCGGTCGCCGTCCTCGTCGGCGGTGTGGATCAGCGCGCTCAGCAGATCCTCGCCCGCCCGGTCGCGCTTGGCGTCGATCAGCTCCTGGAGATAGCCGCTCATCAGCTGGACCGTCTCGTGCCGCTCCTCCTGGTCGAGCGTGGTGCCGAGCACCAGGTTGGACCAGGTGCGGAAGCGCTCCCGGTCCAGGAAGGGCACGCCCAGCAGTTCACATATGACGGTGATGGGAAGCGGGAAGGAGAGCGCGTCCACCAGATCCGTGCCGCCGCCGGGTCCGGCGAGCATGGTGTCGAGCAGTTCATCGGTGATGGCCTGGACGCGCGGCGCCAGGGCCGCCACCCGGCGGGCGGTGAACTCCCGCGTCACCAGGGAGCGCATCCGGGTGTGGTCGGGCGGATCGGCGCCGAGCATGTGGGTGGCCGGGGAGACCCGGCCGCCGTGCAGTCTCGGGTTGGCGTACTGCCACTGCTTGGTGAGCCGGTTGTCGGCGAGCACGGAGCGGACCTGCTGATGCCCGACCACCAGCCAGCCCTCCGCACCGTCGGGGAAGCGCACATGGTGGACCGGGCCGCGCTCGCGCAGCGCGGCGTAGACGGCGTACGGGTCGCGGGTGAAGTCGGCGCCGAACGCCCGCGGATCGGTGAGGTCGATGATGTCGTCCGCTGGGGTCATGTCTGACGACTTCACTGCGCGGTGCGGCGGTAAACCGCGCTTTTTGGCCGAGCGCGGGCGAGGGAGGGAGAGGGAGGGTGACGGCGCCGGGGTGCCGCGCAGATGTGGGGTACGCGGACCCCGGCGCCGTCTGTGGGGGGGCGGTGGTTTCAGGGGTGCGACCGGCTCAGCAGCCGTAGTTGATCAGGCGGAACGAGGCGTAGTGGTCGGCGGTGTAGTAGTCCTCGCGGTAGGAGTTCCCGGTGACGATGCGCCGGGCGCCCCGGGTGCTGCTGCCGGGGGTGATGACCGTGTACTCCTTGTAATACCCACTCGACTTGGCCGGCAGCAGTCCTTCGCGGTTGTAGAAGGTGCTGCCGTCCTGCGAGTACGGGAAGGGCCCGCCGTTCGCGATGAGCCGCAGGGTGTCGTACGCCTGTGAAGGAAGCGCGCTGTAGCAGACATTGCCCACGGCGGTGGGGGCGATGTCGGCGGCGGACACCGTGGACGTGGACGTGGGGGTGGGGGATGCGGTGGCGTTGGCCGTGGCCGCGCCGCCGCCGAGGAGCAGCCCGGTGGCCAGGGCGCCCATGGCGCCGGTCCGGATGACCTTGGAGATGAGGTTCATGCCCATGCCAATAGTTGACGCGCGTAGCGCGACCCGCGTCAACCGCGCCTGCGGTAATTTTCCCAGGAGTTCACAAGCCGGCCGGGCAACTCCACAGCATCTCCCGGTCACGTGAGCGACCCGTACAGACGCAGCCGGGCGATGCCGCCGTCCGGGAAGATGTCGAGCCGGGCGTGAGTGGCCGCCGGGGCGTCGTCGCGCAGTACGAACCGGTGGACGGAGTCCGGCAGCAGCGCGGTGGCGGGCAGCACCTCGTGCCACTCCCCCCGCTCCCCCTCCCGGACCGAAAGCGCGGCCCGGCCCGGGGCGTTGCCCTTGTAGCAGCCGGTGTCGATCTCCACGGCGCGCACCACGGAGCGGCCGGCCAGCCGGTACCGCACCCAGTCGTGCCCGTCGTCGCGGCGCCGCTTCGTCTCCCAGCCCTCGTCCATGGCGCGGGATCGGCCGGGGGTGATGGTGTTCAGCGGCGAGGAGTAGAAGCGGTCGGAGGCGTCCTCGGCGAAGCCGCCGTTCTCCAGCGCGAGCAGGTCGAAGGTGCCGAGCGCGGCCAGCCACGCCGGGTCGGGCCGTACCTCCCCGTACACCCGCAGCCGCGCGATGCCGCCGTCCGGATACTGCCGCAGCCGCAGATGGGTGAAGCGGCGGCGGGCGGGGGCCGGGACCTCGAAGACGTTGGCGGCGTGACCGCCCACCTCGGTGCGCGGTACCAGTTCGGTCCACACGGTGCCGGGGCCCAGCAGGGCGGCGGCGTCCGGATGGCCCTCGACGGCCGTCGCCGCCACGCTCACGGCCCGCGGGTGGTTCCCGCGGAAGTGCGCGGTGTCCACCAGCAGACCGTGTACGACGCCGGGCGCGCCGAGCCGGACGAGCGCCCAGTCGTGATCGCCGGGGGCGGCGCGGCGGCGCCGGGACTCCCAGCCGTCCATGATCTTGCCCCGGGTGCCGAACGCCGCCGGGTCGAAGTGGGCGCGGCCCGGGGCGAGCAGATGGTCGCGTTCGGCGAAGTACTCGTCGGAGGCCGCCAGTACGGTGCCGCCGATGCGCCGGTCGGCCAGATCGGCGAGCGCGGTGCAGGGGAACGCGGTCAGGTCAGGGGTGCGGTAGTCGGCGTACGGGTCGCCGCCGGGGTACGGGGCGGCCGGGCCGGTGAAGTGGGTGGTGCTCAAGGGTTGCTGCTCCTTACGGGGGTCGCGGCCGGCTCGTGCGGGCCGCGTTCGATGAGCCGCCCGGTCCTGGCCAGTACCCGGCCGCGCACGGCGATGAGTTCGCCGCGCAGCCAGGTCTCGCGCACCACCCCGCGCAGGGTGCGGCCGGCGTAGGCGGTGACCGGGTTGCGGTGGTGCAGGGCGGCCGGGTCGACGGTGAAGGCGGCCTCCGGGTCGAGCACGGTGAGGTCGGCGTCCAGGCCGGGGGCGATGGCTCCCTTGCGGTGGCCGAGCCCGGCGAGGGCGGCGGGTGCGGCGCCCATCCAGCGGGCGACGTCGGCGAGGTCGTGGCCGCGGTCCCGGGCGGCGGTCCACACGGCGGGCAGAGTGAGCTGGAGCGAGGAGATCCCGCCCCAGGCGGCGCCGAAGTCGGGCACCTTGAGGTCGGCGGTGGAGGGGGAGTGGTCGGAGACGACGGCGTCGATGGTGCCTGCGGCGAGGGCCGCCCACAGCGCGTCCTGGTTGGCGGTGTCCCGGATCGGCGGGCAGCACTTGAACTCGGTGGCGCCGTCCGGGATCTCCTCGGCGGTGAGGGTGAGGAAGTGCGGGCAGGTCTCGACCGTGACCCGCACCCCCTCGGCGCGGGCGGCGGCGATGGCGGGCAGGGCGGTCGCGGCGGACAGATGCAGGATGTGGACGCGGGCGCGGTACCGCCGGGCGAGGGTCAGCAGCCGTTCGATCGCGGCGTGTTCGGCGGCGGGCGGGCGGGAGGCGAGGAAGTCGGCGTACCGGTGGCTGCCGTGGGGGTCGGGGGCGGCGGCGAGGTGGTGCGGGTCCTCGGCGTGCACGATGAGCAGCGCGCCGAGGGCGGCGGTCTCCCGTACGGCGCTCTCCAGCCCTGCGGGGTCCAGGTGCGGGAACTCCTCGACGCCGGAGGGCGACAGGAAGCACTTGAACCCGAACACCCCGGCGGCGTGCAGCGGCGCCAGCCGGCCGAGGTTGCCGGGCACGGCCCCGCCCCAGAACCCGACATCGACATGGGCCTGTTCGCGGGCGGTGGCGCGTTTGACGGTGAGCGCGGCCGGGTCGGTGGTGGGCGGCAGGCTGTTGAGCGGCATGTCGAGGAGGGTGGTGATGCCGCCGGCGGCGGCGGCCGAGGTGGCGGTGGTGAAGCCTTCCCAGGCGCTGCGGCCGGGGTCGTTGACATGGACGTGGGTGTCCACCAGGCCGGGCAGCAGGGCGGCGTCACCGTAGTCACGCAGGACGGCGCGGGGGTCGAGGGGGGCGGCGTGGTCGTGTACGGCCCGGATCCGCCCGCCGGCCACGTCGACGGCGGCGGGCCGTACGCCGTCCGGCAGCACGACCCGGGTGGAACGCAGCACCACACCTGGCACACCTGACACATCCGGCACATCTGATACAGCGGACAAGGGGCGCCCCTTCGTCGTGGCTGCTTCAACGCTTTGTTGAACAGATCTTCGGCGGGCCCGGGCGGCGCGTCAAGGACGGGTAGGCTGCGGCTATCGGCTGGGAAAGGAACGCGACGTGCCGCCGTCCGATGTGCGCAAGCCCTCCGCCAACGGTGGCGGGGTCCAGTCCCTCGAACGGGCTTTCGGTCTGCTGGAGCACATGGCGGACGCGGGGGGCGAGATCGGACTGAGCGAGCTGGCCACCACCAGCGGGCTGCCGCTGCCGACCATCCACCGCCTCATGCGGACCCTGGTGAGCTGCGGATATGTGCGGCAGCAGGCCAATCGCCGGTACGCGCTCGGCCCGCGGCTGATCCGGCTGGGCGAGAGCGCGGCCCGCCCGCTGGCGACCTGGGCGCGCCCGCAGCTGGCGCGGCTGGTGGAGGAGACCGGCGAGACGGCGAACATGGCGCTGCTGGACGGCGACGAGGTCGTGTACGTGGCGCAGGTGCCCTCGCGGCACTCGATGCGGATGTTCACGGAGGTGGGCCGCCGGGTGCTGCCGCACACCACCGGGGTGGGCAAGGCGCTGCTGGCGGAGCTGCCGGAGGAGCAGGTACGGGCGCTGCTGGCGCGCACCGGGATGCCGGCCTCGACGGACCGGACGATCACCACGCCCGAGGCGTTCGTGCGGGCGCTGGCCACGGTGCGCGAGCGGGGCTACGCGGTGGACGACAACGAGCAGGAGATAGGCGTGCGCTGCATCGCGGTGCGGGTCCCGGACTCCCCCACGGCCACCGCGATCTCCGTCTCCGGCCCGGCGGGGAGGGTGACGGAGCACGCGACGGAACGCTTCGCCCCGATCCTGCGGGCGGTGGCATCGGACCTGTCGGCGGCGCTGGCCGGTCCGTAAACCGGTAGATCGGGATGACCCGATCGGCTGACAAAAATCCGCAGTATCGATTCGCCGCATCCCCCCGCCCCTAGCGTTCGGATGGGTCGCTTGCCCGCGACCGACAGAACATCCACACTACGGAGGAGGTGCCCCGTGACGACCGCTCTCGCTTGTGAGGTCCCCATGAACTCTCCCGATGAGGACTTCGACGAGACTCTGTGGCAGGCGTGGAATTCCCTGGAACTCCCGGAGGGCTACCGCGCCGAGATCATCGAGGGGACCATCGAGGTGTCACCCGCCGGCAGCGTCGACCATGGCGAAGTCATCAACAAGGTGCGGGACGCGCTCGCCCCCTATCTGGCGGAAGCGGGATTCCGCGTCCGAAACGACATGAACGTCATCCATCAGGGAAGTCAGTGGATTCCTGATCTCTTCGTCGCGCCACGGGCGATCGCCCAGTACAAGACGAAAGGTGGCGCCTCGCTGCTCGCCGAATGCGTCGAACTCGTCGTCGAAGTGGTCTCACCCGGTCATGACGGCATCAGCCGCGACCGTACGCGAAAGCGCCGTGGTTACGCCCGGGCCGGAATCCCGGTGTATGTCATCATCGACGGTCATGACGAGGACGGTGTGGTGACCATCCTCAGCGATCCCAAGCCCACCGAGGGCCTGTACACCGACGAATTGCGGGTTCCCTTCGGCACCGATGCCGTGATTCCGGCGGGCCCGGCGAAGGGGTTCGCGATCACCGAGTCCTTCACCAGCCCGGCTGAATGAACCTCCCCCGCCCGGCGCTCCGCATCGCTGTCGCGCATGACTGACGTCGTCGGGGTGTTGCTCGCCGCCGGTGAGGGGCGGCGGATGGGTGGGGGTGGGAAGGCGCTGCTCCGGCTCGGGGGGCGGCCGCTGGTGGAGCACGGGGTACGCGCCCTGTGGGACGGCGGGTGCGGGCGGGTCGTGGTGGTGCTGGGGGCGCGGAGCGCCGAGGTGCGGCGGCTGACCGCGCTGCGCGGCTGTCTCCTGGTCGACAATCCGGCGTGGGAGTCGGGGATGGGCTCCTCGCTGCGGGCCGCTCTGGACGCCGTCGGCTCCGTGGGCGGCGACGCCGCCCTGATCACGCTCGTGGATCAGCCGGGCATCGGCGCCGCGGCCGTCGCGCGGGTACGGGCGGCGCATCGGTCCGCCGCCTCCCTCGCCGCCGCCGCCTACGACGGCCGGCGCGGGCATCCGGTGCTCATCGGCGCCGGGCACTTCACCGGGGTACGGGCCACCGCGCACGGCGATCGGGGGGCGCGGGAGTATCTGCGGGCGCAGGCGGCCGGCCTGGTGCTCGTCGAGTGCGGAGACATCGCCGATCCCGCCGACATCGACACCCCGCAGGACCTCGCCGCGTTCGACCCACCGCATTGAGGTTCCGCGATGAGGAAACTAGTATCCATTTCTGATGCTGGTTTCTCGTCTCGCGAAGGAGTGAGTGCCATGGCCGTCACGGCTGTTGTGGACCGGCAGGAGGAGGTGCTGACCGGCGAAGCCCTGGCGTTCCTCACCGAGCTGCACCGGCGGTTCACCCCCCGGCGGGACGAACTGCTCGCCGCGCGGGCCGAGCGGCGGGAGGAGATCGCCCGTACCGGCACGCTCGACTTCCTGCCGGAGACCGCCCACATCCGGCAGGGCGACTGGCAGGTCGCGCCCGCCCCCCAGGCGCTGCTGGACCGGCGGGTGGAGATCACCGGGCCCACCGACCGCAAGATGACCATCAACGCCCTCAACTCCGGCGCGAAGATCTGGCTCGCCGACTTCGAGGACGCCTCCTCCCCCACCTGGGCCAATGTGATCGGCGGTCAGCTCAGCCTCGCCGACGCCTACCGCCGACGCATCGACTTCACCGACGAGCGCGGCAAGCGTTACGCCCTGCGCCCCGAGGAGGAGCTGGCCACCGTCGTGGCCCGGCCGCGCGGCTGGCATCTGGACGAACGCCACCTCGTCCTCGACGGCCGTCCCGTCCCCGGCGCGCTCGTCGACTTCGGGCTGTACTTCTTCCACAACGCCGAACTGCTCCTCGAACTCGGCAAGGGCCCGTACTTCTACCTCCCCAAGCTGGAATCGCACCGCGAGGCGCGGCTGTGGGACGACGTGTTCACCTTCGCCGAGGAGTACATCGGCATCGACCACGGCTCGATCCGCGCCACCGTCCTCATCGAGACGATCACCGCCGCCTTCGAGATGGAGGAGATCCTCTACGAGCTGCGCGCCCACGCCGCCGGCCTCAACGCCGGTCGCTGGGACTATCTCTTCTCCCTCATCAAGAACTTCCGGGACGCGGGAGCGGCGTTCGTGCTGCCCGACCGCAACGCCGTGACGATGACCGCCCCCTTCATGCGCGCCTACACCGAACTGCTGGTGCGCACCTGTCATCTGCGCGGCGCGCACGCCATCGGCGGCATGGCCGCGTTCATCCCGGCCAAGGACGCCGAGGCCAACGCCGTCGCCTTCGAGAAGGTCAAGGGCGACAAGGACCGGGAGGCCGCCGACGGCTTCGACGGCTCCTGGGTGGCCCACCCCGGTCTGGTGCCGGTGGCCCGGGCGTCCTTCGACGCCGTGCTCGGCGACCGGCCGCACCAGAAGGACCGGCTGCGCGAGGACGTCAAGGTCACGGCGGCCGATCTGCTGGACATCGGCTCGCTCGACGCCCGCCCCACCGAGGCGGGGGTGCGCAACGCGGTGCAGGTGGGCACCCGTTACCTCCAGGCGTGGCTGGCCGGCCGCGGCGCGGTCGCCGTCTTCCACCTCATGGAGGACGTCGCCACCGCCGAGATCTCCCGCTCCCAGCTGTGGCAGTGGATCAACGCGGGCGTCGAGCTGGCGGGCGGGCAGCGGGTCACCCGCGCGTATGTGCGAACCGTGGCCGGGGAGGAACTGGCCGCCATCCGGGAGGAGGTGGGCGAGGCCGCCTTCGCGGCGGACGGCTGGCAGCGGGCCTTCGACCTGCTGCTGCGCATCGCCCTCGACGAGGAGTACGTCGACTTCCTGACCCTCCCGGCGTACGAGCTGCTCGACTGAGGCCGCTGTTACCGGGGTTGCCGGGCGGGTACGAACGAGATCATGCGTATCCATGTTCCGCTCGCCTCGTTACTGGCGCTCGCGCTGACCGCCCTGCTGACCGTCACGGCCGCCACCCCGGCGGCCGGGGCGGCGGCCGTGGGGTCGTACACCGTGTTCAACATGCCGGCCGACGGGCAGCCCGACCACACCATCGAGAACCATCTGGTCGAGCTGATCGACGGCGCCCCGGCCGGGTCGGCGATCCACGGGGCGATGTACACCTGGACCCGTACCCCGGTCGCCGACGCGCTGGCCCGCGCCCAGGCGCGCGGCGTCAGTGTGTCGCTCGCGGTGGACAAGGAGGGCGAGGGCGGCAGCAACTCCAACCCGGCGAACGCCGCCATCAGCACCCTCAAGAGCGCCGGTCTCACCCGGCTGGTGCTGTGCGGCAACAGCGGCGTCGGCAACTCCTCCTGCATCGCCAACCGCTCCAACTCGATCAATCACAACAAATTCTTCACCTTCTCCGCCACCGGCGGCATGTCCCAGGTGGTGTTCGTCAGCTCCGCCAACCTCACCAACCCGCAGCTGCGGCTGTTCAACAACGCCGTGGTGATCCACGGGGACGCCGAGCTGCGCGCCGCGTTCCTGCGGCACATGACCAATCTGCTCAACCAGCGGCGGAACAACAACTACTACACCTCGGCGGACGGCTACTTCGCCTCCCCGGTGAGTGACATCCGGGTCTTCTTCCCGCCGCGCGCCGACTCCTCGGGCGGCACCGGTGCCGAGGCGTCCACCGACCTGGTCGTCGGCCGGCTGAGCTACATCACCCGCTATCAGGCGGGCTGCGCGGTGGACGTGGCACACGCCCAGTTCACCGGGCCGCGCGCCCCGGTGGCCGACGAGCTGATCCGGATCGCCGGGCTGGGCTGCCGGGTACGGGTGGTCGGCGGCGACAACATGACCGACTACATCCGCGACCGGCTGGCCGGGCACCCCAACATCACGGTGCGCCGGCTCGACAGCCTGCACTCCAAGTACATCGTCTACACCGGCAACTACAACGGCACCGCCGGCCGGTCCCTGGTGTTCACCGGCTCGCACAATCTCACCGGGCCCTCGCTGCGCGCGCACGACGAGACGATGATCCGGGTCGAGCTGCCCGGGATCGCCGACAGCTACCGGAGCAACTTCTCCCAGCTGTGGTCCCGGGCCGGGTAGGGCGCCGGGTCAGCCGACCGTCACCGGGTGCCGGACCACCGCGTCGAAGAGATAGCCCTGGGTGTTGTGCGGGGTGCGGTCCGGCTGGCGGCTGCCGTCCAGTTCGGTGGCCCTGGCCAGCAGTTCGGTGCGGCCCGGGGTGCGCGGGGTCCAGTGCAGGGACCAGCGCACCCAGCCGGCGCGGCGGGGTGCGTCGTGCACCGTGGCGGGGCGCCAGCCGGCGCCGCCGTCGACGCTCACCTCCACCGAGCGCACCCCGCGCCCGCCCGACCAGGAGCGGCCGGTGAGCAGGTGGGGGCGGCCGGCGGCCAGCGGTGCGTCCCAGGGCAGTTCGAAGGCGCTCTTGAGGGTCTGCCGGGTCAGCGGGGCGCTGCCCTCCGGTGGGTGATGGGGGCTGAAGAGGCGGTAGAGGTCGGTGTTCCACGGGGAGTACAGCGGGGTCGTCGACACCTCGATGTCGCCCAGCCACTTGATGGAGGCGATGCCGATCCAGGACGGCACCAGCAGCCGTACGGGGTGGCCGTGGTCGGGCGGCAGCGGCGCGCCGTTCATCTCGTACGCCAGCAGTACGTCCTCCAGCGCCTTGGCGAGGGGCAGCGGGCGGCGCACCCGGCCCAGGTTGACACCGCCGGAGAAGAACTCGTCGTCCAGGCCGCGCGGCTGGATGTCCACGGCGTGCGGGGACAGGCCGGCCAGCCGCAGCACCCGCCCCAGCCGGACGCCGCGCCAGCGGGCCATGCCGATGGCGCCCAGCGACCAGGCGGTGCCGGAGACGGTCTCGCCCTGCTGGCGCTGGAAGAAGCTGCGCCCGTTGCCGGCGCATTCGACGAAGGCGGAGTGTTCGGTGGCGGGCAGCGCGCGCAGGTCGGCCAGCGAGAACGCGGCGCCGCGCGGGTCGCGCAGTCCGTCGCCCCAGATCCGCAGCCGCCAGTTGTCGGCGTCGAGGGTGGGGGTGACGGTGTGGTTGCGGACGAAGAACAGGTCGTTGGGGGTGTGGTAGCCGGTGCCGCGCAGCGCCGACCAGTGCGTTTCGGCGTTGGTGCCGTGCACGGTGAACCGGTCCCCGGGCAGGGGTTTGACGATCCCCGCCGCTGCCGTCGTGGCGGACGCCCGGGCCGGCCGTGCCGTGGCGCCCGCCGTCGCCGCCGTGATCCCGGCCGCCGCCAGCAGCCGCAGCAGATCGCGCCGTTCGATGCCGTCGGCCCGTGCCGTACCGGCCAGCCACTGGCGCAGCCGCCCGCGGTCGTACGCCCGCTCGTCGTTCGTCATGGCACCGATCCTGGCGGCGGGCCATCCGCAAGACCATGGACGGGCTATGAACAATCCGTCAAGCGGCGCGCTTCGGCGCGGGCGGTGCGGGCGATCTCGTGTTCGTCGGCAGTCAGCAGCCGCCCGTGTTCCACCACCGGCCGGCCGCCGACGAGCGAGAGGGTGACGGGGGCGGGCGGGCCGAGCACGAGCGCGGCGACCGGGTCGGCGATGGTGGAGTGGCCGAGCCCGTCCAGCTGCCACAGCACCACGTCCGCGAGCTTGCCCGGCTCCAGGGAGCCGGTCCCGTCGGCGCGGCCGAGCACCTGGGCGCCGCCGTGGGTGGCGAGCCGCAGCGCCTGGCGGGCGGTCAGGGCGGCCTCGCGGTGCGGACCGAGGCGGTTGATGAGCAGGGCGTTGCGCAGTTCGGTGTGGAGTTCGCCGGATTCGTTGGACGCGGTGCCGTCCACTCCGAGGCCGACCGGGACGCCGGCTGCCAGCAGGTCGGGGACCCGGGCGATGCCGGCGGCGAGCCGGGCGTTGGAGGAGGGGCAGTGGGCCACGCCGGTGCCGGTGCGGGCGAAGGCCGCCACGTCGGCGTCGGTCATGTGGACGCAGTGCGCCATCCACACATCGTCGCCGAGCCAGCCGGTGGACTCGAAGTAGTCGGTGGGCCCCATGCCGAACAGGTGGTGGCAGAACTGCTCCTCCTCCACGGTCTCCGAGCCGTGGGTGTGCAGCCGTACGCCCTTGCGGCGGGCGAGTCCGGCGGCCTGCCGCATGAGTTCGGTGGAGACCGAGAACGGCGAGCAGGGTGCGACGGCGATGCGCAGCATCGAGGAGAAGCCGGGGTCGTGGTGGGTGTCGATGGCGGCTTCGGTGGCGGCGAGCGCGTCGTCCGTGGTCTCGACGGCGAAGTCGGGGGGCAGTCCGCCGTCGGAGGCGCCGCGGTCCATCGAGCCGCGGGTGGCGGTGAACCGTACGCCGATCTCCCGGGCGGCGGCGATCTCGGCGCCGAGCAGGTCGCCGGCGCCGCGCGGGAAGACGTAGTGGTGGTCCATGGCGCTGGTGACGCCGCCCCTGACCATCATGGCGAGCGAGGCGCGGGCGGCGGTGTGCACCATGCGCTCGTCTATCCGTGACCACATCGGATAGAGCGTGACCAGCCAGTCAAAGAGATTGGCGTTCTGTGCCAGCCCACGGGTCAGCCATTGATAGAAGTGGTGATGGGTGTTGATCAGTCCGGGGGTGGCGAGCGCCCCGGAGGCGTCGATGCGGCGTACGGCGTCCCCGTCGTCCGGCAGTTCGCGGGGGGCGGGTCCTGGGCCGACCGCCGCGATCCGGTCGCCGGCGATCACCAGATGACCATCGGCGTACTCGGTGCCGGCCGCGTCCACGGTGGCGATGGCGCAGTGCTCGATGACGAGGGTCATGGCGGCGGTGTCCTCAGCGGTGGGTGGCGTCGACGGGGATCCGGGCGGTGGCGCCCTCGCGCAGCACGGTGGCCTCGATCAGCCCGTACGGACGGTCGGCGGCGTAGTAGACGGCACCGTCCTCGGTCTCGTTCGTTATCCCGAAAGGGGTGAGATCAGCCAGGAGGTGATGCTTGTTGGGCAGGGAGAGACGGATCTCGTCGATCTCGGGACGGTGGTCGATCACCTGGGAGCCCATCGCGAACAGCGTCTGCTGGAGCGAGTACGAGTACGTGCCGGCGAAGGCGTTCAGCAGCCGGCGTCGCGCCTCGGCGTGGCTGGTGTCCCAGTCGGGGGTGCCGTCCTGCGGGCCGGCCCAGCGGTGCCGCCACAGCGCGGTGACATCGGTGGCCAGGATCCGGTCCCGGGTCTCGGCCAGGGTGGTGTAACGGTCCTTGAGGAAGCCGTGGAACTCGGAGTCGGTGGAGTTCAGCACGGTGAGGCCGGTCAGTCCCGACAGCGCCTCCCAGCCCTCCTCGCGGTCGTGGGTGATCTGGGCGGTGCGCACCCCCCGGCCGTCCCGCAGGAAGGAGTGCTCGCCCTCGCCGGGGGTGGCGATCCGCTCCCAGGCGTAGCTCTCGATGCGGATCCGGGCCCGGGTCACGGTGGGCTGGGATTCGGTGAAGTGCTGCGCCAGCAGGGTGCCGAAGCGTTCCGGCGAGCCGATGCCGTACTCCTTGGCGAAGGCGAACACGGTGTTCTTGGTGGCGTCGGTGGTCAGCACGCTGGTGTTGGAACCGGAGTAGTGCACCTCGTCCATGTCGCCGGAGAGGGCGATGGAGACCTGGAGGTCCTCCAGATGGTGGGTGGCCCCCTCGCGGGTCACCTTCACGATCCGGGTCTCCGCCTTGCCGTACTGGTTCTGGCCGAGTATGGGCATCGGGATCAGCTCCCTCGGTAGACGGAGTAGCCGAACGGGCTCAGCAGCAGGGGTACGTGATGGTGCTCGCCGGGGGCCACGGTGAAGGTGGTGGTGACCTCGGGGAAGAACGGGCCGGCCACCGCGAAGCGCAGCCGGGCGGTGGTGGCGGCCGGCGGCAGCGGGGCCAGGTCCTTGCAGCGGCCGTCGGCGTCGGTGACGGCCGTGGCGTGCACCCGCCAGCCGGTCCCGTCCGGGATCGACAGTTCCACCGCGACGCCGGTCGCGGGGCGGCCTTCGGCGGTGTTGAGGATGTGGGTGGAGATGGTGGCGGCGGCGGGGTCGGGGTCGGGGTCGGGGTCGGTGAGCAGTCGGGTCAGCCGGAGCCTGTTGATTTTGGCCAACTCGGTACGCACCGTCTCGCGCTCGGCCTCGGGGGTGGCGGCGAGCCGGGCGCGCAGCGCCGCCCGCAGTTGTTCGCCCGTCAGCCCGGTGGCGCAGATGAGGAAGACCTGGCCGAACCGGTCCTGGTAGGCGTGGTTCAGCTCGCGCATCTCGGTGGCGAGCGCGGCCGGGGCGCCGGCCATGCCGCGCTGTTCGCGGGCGGAGGTGGCGTCGCCGGGGGCGGGGCGGCCGATCGGGGGGTGCGCGGCGAGCGCCCGGCCGATGCCGGCGGGGTCCAGACCGGCGGTGGCGGCGTCGGAGGCGGCCAGCAGAGCCTCAAGACCGGGGTACGGTCGCCCCGCCACCAGTGCCCCGGCCCAGGCGGGCGCGGCGCAGATCTCGTGCAGCGCGTCGAGCGCCGTGCGCTCCGGCGCGGCGTTGAACCGGTCGAGGCGCGCGGGAGGGGCCGACGGGGAAGGCGGGGACATGGCCCCAGCTAACCGGGCACTCCGAGTGACGTCAACAGTTTGTTGAAGATCACGCTCACGGGGGAGCCCACCGGCGCCCGCCGGCGCCCGCCGACATCAGCCGTTCTGTTCGCGGTTGAGGTAGTTGTACACGGTGAACCGGCTCACCCCGAGGGCGCCGGCCACCGTCTCCACACCGTGCCGCATCGCGAACGCGCCCCGTGCCTCCAGGGTGCGCACCACCTGCTGTTTGGTCGCCCGGTCGAGCTCGGCCAGCGGCATGCCGTGCCGGCGGCGCAGCTCGGCCAGGATGTGCTCCAGCGACCCGGACAGATCCGGCAGCCGGACGGCCACCGCCGCCGCACCCTCCCAGGACAGCACCACATCGTCGGGGCCCGCCTGTCCGGGGGTGATCAGCTCGCCGCCGATGGCGTCGACCAGCGGGGCGACCGCGGCTATGAAGGAGGCCGCCGAGGAGCCCGCGCTCGCGCCGGCGCCGCCGGGGCTCACGAGGCGGCGCCGTCCGGGGCGGCGGCGCCGCTGCCCTCGACCACGTTCAGCTGGAGCGAGATGCGGGTGGCACCGACCGCCAGGGACTTGCTGAGCAGGTCGTTCACCAGGGTCAGCACCTCCTCGGCGCCGCCCTCGACCGTGTTGCCGAACGGGCCGACATCGACGGTGTCCAGCGCCGCGCCCAGGGCCACCTCGCGGGCCATCAGGGCGTGTGCCGGGGGCTCATCCAGATTGAAGGGCTCGGTGGTGAACTCAAGTTTCAGTCGCACCGGGCCAACCTAACCCGGCCACCCCCGCCGGGCGGCGGCGTCAGGGGGCGCCGTGCCGTGCGGGCGGCAGCACCCGGTGCCGCGGCACACCGAACAGTTCGACGGCCTCGCGCAGCTGGACCACCGCCGGGGCCAGCGCGCTGACCGAACCGACGGCCGCCGCGATCTGGAGCAGCGCGGTGCTCAGCGTGGTGTCCTCGGGGATGCCCGCGGTGAGCAGGTCGAGCAGCGCGGCCAGCTCACGCTCCGCCACTTCCCGGTCCGCCAGCGGTGCCTGATAGCCGCTCAGATCCGTACGCAGCCGCTGCACCGCGGCGCGCAGGGCCAGGAGCCGGGGGTCTCCCCCATCGGCCACCGTGCTCGCACTGACGCGCACGGCCTCAGCTTCGCCTGCCGCCACTCGGCCCTCCCCTGCCGTTCACACCACCCAGTGCGCCCGCGCCCGCCAGGCGCATGCTTGGCGCCGGCCCGCCACGAACAACGACAGTAAATATCACTGTCCGCACATTGCGCCATACGGAGGGCTAAAGTCCCGGTCACATTCGCGTGAATGCTCGCGGCACCCTTGACGCGCCCCGAATGGCGTACAGCCACCACCCGTGAGCATACTCCTGCGTGATCAAGGGGCCATAAGGAACACTGAGATGGCCCAGTGCCGGCCCAGGAGCGTCCGATGACCCAGAGCAGGCCCGTGCGTTGTCCGGCGTGTCGCCGCGAGCACAGCTATGTCCCCCCGGAGTACCCATGCTCCTGCGGGGCACCCGTGTCCGTACCGGTGCTGTGGGACGGTACCCCCACCCAGATACGGCATCGGTCGTGGGCGGCGTCCTGGGCACAGCTCGACTGCCCGTCCTGCGGCCGGGCGGGGCAGTGGCCGCAGCCGGAGTTCGACTGCCCGTGCGGGGTGACGGTCCGGCTGTCCGCCGACCGGCCCGGGCCCGGGGCCGGACGGGGCGGGGCACCGGAGCGGTCACCGTTCCAGCCGCTGACCATCAGGACCGGGTACGACGCGGTGGCGTGCGCGGCGGCGTTTCTGCGCTGGCTGGGGTTCCGCGATGTGCGTACCGCCATGCCGCGCCCGCAGTCGGGGGTGGATCTGCACGGCCTCGGTGTGGTGGGGCTGGTGGACGCGACCACCGAGGCGACCGGCACCCGGGAGATCGAGACGCTGTGGATGCACGGCCTGCTGGAGCCGGCCCGGGCGGTGGCCTTCTCGCTGGCCGGGTTCGACCGGCAGGCCAGAGCGCGGGCGGACGAGCTGCGACTGCCGCTGTTCGTCCTGGATCTGACGGGTGCGCCGCAGCCGGTGAACGACCCGGCGGACATCCTGCTGCGGGACGGCGCGAGCCCGCGTGCATGAACCCGTGTCCATGAGCCCCTGACAATGGCTGAAAACAAGGGGTACGCCCGCGCGTGACGGCCGTTGCCGCCCGCCGACCACTCCGGCTTCCCCGGGTACGGTCGTCGAAGCGCGTACCCGGCGGCCCCCGGGTCCCGCCACCGCGGTGACGCCCTCGTCGTCATCACACCGGACGGCTCAACCCGTCGGCAGGGGAGGGTGGATGCGGGCGGTGCGGGTGTCGGTGAGGGGGTGGCCGGTGGCGCGTTCCCGGGTGGCCACGATCTCGGCCGCGATGGACAGGGCCGTCTCCTGCGGGGTGCGGGCGCCGAGGTCAAGGCCGATGGGCGAGCGCAGCCGGTCCAGTTCGGGCTCGGTCAGCCCGGCCGCCCGCAGCCGGTTCATCCGATCGGTGTGGGTGCGGCGCGAGCCCATCGCGCCGATGTACGCCACCGGCAGCCGCAGCGCGGTCTCCAGCAGCGGCACATCGAACTTGGCGTCATGGGTCAGCACACACACCGCCGTCCGCTCGTCCAGACGCCCGGCCGCCGCCTCGGCGGCCAGATACTCGTGCGGCCAGCGGACCACCACCTCGTCCGCCGCCGGAAAGCGCACCGGGGTGGTGAAGACCGGGCGGGCGTCGCACACCGTCACCCGGTAGCCGAGGAACGCCCCGGCGGCGGCCAGCGCCGCCGCGAAGTCCACCGCGCCGAACACCAGCAGGCGCGGCGGCGGCACCCGGCTCTCCACCAGCACCGTCGCACCGCACTCCAGGCGCACCGGGCCGGTGCGGCCGGCCCGCAGCATCGCCCGGGCCCGGGCCACCGCCGCACCGTCCACCGCCGCACCGTCCACCGCCGCACCGCCGCCGCCGAGCGACCCGTACGGCTGCCCCGCCGCCGGCACGTACAGCGCGCCGCCGCCTGCCAGCGGGCGGACCAGAGCCCCGTGCCCCGCCGTCAGCGCCCGCGCCAGCACCGGCCGCAGCGCGGAGTGCGCCGGCACCGGGGTGATCAGCACCTCGATGCTGCCGCCGCAGGTCAGGCCGACCGCGAAGGCGTCCGCGTCGCTGTAGCCGAAGCGCTCCACCCGCACCACGCCGTCCGCCAGCGCCGCCCGGCACAGCTCGTACACCGCGCCCTCCACGCAGCCGCCGGAGACGCTGCCCACCACCGTGCCCGCCGCGTCCACCGCCAGCGCCGCGCCCGGCGGTCGCGGGGCGCTGCCGCGTACCGCCGTCACCGTGGCCACCGCGAACGGCCGGCCGTCCCGCAGCCACTCCCCCAGCTCCCCGGCCAGCTCCAGCACGGCGCTACGCCGTGCCCGTCAGATGCTCCGGGCGCACCGGCACCCGGCGCAGCGGCAGCCCGGTGGCCTGCCGGACGGCGGCCACGATCGCCGGGGTGGCCGACAGCGTGGGGGCCTCGCCGACCCCGCGCAGGCCGTACGGGGCGTGGTCGTCGGCGAGTTCGAGGATGTCGAGCGGCATGGGGGGCACATCCAGGATGGTGGGGATCAGATAGTCGGTGAAGGAGGGGTTGCGGACCCGGCCGTCGGGGCCGACCACGATCTCCTCCAGCACGGCGAGCCCCAGGCCCTGCGCGCTGCCGCCGTGGATCTGACCGGCCACCGACAGCGGGTTGAGCGCCTTGCCGACGTCCTGGGCCGCCGCCAGTTCGATGACCTTCACCAGGCCCAGCTCGGTGTCCACCTCCACCACCGCCCGGTGGGCGCAGAAGGAGTACTGCACATGGCCGTGGCCCTGCCCGGTGCGCGGATGGAACGGCTGGGTGGCGCGGTGGTGGAACTCCCGCTCGATCTCGATGGTCTCCTCGCCCAGCACGTCCGCCAGGGTGGCCAGCACCGCGCCGTCCGCCGTCACCACCTTCCCGGCGTCCAGGCCGGCCGCCGCCGCGCCGAAGCGCTGCCGCGCCCGCCGCAGGACCTGCTCCCGTACCGCCTCGCAGGTGAGCTTCACCGCGCCGCCGGTCATATAGGTCTGCCGGGAGGCGGAGGTGGAGCCGGCCGAGCCGACCGTGGTGTCGGCGGGCAGCAGAGTGACCTGGGTGACGCCGAGTTCGGTGCGGGCGATCTGCGCCTGTACGGTGACGCCGCCCTGGCCGACCTCGGCCGCCGCGGTGTGCACCACGGCCACCGGTTCGCCGCCCACCACCGCCAGCCGGACCCGGGCGGTGGAGTAGTCGTCGAAGCCCTCGGAGAAGCCGACGTTCTTGATGCCGACCGCGTAGCCCACGCCGCGTACCACGCCCTCGCCGTGGGTGGTGTTGGACAGCCCGCCGGGCAGCGCCCGTACGTCCACCGCACCCGTCGCGGACTCCCACTCGCGCGGCGGCGGCAGTGGCCGGGCGGCGACCCGGGCCAGCAGCTCGGCGACCGGGGCGGGGGCGTCCACCGGCTGTCCGGTGGGCATCACCGTGCCCTGCCGCATGGCGTTGCGCTGCCGCAGCGTCACCGGGTCCAGCTCCAGGGCTGCGGCGAGCTTGTCCAGTTGGGCCTCGTAGGCGAAGCACGCCTGCACCGCGCCGAAGCCGCGCATGGCGCCGCACGGCGGGTTGTTGCTGTAGAGCGCGAGCGCCTCGATGTCGGCGGCCGGGATCTCGTACGGGCCCAGGCTGAGCGAGGCGGCGTTGCCGACGACGGCCGGGGAGGAGGAGGCGTACGCGCCGCCGTCCAGGACGATGCGGCAGGCGACGTACAGCAGGGTGCCGTCGCGCAGCGCGCCGTGTTCATAGGAGAGCTTCGCCGGGTGCCGGTGCACATGCCCGAAGAACGATTCCTCGCGGTTGTAGACCATCTTGACGGGGCGTCCGGTGCGCAGCGCCAG
The DNA here is from genome assembly GCF_059510435.1 of Streptomyces sp. NTD107. NCBI lineage: Bacteria > Bacillati > Actinomycetota > Actinomycetes > Kitasatosporales > Streptomycetaceae > Streptomyces > Streptomyces sp. NTD107. The sequence goes on along the minus strand of NZ_JCAJZV010000005.1, from coordinate 40,950 downwards.
CAGGCAGGCGTGGGCCTGCATGGACAGGTCCTCGCGGGCGCCGAACGCGCCGCCGACCCCCGAGAGGGTGAGCCGTACCTTCTCGGTCGGCAGGCCCAGGACGGGGGCGAGCTGCTTCTGGTCCACGTGCAGCCACTGGGTGGCGATGTAGAGGTCGATGCCGCCGTCCTCGGCGGGGATGGCGAGCCCGGATTCGGGGCCCAGGAACGCCTGGTCCTGCATGCCGACCTCGTACTCCCCGCTGACCACGATCTCGGCGCGGGCCCGGGCGGCGGCCATGTCGCCGTGCCGGATGGGCTGGCGGTGCACGATGTTGGGGTGCGGGGTGTGCGCGGCGTGGTGGTCGGTGCGGTGGGGGTGGAGTACGGGGGCGCCGGGGGCGGTGGCGGAGGTCTCGTCGTGGACGACGGGCCGTTCGCGGTAGTCAACGGCGATCAGGGCGGCGGCGCGGCGGGCGGTCTCGGGGTGGTCGGCGGCGACCAGGGCCACCGGCTCGCCCTGGTAGCGCACCACGTCGTGGGCGAGGACCGGCTGATCGCTGATCTCCAGGCCGTAGTGGGTGGCGGCGGGCAGGTCGTGGTGGGTGAGGACGGCGTGCACGCCGGGGAGCGCGAGGGCGGCGGTGATGTCGACAGCGCGGATCTCGGCGTGCGGGTGGGGGCTGCGCAGGGTGTGGCCCCACAGCATGTCCTCGTGCCACAGGTCGGAGGAGTAGGCGAACTCGCCGGTGACCTTGAGGGCGCCGTCCGGGCGGTGGGTGGATTCGCCGATGCCGCCGGTGGTGCCGTGGGCGCTGCGCTGGCTGAGGGCGCCGGGCCGGATCGTGGTCATGTCAGGCCCCCGTGGTGCTGCCGGGGTGCCGGGCCGGATGCCGGGCGGCGGCCAGCCGTACCGCGTCCATGATCTTCTCGTAGCCGGTGCAGCGGCACAGATTGCCGGCCAGGGCCTCGCGGATGTCGGCGTCGGAGGGGTCGGGGATCCGTTCCAGGAGTTCTTCGGTGGCCATCAGCAGTCCGGGGGTGCAGAAGCCGCACTGCACGGCGCCGGTGTCCAGGAAGGCGCGCTGGACGGGGGCGAGTTCGCCGTCGGCGCCGGTCAGGCCCTCGACGGTACGCAGGTCGGCGCCCTCGGCCTGGCCGGCCGCCACCAGGCAGGCGCACACCAGGTCGCCGTCCATCCGGATGGTGCAGGAGCCGCATTCGCCCTGTTCGCAGGCGTTCTTGGCGCCGGGGAGGCCGAACCGCTCGCGCAGCACGTACAGCAGGCTCTCGCCCTCCCAGACGTCGTCGGCCTCCTGTCGGCGTCCGTTGACGGTGCAGGTCACGCGCACGGTGTGGGCCCTTTCCGGTAGGCGTTCCAGGTCCAGTTCAGGGTGCGGCGGGCGAGCACGCCGATGGCGTGCACCCGGTAGCGGGCGGTGCCGCGTACGTCGTCGATGGGGCGGCAGGCGGCGCCGGCCAGTTCGGCGAAGCGGCGCACCACGGCGTCCGGGAGGGGGCCGGGGCGTTCCCAGGCGCCGGCGCCGGCCAGCGCGCCGGTGAGGTAGTCCTCGGCGTCGGTGGCGCGTACGGGGGTGGGCGCGGCGGAGCCGATGCCGGTGCGGACGGTCCTGGTGTGCGGGTGCAGGGCGAGGGCGAAGGCGCACACGGCGATGACCATGGCGTTGCGGGTGCCGACCTTGGCGAACTGCTGTGGCCCGGTCGCCTTGTCGATGTGGATGGCGCGGATGAGTTCGTCGGGAGCGAGGGCGTTGCGTTTGACGCCGGTGTAGAAGGCGTCGATGGGGATGCGGCGGGTGCCGCGTACGGATGCGGCCTCCACCTCGGCGCCGGCCGCGAGGAGCGCGGGGTGGCTGTCGCCGGCCGGGGAGGCGGCGCCGAGGTTGCCGCCGACGCTGCCCCGGTTGCGGATCTGCGGGGAGCCGACGGTGTGGGCGGCGAGGGCGAGGGCGGGCAGTTCGGTGGCCAGGCGCTGGATGACGGTGGTGTACGGGACGGCGGCGCCCAGCCGTACGGTCCGCTCGCCGGTCTCCCACCGGCGCAGTTCGGGGATGCGGGAGAGATCAAGCAGCCGCTCGGGGCGGCGCCGGTCGAAGGTGAGCTCGACCATCACATCGGTGCCGCCGGCGATGGGTACGGCGTCGGGGTGCGCGGCCTTGGCGGCGAGCGCGTCGGCCCAGCCGGTGGGGCGGAGGAAGTCCATGCGGCGGTTCTCCCTGGGTGGTGGTGGACCCAGTAGAACGCCGGGCGGCCCGCGGGGGCAGTCACCGAAGGGCCGAAGCACCCATTCGCCCGCGCCCCCACTTCTTGTAGGTTCGTATGAGGAATTGGGGTCGGCAATGGGGCGGCAGCCCACCGGCAACACCGACGACATCGGCGGACGGACATGCGACTGCGCACACTGCTCGCGGACCAGGCGCTCGGGCTGCGGCTGCTGCACGACGGCGGCGATCTGGACGCCCCGGTGCGCGGCGTGATGACCACCGATCTGCGCGACCCCAGCCGCTATCTGCGCGGCGGCGAACTCGTCCTGACCGGGCTCGCCTGGTGGCGCGGCCCGGCGGACTCCGAGCCCTTCGTACGGATCCTGGCCGGGGCCGGGGTGGCGGGCCTCGCGGCGGGCGAGGCCGAACTGGGCGCGGTGCCCCAGGACCTGACCGCCGCCTGCGCGCGGCACGGGCTGCCGCTGTTCGCGGTGGTGCGGGAAGTGGCCTTCGCGGAAATCACCGAACACGTGGTGCGGCAGATCTCCGGGCACCGGGCCGGGGATCTGGCGGCCGTCGTGGACCGGCACCGGCGGCTGATGTCGGCGGGTCCGGGCGAGGACGGGCCGCAGGCGGTCCTCGCCCTGCTGGGCACCGATCTGGATCTGCCGGCCTGGCTGCTGTCCGCCACCGGGCGGGTGATCGCCGGCTCGGGGCGGGAGCCGCTGCCGCCCGGGGTGGGCGCGGAGCTGGCCGCGCACCGGATGACCGCGGCGGCGGCCGGGCGGCCGGGCCCGTACCGGGTGCCGATCGGTGCCGACGACACCGTCGGGTACGCGCTCTTCCCGGTCCCGGTGCCGGGCCCGGCGGGCGCGGGCGGCGGGCGGGCCGCCGCGCTCACCGGCCGGCAGCTGGCGGTACGCGCCGACGCCCGCGACTGGCCGGCCGAACGCCGCGACCTGATGGCCAAGGTGGTACGGCTGATCGCCGCCGAAGCCGACCGGCGCGAGGCGTCCCGCACGGTGCAGCGGCGGCTCGCCCGGGAGATCCTGCGGCTGCTGCGGGACGGCGCCGCGCCCGCCGAGGTGGCGGCGCGGCTGCGGGTGGCCGGGCCCATCCTGCTGCCCGGGCTCGCCGAGCCGAGCTGGCAGGTCGTCGTCGCCAGGGTCGAGATCGACGGCGCGGGCGAGGGCGCGGGGGTGGCCGAGGCGGTCCTGGAGGAACTGCTGACCGCCGTCCCCGGCCGTGGCGAACCCGCCCTCGTCGCGGGCACGGCGGACGGCGAGGCGGTGGCGCTCGTACCCCTGCCCGCACCGCCCGCCGAGAGCCCGGCGCTGCGGGCCGAGACCGTACTCGCCCCGGTACGTGACGTCCTGTCCGCCGGTCTTGGCCCCACCGGCCGGCTGACGCTGGGGACGAGCGCCCCGGTCGGCGCGGCCGGCGGGCTGCGCGGCGCGCTGGACGAGGCCCGGCACGCGCGGCGGGTCGCCGCCGCCCGGCCCCAGCCGGTGTGCGGGGCCGGCCACGACGAACTGGCCTCCCACGTACTGCTGCTGCCGTTCGTCCCGGACGAGGTGCGGCTCGCCTTCACCGCGCGGCTGCTGGAGCCGCTGCGCGCCTACGACCGGCAGCACCGCTCCGAGCTGATCCCCACCCTTCAGGCGTACCTGGAGGCCGACGGCTCCTGGACCCGGTGCGCGGCCCGGCTGCATCTCCACGTCAACACGCTGCGCTACCGGATCGGCCGGGTCGAGGCGCTGACCGGCCGGGATCTGACCCGCCTTGAGGACAAGCTGGACTTCTTTCTCGCGCTGCGGCTGAACGGCTGAGCGGCTGAGCGGCGCTCGGTGTCAGCGGGTCCAGGGCCTGATGCCCAGGAACCCGCCGTCGGGGACCGTGCGATAGGGCATCTCCTCGGTCCACTTGCGGCGCCCGCCCAGCAGCGACGCCACCAGCGTCACCACCACCCCGGCCAGCGCCCAGATGCCCAGCACCACCAGCGGATTGGTGAGGGCGTGGCCCTGGAAGTACGCGATGGAACGCACCGCCCAGGTGCCGGCGCCCGGGATCATCCCCGAGCCGATGCCGCGCCAGAAGGTGGGCAGCAGCGCGGTGCCGATCGCGCCGCCCGCGCTGGGGTTGCCGAGGATCACCACCACCAGCAGCGCCAGCCCGATGCCGATGACCCCGAACAGCGCCTGGAGCGCGAGCGTGAACGCCCCGGTCGCGAACACCACCAGCGCGCCCACCAGCGCCAGTGCCAGCACCCGCCCGGGCAGCGCGTCCAGGACCGGACCCACGATCACCGCGCCGCCGAGCCCGGACAGCAGCGAGAACACCAGCAGGGCGCCGAGCCGGAACAGCGCCCGGGGTACGGTGCCGGCCCGGCTGCCGGCGCTGATCGCCAGCGCGGCGGCGCACAGATAACCGCCCACCACCCAGCCGATGACCAGGAAGAACGAGGTCAGACCGCGCGCGTCGGCGCCACCGGCCGGAGCCACGTCCTGGATGTCCAGGGTCCGGTTCGCCGAGGTCTCCACGGCCAGCATCAGCTGCGCGAGCACCTCGGCGGTGGACGTGCCGCCGCCGGTGGCCACCAGCAGGGTGTCCTGGGTGCCGGTGCCGTCCACGATCAGCGCCCCGTCCACGTCCCGGTGCCGCACCATGCGCAGCCCGTCCGCCTCTTCGGTCGTGGCGTGCTTGACATGGATCGGATTCCCGGGCAGCCCGTCCAGCTCCGAGACGAGTTGCTTCGCCATCTCCTGCGGCGCCACCAGCGCGATCGGGATGCGGTGCGGCTTCGGGTCGTGCAGCGCGCCCACATAGGAGGTGATGAACGCCCACTGCAACAGCAGCGCACCCAGCACCAGCAGCGCGGCGCGGGGCGTCACGGCGCCGCGCAGCGAGCTGAGAAACCCGCCGCGCGCGTATCCGGATATCGGCTCCATACCTGGCATCGTGCGGGCGAGGCAGGGCGGATGCCCAGCTGGGATCGGCCATTGGGGATTTGTGAACTGATTCACGCACGCCTCTTGGCCGGGCCCGGTGGCGCGTGCTGAGATGCCTGCACAGTCATCACGTACGCACATTCACGCGTGCACCATCGGCTCAATGACGCGCCTGGAGGGCAATGTGGCGGACACCGCCATACCACCGACCGTTCCCCTGGACAGCGCGGTGTGGCGGCTTCGGTCGCGTGGCTGCTGGCAGGACGCGGCAGCGCTGCTGGAGCGCCCGGCCGCCACCTCACCGGCGGCGGCGCTGCGCCGCGCCGAGCTGCTGGTGGAGTGCTGCATGTTCACCGGCGAGGGGTGGGCGCGGGCGGAGGACGCGCTGCGCGCCGTGGAGTCGATGGCGCTGACGGACGAGGAGCGGGGCGCGGCGGCGGGCGAGCGCGGCTATCTGGCGTACGCCTCGACGTTACTGCGGGTGCGGGACCGTACGGACGAGGCGCGGGCCGCGCTGGGGCGGGCGGCGGCGCTGCTGGCCCCGGACTCGCCGGGGCGGGCGCTGCTGGACTTCCGGCGCGGGCTGATGGCGCAGCATGTCAGCGGCAACGCGGAGGCGGCCGAGGCCGGTTACCGGCGCGCGCACGCCGAGGCAGTGGGGCGGGGCGACGCGCTGCTCAGTTCGTACACCTGGCGGCATCTGGCGGCGCTGGCCCAGGAGAAGGGCGACCTGGACCAGGCCCGCGAGGGCTTCACGCACAGCCTGCGGCTGCGTGAGGAGACCGGCTTCCTGGTGGGCATCGCGCCGGCCCTGGTGGCGCTGGCGGAGGTCCAGCCCGAACCCGACGCCACCCGCCTGCGGACGGAGGCGTCCCGCCTCTTCCATCTCCTGGACCGGGTTCCCCGCTGGCTGACCGCCCAACTGACACCACCGTCACCGGCGGCCTGACCGCCGGAACCGGACGCCGGGCACGCGGGCGCCGGCGCACGGACCCGGCGCCGGCCCGGTCACCCCGATGACCGGACGCCGCAGGCGACCGGAGCCCGGTGCCCGGACGCCGGGCCAGGGCCCGTGCCCTGGCGCGGCGGCGGCGGCGGCGGGGCGGTCATCCCCCGATGACCGGATGCCCAGCCGCGCGCCTTCCCTCTCCTCCCCTCGCACCGGAAAGCCGCCCGCAGGGCGCCGTTCCGGTTACCTCCCGCGCCGGACGCAGGTGAAGTGCTCGGTCGCCAGTTGTTCCGCCGCCTCCGTGTCGTGGCGGCGGAGCGCGTCCAGCAGGGCGGCGTGTTCCAGGGCGTCGGCCAGGAGTTCGGCGGTGCCGGGCAAGGGTCCCTGGACGGCGGGGCTCTGGGAGCGCCGGTGCAGATCCTCCGCTATCAGCACCAGCTGCCGGTTGCCGGTCAGCCGCAGCAGCGCCCGGTGGAAGCAGCGGTCGGCCTCCGCGTAGGCGGCGCGGTCGCCGACCGTGGCGGCGGTGACGGTCGCGTCGGCCAGCGGGCGCAGTTCGTCCCAGCGGTCGGGCGGCAGGGTGTGCGCGAGCCGCATGATGGCGGGCACTTCCAGGGCGGCCCGCACCTCGGCGAGTTCGGCGGCGTCGCGGGCGGTGTGGCCGGCGATCCGGAAGCCCCGGTTGGGCACCGTCTCCACCGCCCCCTCGCTCGCCAGCTGCTGCATGGCCTCGCGCACCGGCGTGGCGGACACGCCGTACCGTTCGGCGAGCACCGGCGCCGAGTACACCTCGCCGGGCGCCAGTTGGCCCCCGGCCAGCGCGTCGCGCAGCGCGGCGAGCACCTGGGCGCGTACGGAGTGGCGTTCCGGCAGGGACCGGGGCCGTACCGGCAGGGGCGGTTTCTCGGGGCGCAGCACCGGCGCGTCCGGGGCGGTCGCTATGTACGAATCCACGCGGGCGCCCCCTTCCCTGGAAAAAGTGCTGCCGAGCACCCTAGGCCGATATCGCCCGAGATCAAACCCCCTCCTTGATCGGGTAAGGTAAGCCTTACCTCTCCGTCTCGCCCTTGCACTTGATTCGGTGGCACCATGCACGTCTCCGCTCTCGCCCCGGCCCTTCCGCTGGCACCCGCACTCGATCGTGCGAATGACGTCCTGAGCACCCTCCGGTTCACCGAGGAGGAACCGCGCGGCGGCCCGGGCTGGGTGCGCGGCAGCGATCTCGCCGCGGCGGGGCCGGTGCTGGAGTCCTTCCTGGCCTGGGACGACGAACGCATTCTCGCCGACTACGGGCAGCGCGGCAGGCCGCAGGTCGTGGCCAGTTTCGCACTGCACCGCTACGCGTGGCCCGCCGCCGTCCTGTTCACGCTCCCTTACTTCCTGCTGCGCCGGGTGCCGTGGCTGGCTCCGGAGGATGTCGCATTCCATCGCGCGGATGGCCTGATCACCGCGCGTCCCGGCGCGTTCAGCTGTCTGCCGGACGATCCGCTGGCCGGCCATCCGCAGGCCCGGGTGGTGGCGGACGAGGAGGCGCTGCGGGCGGCGGTGCGCGAGGCGGCGGCGGCCCATCTGGGGCCGGTACTTGAGGGCTTCCGGCCGCGGATGCGCCGGGGCAGCCGGGCGCTGTGGGGGATGGCGACCGATGAGCTGACCGAGAGCCTGTGGTACGTGGGCTCGCTGCTCGGCGAGGAGGAGCGCGCGCTGGCCGAGACGCAGTTGCTGCTGCCAGGTGGCACCACCCCCTATCCGGGTGGTGCCGCGTTCCGGGATCTCACCGGTCCGGATGGTGCGTTGCTGCGCACCCGGGACCGGGTCAGCTGCTGCCTCTTCTACACCCTGCGTCCCGAGGCCACTTGTGTGACCTGCCCGCGCATGTGTGACAGCGATCGGATCGAACGGCTGTCGTCCGTTCGCTAAAGGTTTCGCAACAAATCGCACAAGCCCCGTCCACGCCTCACCCATTGGTGGGGCCGGGTTGTGAACCCCACCAGCGCGAGCCCCCGTTGGCACAGGATGCTGGCGGAAACACAGCCGCGAAAGAGGTCCTTCCGAGCCGGGTAAGGTGCACCGCTATGACCGACATAGAGTTCAGCTGGGTGATCGCGGGGGCCGTGCTCCTGGCCGGCGCCCTGGTCGCGGTGACCCTCATGAGCAGGGGACGCAAACCCGCGGCAGCGGCTGCCGACGGAGCGCAGAGCGACTCGTGGGAAGTGATGGAGGAGCGCCGCCGGCGCAAGGAGCGCGCGTACGCGACCGCCTCCTATCTCCTTCTGTTCTGCTGCGCCGGAGTGGCGGCGGCGCTGTCCTTTCAGGGTCTGGTCGGCTTCGGCCGGGAGAACCTCAACCTCTCCGGCGGCTGGGAGTACCTGGTCCCGTTCGGCCTGGACGGCGCGGCCATGTTCTGCGCGGTGATCGCGGTGCGCGAGGCGAGCCAGGGCGACGCGTCGCTGGGTTCGCGGATGCTGGTGTGGCTGTTCGCGGGAGCCGCCGCCTGGTTCAACTGGGTGCACGCGCCGCGCGGTGACATGCACGCCGGTGCCCCGCAGTTCTTCGCCGGGATGTCGCTGTCGGCGGCCATCCTCTTCGACCGCGCGCTCAAGCAGACCCGCAAGGCGGCGCTGCGCGAGCAGGGCCTGGTGCCGCGTCCGCTGCCGCAGATCCGGTTCGTCCGGTGGATGCGGGCGCCGCGCGAGACGTTCGGTGCCTGGTCCCTCATGCTGCTGGAGAACGTCCGCACCCTGGACGAGGCGGTGGAGGAGGTCCGCGAGGAGCGCCGTACCAAGGAGTTGGCGAAGGCCCGCCGCAAGGAGCAGCGCAAGCTGGACAAGGCACGGATGAAGGCACTGGGCCGGCAGCAGCGGGTCGAGGTCGAGGTGGAGCAGGCGGGCGGCGACCGGTCGGAGCCGGCGGCGCTGGAGTCCGGTCAGGTCCCGGGCGGCCGGCGGGCGCTGGACGCGCCGGGGGTCGGCAGCAAGGGAAGCGGTGCGGCGGGGTCCTCCCGTACGGGTTCGGATCTGTCCGGTGCGGACGGCCGGCTGAACTCCCTGGAGGAGAAACTGGCCCAGATCGAGCGTCAGTTCGGCTGAACCGGGACCCGCCTGCCCCACCGCTGAGCGGAATGCGGCAGCCTGGGGCCCATGGGGATATGGCAGCTGTTGCTGGTGGGCCTGGTAATGCTGCTGGGCCTGCTGGGCACCATGGTGCCCGCGGTGCCGGGGCCACTGGTGGTGTGGGCGGCGGTGTTCTGGTGGAGTTCCGCCGAGGGCACCTCGCAGGCGTGGTGGGTGCTGGTCATCACGACCGCGCTGTTACTGGTCCATCAGGTGGTGCGGTGGCTGCTTCCGGCCGCCGCCGGCCGCGGGGACGCCGGGGTGCGGCGGCGGCAGTTGCTGTTCGCCGGCGGGACCGGGATCATCGGCTTCTTCGTCCTGCCGGTGGCCGGCCTGGTGCCGGGCTTCGTCGGGGCGCTGTACGGGTGGGAGCGGGCCAGGCTGGGCGATCATGGCGCGGCACTGGCCTCCACCCGGGTCATCATGCGCTCGGTGGGGCGCCGGATGCTGGTCGAACTGGCGGCGTGTCTGCTGGTGACGGGGTTGTGGCTCGGCGTGCTGCGCTGGGGCTGAGGGCGGGCCGTGGCAGGCTGCGGCCATGACGGAGCAGGTGGAGTTCAGCGCCGCCGAGCGCGCCTATCTGGCCACCCAGCGGCTCGGCCGGCTGGCCACGGTCGATCCCGCGGGGCAACCCCAGGCGAACCCGGTGGGCTTCTTTCCCCGGGACGACGGCACGGTGCTGATCGGCGGCCACGCGATGGGCGCCTCCAAGAAGTGGCGCAATCTGACGGCCAATCCGCTGTTGTCGCTGGTCGTGGACGATCTGGCGAGCGTGACACCGTGGCGGGTGCGCGGGGTGGAGATCCGTGGGGTGGCCGAGCTGCTGGTGGGCGAGGTCGATCTGGGGCAGGGCTTCGGCCCGGAGGTGATCCGGGTCCGTCCGCGCCGGATCATCAGCTGGGGACTGCCGGACTGACAGCAGCGGGCGGTGGCCGCGTACGGCGATTCCGGTACGGCGGATGCCTGTCACCGCATGACGACGGCGCGGGGTGGAGGCGGGGAGTGTGGTGGGGGTCGGGGCCGGAACGGCCGGCTCCGGTTCTCCCCGCACCGCACCGGAAGGACGCACCGCCATGAAGGCTCTGCTCTCGGACAAGCGCATCCTGTGGTTCCTGTTGGTGTTCAACTCGGCCGCCGCCGTGGCAGCCGCGCTGATCATGGACAACGCCCAGGGGTACACCACCGGCGCCGGCATGGGCGTGGTCGCCCTCGGCGCCGGTGTCACTCTCGTGCACCGGCACGCGCGGCAGGCGTGACCTGCCACAGGTGGTGGACCGCGTACGAGCGCCACGGCCGCCACCCCTCGGCATCGCCGGTCGTGGCGCCGATACCGGCCAGCCCGTGCCGTACTCCGGCGTCGCCCGGCAGAAAGACATCCGGGTCCCCGAGCGCCCGCATGCGCAGATAGCCGGCGGTCCACGGGCCGATGCCGGGCAGCGCCAGCAGCGCGGCCTCGGTCTCGTTCCGGTCCGCGCCGGGATCCAGCGCCACGGTGCCGTCGGCGAGCGCGGTGCACACGGCGCGCAGGGTACGGCGCCGGGCCTCGGGCATGCCAAGCTCGGTGAGCGGGGCGTCGGCGAGGGCCGCCGCGTCGGGGAAGACATGGGTGAGGGCGCCGTCGGGGGCGGGCAGGGGCTTGCCGTGGGCGGCGACCAGGGTGCCGGCCAGGGTACGGGCGGCGGCCACCGAGATCTGCTGGCCGAGGACGGCGCGCACTGCCAGTTCGTGCGGCTGGGCGGCGCCGGGGGACCGCAGCCCGGGGCGGGCGGTCGCGAGCGGACCCAGCCGGGGGTCGGCGGCGAACCGCTCGGCGACGGCGTACGGGTCGGCGTCCAGGTCGAACAGCCGGCGCAGCCGCTGCACGGCGGTGGTCAGATCGCGCAGGTCGGTCAGCCGCAGCCGGGCGGGCAGCCAGCCGGTCCCGTCGTGCTCGCCGACCTCGGCGACGCCGGTGCCGTGCGGCAGGTCGAGGGAGCGGCGGTAGGTGCGCCCGCCCGGCTCGCCCGTCAGCTCCTCGATGCCGGCGATGGCGCGCCGGCCGAGGAAGTCGAAGATCTCCCGGGCGGCGTACGGGCCCCGGTACGCCAGCCGCAGCGGGACACCGGCCCCGTCCCGGGGCGGGACGGACCGGCAGCCGCGCAGTTCGGTGGGGGTGCGGGCGTAACTCTGGCGGATCGTGTCATTGAACTGGCGGACGCTGGAGAAGCCGGCCGCGAAGGCGATCTCGGTGACCGGCAGGGCGGTGGTCTGGAGCAGGATCCGGGCGGTGTGGGCGCGCTGGGCGCGGGCGAGGGAGACCGGCCCGGCGCCGAGTTCGGTGGTGAGCTGGCGCTGGACCTGGCGGGGGCTGTAGCCGAGCCGGGCGGCGAGGCCGGTGACCCCGTCCCGGTCCACGACGCCGTCGGCGATCATGCGCATGGCGCGGCCGACGGCGTCGGCGCGGACGTTCCACTCGGCGGATCCGGGCACCGCGTCGGGGCGGCAACGCCGGCAGGCCCGGTATCCGGCGGCCTGCGCGGCGGCGGCCGAGGGGTGGAAGGTGACATTGGCCCGCTTGGGGGTGACGGCGGGGCAGCTGGGCCGGCAGTAGATGCCGGTGGTGCGCACCGCCGTGTAGAACACCCCGTCGAACCGCTCGTCCCGGCTGCGGACCGCTTCGTACCTGCTGTCGTCGTCCATCACACCCCCAGTCTGCGCCCGGCCCGGGCCGCGTACCGGCGGAAAACGGACATGGCCGTCAGGGCGGCGGCGGGGCGGCGGCGAGTATGCCGAGCAGTTCGCGCAGGGACTCCTGCTGGGCGGCGCTGAGCGGGTCGAGCGGGGAGTGCGCGGCGAGCCGGTCCAGGACGCCGGCGCGGCGCCGGGTGCCCTCCTCGGTGAGGACGATCTGCTTGGCGCGCCGATCTGTGGGGTGCGGGCGGCGTTCGATGAGCGCGAGGCCCTCCAGCCGGTCCAGGACGAAGGTGGCGTTGGAGGGTTCGCACACCATCCGGGTGGCCAGTTCGCGGGCGGTGATCGGTTCGGACAGCTCGCGCAGGGCGATGACCTGGGACGGAGTGAGGTCCAGCTCCTCGGCGACGCCGCGCACATGGCTGTCGAGGCGCTGGGTGAAGCGATGGATCAGCTTGCAGACGTCGCGGTCGAGCTGGCTGGTCATGGAGCGAGTGTAGCGGGCAGTGGCGCCGATGATTCGAATCATGATAGTTCTGACTCACATTATTCGAACTCGAATCACCTGGAGCGCTTTCCGTGCCGCTGCCCGTCCTCTCCCTCACGCTGGTGGTCTTCGGGCTGACCACCGGCGAATTCGTGATCGCCGGACTGCTGCCCGAAGTGGCGGCCGATCTGTCGGTGTCGCTGCCGGAAGCCGGGCGGCTGGTCACCGCGTACGCCCTCGGCATGATCATCGGCGGCCCGGTGATCACCGTCCTCACCGCGCGGCTGCCGCGCAAACCGCTGATCACCGGGCTGATAGCCGTCTCCGTGCTCGGCAACCTCGGCTCCGCGCTGGTGCCCGGTTACGCCCTGGTGCTGGCCACCCGCTTCATCGCGGGCTCAGTGGTCGGCACCTTCTTCGCCACCGCCATCGCCACCGCCGTGTCGATGGCCCCGGCCGGCAAGGCGTCCTCAACCGTGGCGAAGGTCGCCCTCGGGATGAACCTCGGCATCATCCTGGGCACCCCGCTCGGCACCCTCATCGGCCAGAGCCACGGCTGGCGGGCCACGTTCGCCGGCGTCGCCGCGCTCACCGCCGTCGCCCTGCTCCTGGTGCTGCGCCTCGTGCCCGCCCTGCCGCCCGCCGCGCACGGCCCGGTGCTGCGTGAACTGCGGGTGTTCGGCGGCCGGGACGTCCGGCTCGCCATCGCGCTGACCGCGCTGGGGAACGTCGGCGTCCTCGCCGTCTTCACCTACATCGCCGCGCTGCTCACCGAGGTCAGCGGCTTCGCGGAGGGCACCGTGCCCGTACTGCTCCTGCTGTACGGGGCCGGCGCGGTCGCCGGGAACTTCGCCGGCGGGTGGCTGGCGGACCGGAGCCCGCTGCCGGCGGTGGCCGGGCTGCTCGCCGCGCTGGCCGCCGTCCTCGCGCTGTACTGGCCGGCCGCCACCCACCCCGTCCTGGCCGTCGCCCTGCTGCCGGTGCTGGGCGCGGCGGCCTTCGCGATCGTCCCCGGGATGCAGACGCGGGTGCTGACCACGGTCGGCGCCGCGCCGACCCTGGCCGTGGCGGTGAACGCGTCCGGCTTCCAGCTCGCGGCGGCCCTGGCCGGCTGGCTGGGCGGCCGGGTCATCGGTGACGGGCCGGGGCTGCGCGCGCTGTTCCCGGTCGGGGCGGGGCTCACCCTGGCCGGGGTGGCGCTGGCGCTGTACATGCTGCGCGCGGACCGCCGCGTCCAGCCGCTCCCGGCCGCCCCGGCCGCCCCGGCCACTGCGGCCACTCCCGCCGCGCGTTAGTCCGCAGGGGCCAGCCGGGCCGGGAAGCCGCCGGTGGCGATCGGGCCCCAGGTGGTGGGCGTGACCCGGATCAGGGACTTGCCCTGCTTGGTCATCGCGGCGCGGTACTCGTCCCAGTCGGGGTGCTCGCCGGCGATGTTGCGGTAGTAGGTGACCAGCGGTTCCAGCGCCTCGGGCAGATCGAGGACCTCGGCGGTGCCGTCGATCTGGACCCAGGGGCCGTTCCACTCGTCCGACAGGATGATCAGGGAGACCCGCTCGTCGCGGCGGGCGTTCTTCGTCTTGGCGCGCTCGGGGTACGTGGAGACCACGATCCGGCCCTCGTCGTCCACCCCGCAGGTCAGCGGGGACCCCTGCGGGGTGCCGTCCGCGCGGCGGGTGAGCAGGATGGCGCGGTGCCGGGGGCGGACGAACTCCAGCAGCTCGGGAAGCTCGACGCGGGTGTTGGTGGCGATGGAGGGGCTCATGGGGTCCGACCCTAGTCGAATCCCATGAGCCCTCCCCCGACTTCAGGCCGCCATCGCCACCTCGGTGCCGGCCGGGGTCAGGGCCAGCTCCAGGACCTGGCGGACATCGGTGACCGGGTGCACGTCCAGCCGGTCAAGCACCTCCTTCGGCACCTCGTCCAGGTCGGGCTCGTTGCGCTGCGGGATGATCACCGTGGTGATCCCGGCCCGGTGCGCGGCGAGCAGCTTCTGCTTGAGGCCGCCGATCGGCAGCACCCGGCCGGTCAGCGACACCTCGCCGGTCATCGCCACCTCGGGGCGCACCTGGCGGCCCGACAGCAGCGAGGCCAGCGCGGTGGTCATGGTGATGCCGGCGCTGGGGCCGTCCTTGGGCACCGCCCCGGCGGGGATGTGCAGATGGACGCCGCGCTCCTTGAGGTCACCGACCGGCAGCTCCAGTTCGGCGCCGCGCGAGCGCAGGTAGGAGAGCGCGATCTGGCCGGACTCCTTCATGACGTCGCCCAGCTGGCCGGTGAGGCTCAGTCCGGCGCCGCCGGTCTCCGGGTCGGCCAGCGATGCCTCGATGTACAGCACGTCGCCGCCGGCCCCGGTGACGGCGAGGCCGGTGGCCACGCCGGGCACCGCCGTACGCCGCTGCTCGGGCGACTGGGCGGCCTCCGGGGTGTGGTGCGGGCGGCCGATCAGGTCGCGCAGCGCGTCCTCGGTGACGGTGTACGGCAGGGTCAGTTCGCCCAGCTCGTTGCGGGCGGCGACCTTGCGCAGCAGCTGGGCCAGGGAGCGCTCCAGGGAACGGACGCCGGCCTCGCGGGTGTACTCGCCGGCCAGCTTGCGCAGCGCGCCGTCGGTCACCCCCACCTCGGCGGCGTCCAGCCCGGCGCGTTCCAGCTGGCGGCGCAGCAGGTGGTCGCGGGCGATGGTGACCTTCTCGTCCTCGGTGTAGCCGTCCAGCTGCACCAGCTCCATCCGGTCCAGCAGCGGCTGCGGGATGCCCTCCAGCATGTTGGCGGTGGCCAGGAAGACCACGTCGCTGAGGTCGAGTTCGACCTCCAGGTAGTGGTCGCGGAAGGTGTGGTTCTGGGCCGGGTCCAGGACCTCCAGCAGGGCGGCGGCGGGGTCGCCCCGGTAGTCGCTGCCGACCTTGTCGATCTCGTCCAGCAGCACCACCGGGTTCATGGAGCCGGCTTCCTTGACGGCGCGCACGATGCGGCCGGGCAGGGCGCCGACGTAGGTACGGCGGTGGCCGCGGATCTCGGCCTCGTCGCGGACGCCGCCCAGAGCGACCCGGACGAAGCTGCGGCCCATGGCGCGGGCCACGGATTCGCCGAGCGAGGTCTTGCCGACGCCGGGCGGGCCGACCAGGGCCAGGACGGCGCCGCCGCGCCGGCCGCCGATGACGCCCAGGCCCTTGTCCTCACGGCGCTTGCGCACGGCCAGGTATTCGGTGATGCGTTCCTTGACGTCGGTGAGCCCGGCGTGGTCGGCGTCCAGGACGGCCTTGGCGCCGGCGATGTCGTACGCGTCCTCGGTGCGGTGGTTCCAGGGCAGCTCCAGGACGGTGTCCAGCCAGGTGCGGATCCAGCTGCCCTCGGGGGAGGCGTCGGAGGAGCGCTCCAGCTTGTCGACCTCCTTGAGTGCGGCCTCGCGGACCGTCTCGGGCAGGTCGGCGGCCTCGACCCGGGCGCGGTAGTCCTCGCCCTCGTCGGCGGCGTCGCCGTTCAGCTCGGCCAGTTCCTTGCGGACGGCCTCCAGCTGGCGGCGCAGCAGGAATTCGCGCTGCTGCTTGTCGACGCCTTCCTGGACGTCCTTGGCGATGGATTCGGCGACGTCCTGCTCGGCGAGGTGGTCGCTGAGCAGCCGCAGGGCCAGCCGCAGCCGTTCGACGGGGTCGGTGGTCTCCAGCAGGGTGAGGCGCTGCTCGGTGCTGAGGAACGGCGAGTAGCCGGCGTTGTCGGCGAGGGCCCCGGCGTCCTCGATCTGCTGGACCCGGTCGACGACCTCCCAGGCGCCGCGCTGCCGCAGCCAGGCGGTGGTGAGGGCCTTGTACTCCTTCATCAGCTCGGTGACGGCGCCGGGCAGCGGGGTGGGCAGTTCCTCGGTGACGGGGGTGCCCTCGACCCACAGGGCGGCGCCGGGGCCGGTGGTGCCGGCGCCGATCCGGACCCGGTGCAGGCCGCGGATCAGGGCGCCGGGCCCGCCCGCGTTGAGCCGCCCGACCTGTTCGACGCGGCCGGCGACGCCGATCGCCGCGTACGTGCCCTCGACGCGTGGCACCAGCAGCACGCGGGGCTTCTCGCCGCCCGGGGCCGCGGCCTGGGCGGCCTCGACGGCGGCGCGGACCTCGGTGTCGGACAGTTCCAGCGGAACGACCATGCCGGGCAGCACGACCTCGCCGTCCAGGGGCAGCACGGGCAGGGTGAGTGTGTCGGATGACGATGTCGGTGCCATGACCTCTCCCTCAGCAGACAAGTTGAGTTCACTGCACTCAATGCCGTGGGACGGTCAGATGTTCCCCGGTGGTCAGGCGTTCGCTGTGAGCGATCAGCCCTCGCGCAGCAGCCGCTCCAGGAAGCCGGCGGTGGCGGCCGGCGGGTCGGCCTGGATCACCACCTGGTTCATCACATGCCGGTACTGCTCTATCTCGGCGGGCTTGTCCGGGTAGACACCGCCGGTCAGCTGCTCCAGATACACCACGTCGGGCAGCTCGGCCCCCGGCGGGCGCAGCACCGTCACCGGGCCGCCCACCGCCGCGTGACCACCCGCCGTGAACGGCATGACCTGGAGCGTGATGTGCGGCAGCCGGGAGATCTCCAGCAGATGCCCCAGCTGCTCACGCATCATCGCCGCGCTGCCCATCGAGCGCCGCAGCGCCGCCTCGTCGATCACCGCCCACAGATGCGGCGGCCCGGGCCGGTGCAGTATCCGCTGCCGCGCCATCCGCAGCTCCACCCGGCGCTCCAGCAGCCCGTCCGGCGGCTCGTGGGTGAGCCGGTGCACGGCGCGGCTGTAGCCCTCGGTCTGGAGCAGCCCCGGGATGAACTGCTGCTCGTAGGTGCGGATGACCACGGCCGCCTGTTCCAGGCCGAGATAGACATTCAGCCAGCCGGGCAGCACATCGTGGTACGCGTGCCACCATCCGGGGGTGTTGGACTGCCGGGCCAGCGCCAGCAGGGTGGCGCGCTCGGCGGGGTCGGTCACCCCGTACAGTGTCAGCAGATCATCGACATCGCGCAGTTTGAAGCCGGTGCGGCCCATCTCCAGGCGACTGATCTTGGAGTGCGAGGCGCGGATCACCTCGCCCGCCTCCGCGCCGGTGATCCGGCGGGCCTCGCGCAGCCTGCGCAGCCTGGCGCCGAGGATCATACGGGGAACGGTGGGTCCGGATCTGCGGTCCTCAAGCGGCCCGCCGGTGCGTTCAGTCACGGCCCTTGTCACGCCCATGTCCGCTCCCATGCCGTAGCCGCGAACGCCTCACTGTACTAGAACCCTTACCCCGCGATCCGGCCCTGACCGTCACCGACTTGGCGCCCCGGCGGTCGGTGCCCTTGATGCGCCGGCGGCGCTCACCCTCCGCCCGGCGCAGGCGCTCCAGCTCCTCGCGCAGCTCCCCGCGCCGCCACGCCTTGGCCCAGCGGCGCGCGGTCACCATCGGATCGTCCGGCTCCGGGATGCCCTGCGCCTCGGCCCGGGTGCGGCGGGCCTTGACGGCCGCCGCCATGGCCGCGCCGGCGGCGGCCCGGGCGCGTTCGCTCTCGGCACGGGCGGCGGCGATGGTGGCGGTCGGCCAGATCCGGTCCACGGCGGCGTTCAGCGCGGCGCCGACCAGCACCGCGAACGCGGACAGCGCCAGCCACAGCAGGATCGCCACCGGCACCGCCAGGGACCCGTACATGCTGGGCCCTTCGACGGTGGCCCGCAGATACGCCTTGAGGCCGTACGCGCACGCCGCCCAGATGCTCAGCGCCACCAGCGCGCCGGGGATGTCCTCGCGCCACGGCGACCGCACCGGCACCGACACGTGGTAGAGCGTGGTGAGGAAGGAGACGCACAGCAGCAGAAGCAGCGGCCAGTACGTGTAGCGCAGCGCCCCGGACAGCTGCGGCACCCAGTCGGCGACCACCCCGGGGCCGATCACCATGGCGGGCACGGCGATCGCGCCGACCAGCATGCTGACCACATACATGGTGAACGCCAGCAGCCGGGTGGTGGCCGGGTTGCGGTGGCCGTCCAGCCCGTACATCACGGTGATGGTGCCGACGAAGACATTCATCGCCCGCGACCCCGACCACAGGGCGACGATGAAGCCGAACGACATCACATCGGGGCGCGGCCCGGCCACCAGATCGTTGATCAGCGGGGTGATCACCTCCTCCACGCCGCGCTCGGAGATCATCGCGCCGGACAGATCGAGGATGTGGCCGCGCACGGTGGGCAGCGTGGTGGTGCCGGACACCGCGTCCAGGCTGGAGAGCAGCCCGATCAGGCCCAGCAGCAGCGGGGGCAGCGACAGCAGGGTGAAGAACGCCGCCTCGGCCGCCATGCCCATCACCCGGTGCTCCGAGCAGGAGGTGACGGTGTCCTTGAGCAGCAGCCAGGAGAGTCTGCCCTTGGGGATGTTGCGGTAGACGGCGCTGCGCGAGGGCCGGTCGCGCCGCCTGCGCTCCGCCTTCTCCGCCTTCTCCTTCTGGTCCTTCTGGTCCTTCTTGTCCTTCTTGTCCTTCTTGTCCTTCTTGTCCTTCTCCCGCCGCTTGGTACGGTCCTTGGCCGGGCCCTGGTGTGCTTCCCCCCGCTCCGCCGTGCGCTGCGCGCGCTGCCCCTTCGGTATGGGTACTGACTGTTCGGCGTTCACCGCCTTAACGTAACGGCATGACCTCCACCTCCGGCACGCACACCGTGACCAATCAAGTCCCGCCCCTGGTGGGCCATGACGTCTTCGGCGCGGACGCCGCGCTGCGCGAGGCGGTGGCGCGGCACAGCGGCGACGCCGGCCAGGCGGCCCGCAGCGCGGCCGAGTTGGGCGAGCTGGGCCGGCTGGCGGGCTCCGCGCAGGCCCAGGAGTGGGGCCGGCTGGCGAACGAGAACCCGCCGGTGCTGCGCACCCACGACCGCTACGGCGAGCGGATCGACGAGGTGGAGTTCCACCCGTCCTGGCACCAACTGCTGGAGCACGGGGTGGCCGCCGGGCTGACGGCGGCGTGGCCGCGTACCGACGGCCATCTGCGGCGCGCCGCCGCGTTCGTGGTGTGGTCGCAGGTGGAGGCGGGGCACGGCTGCCCGCTGTCGATGACGCACGCCGCCGTGCCCGCGCTGCGCGCCGAGCCGGGCCTGGCCGCGGCGTGGGAGCCGCTGCTGACCTCCACGGTGTACGAGCCGGGGCTGCGCCCGGCGGCCGGCAAGGCGGGGGTGCTGGCCGGGATGGGGATGACGGAGAAGCAGGGCGGCTCGGACGTACGGGCCAACACCACGCGGGCGGTCCCGCTCCAGGAGGACGGAGCGTACGCGCTGCGCGGGCACAAGTGGTTCTGCTCGGCGCCGATGTCGGACGCCTTTTTGGTGCTGGCGCAGGCGCCGGGCGGGCTCACCTGTTTTCTGCTGCCCCGGGTGCTGCCGGACGGCAGCCGCAACGCCTTCGCCATCCAGCGGCTGAAGGACAAGCTGGGCAACCGGTCCAACGCCTCCGCCGAGGTGGAGTTCGACGGCAGCACGCTGGCCTGGCGGGTGGGCGAGGAAGGGCGCGGGGTGGCCACCATCATCGAGATGGTGGCGGCGACCCGGCTGGACTGTGTGGCGGGGTCGGCGGCGATCATGCGGCAGGCGGTGACCCAGGCGGTGCACCATGCGGCGTACCGTTCGGCGTTCGGCGGCCCGCTGATCGACAAGCCGCTCATGCGCAATGTGCTGGCGGATCTGGCGCTGGAGTCGGAGGCGGCCACCGCGCTGACGATGCGGCTGGCGGCGGCGTACGACCGGGCGCGGGCGGGCAGCGCCTCCGAGCGGCATCTGCTGCGGCTCGCGGTCCCGGCGGCCAAGTACTGGGTGACCAAGCGCTGTACGCCGCTGACGGTGGAGGCGCTGGAGTGTCTGGGCGGCAACGGCTATGTGGAGGAGTCCGGGATGCCCCGGCTGCTGCGCGAGTCGCCGCTGAACTCGATCTGGGAGGGCGCGGGGAACGTTCAGGCGCTGGATGTGCTGCGGGCGTTGCAGCGGGAGCCGGGGGCGCTGAACGCGTTTCTGTCCGAGGTGGGGCAGTCCGCGGGCGCCGATCACCGGCTCGACGCGGCGATCAAGGAGGTGCTGACGGCGCTGTCGGATCTGGACGGCATCGAGGGGCGGGCGCGGCATCTGGTGGAACGCCTCGCGCTGGTGCTCCAGGGTTCGCTGCTGGTGCGGCACGCGCCGGCGGCGGTGGCGGACGCGTTCTGCGCCTCGCGGCTCGGCGGGGAGCGGGGGCTGGCGTTCGGGACGCTGCCCAAGGGGCTCGACCTGGCGGCGGTGGTGGAGCGGGCGCTGCCCCTCTGACCCCGGCACCGATGTGATGGAATGACGGGAATGAGCACCACGCCCGCAGCCGCCGCCGACCCCGCCACCGAGACCGTCACCACCTGGTATCTGGAGCAGACCGCCCCCGCCGCGCCCGCCCCCGCCCCGGGGGCGGCCCCGGGGGCGGCGGTACGGATCGGGCGGGCGGCGCTGCCCAGCCCCGAGTTCAGCCGCTTCCTCTATACAGCGGTGGGGCAGGACGTCGCGTGGACCGACCGGCTGCCGTGGGATCTGACCCGCTGGCGGGCCCATCTGGAGCGGCCGGGGGTGGAGACCTGGGTGGTGTACGAGCGCGGCACCCCGGGCGGCTTCATCGAGCTGACCGGGCAGGACGCCGGGGTGGTGGAGATCAGCTACTTCGGGCTGCTGCCCGCCTTCAGGGGCCGGGGTCTCGGCGGAGCGCTGCTGGCGCAGGGCACCGCCCGCGCCTGGGATCTCGCCGAGCGTTGGCCGCAGCGGGTACCGACCCGCCGGGTGTGGGTGCACACCTGCTCCCGGGACGGCGAGCACGCTCTGGAGAACTACCGGCGGCGCGGCTTCCGCCTGTACGACACCCGGGTCGCGCAGGAGCCGTACGCGACGCAGCCCGGGCCCTGGCCGGGCGCGTAACGGAGGCCCATCGACACCACATCCCAGAATATGGGACGCATAAGTCCAAATAATGGACAACCCTGGACTGCCCCGCGCGGCCCGTGCGACGCTGACCGGCATGTCGCGAGCTGGAACCGCCCTGGTGAGCAGGCGCCACATCGACCTCGGTCGCATGTGCAGCGCCATCTGTCCGCACGGCTGAGCGCCACTGCCGCGCCCTCCCTCGCCCGGTGCGTCGCCCGCGACCGCCGGCCGCCCGACGTCGACTCTGTCCCGTACATCCGCCCAGACGTGGATCACCACAGGTCAGAGCCTCTTTGCTGCCTGCAGAAGGACGAAAGAAACATGTCCGAACCCGCCGAGAAACCCGCCGCCCCGACCCGTCGCAAGGCCGGACGCCACCGCGGCGAAGGCCAGTGGGCCGCCGGACACTTCACCCCGCTCAACCCCAACGAGCAGACCAAGAAGGACGACGACGGTCTCAACGTACGGACGCGCATCGAGACGATCTACGCGCACCGCGGGTTCGACTCCATCGACGGTGCCGATCTGCGCGGCCGGATGCGCTGGTGGGGCCTGTACACCCAGCGCCGCCCCGGCATCGACGGCGGCAAGACCGCCATCCTGGAGCCCGAGGAGCTGGATGACTCGTACTTCATGCTGCGGGTGCGCATCGACGGCGGGCAGCTGACCACCGCGCAGCTGCGGGTCATCGCCGAGATCTCCCAGGAGTTCGCCCGGGGCACCGCCGACATCACCGACCGGCAGAACATCCAGTACCACTGGATCCGCATCGAGGACATGCCGGAGATCTGGCGCCGCCTGGAGGGTGTGGGCCTGTCCACCACCGAGGCGTGCGGCGACACCCCGCGCGTCATCGTCGGCTCGCCGGTGGCCGGCATCGCCGCCGACGAGATCCTCGACGGCACCCCCGCCATCGAGGAGATCCAGCGCCGGGTCATCGGCAACAAGGCGTTCTCCAACCTCCCGCGCAAGTTCAAGTCCGCCATCTCCGGCTCCCCGCAGCAGGACGTGGCGCACGAGGTCAACGACATCGCCTTCGTCGGTGTCGAACACCCCGAGCGCGGCCCCGGCTTCGACCTGTGGGTCGGCGGCGGGCTCTCCACCAACCCCAAGATCGGGGTGCGGCTCGGCGCCTGGGTGCCGCTGGAGGAGGTCGCCGATGTGTACGAGGGCGTCGTCTCGCTCTTCCGCGACCACGGCTACCGGCGGCTGCGCACCCGGGCCCGGATCAAGTTCCTGATCGCCGACTGGGGCGCCGAGAAGTTCCGGCAGGTGCTGGAGGACGAGTATCTGCTGCGCAAACTGATCGACGGGCCCGCCCCGGCGGAGCCCGTGGACCGGTGGCGCGACCACATCGGCGTCCACCCGCAGAAGGACGGCCGGCACTACGTCGGCTTCGCACCCCGGGTGGGCCGGGTGGACGGTACGACCCTGGCCAAGATCGCCGACCTGGCGGAGGCGCACGGCTCCGGCCGGGTACGCACCACCGTGCAGCAGAAGATGCTGATCCTGGACGTGCCCGCGGAGCGGGTGGAGTCGCTCACCGAGTCGCTGGCGGCGCTGGACCTGACCACCGCGCCCTCCCCGTTCCGGCGCGGCACCATGGCCTGCACCGGCATCGAGTTCTGCAAGCTGGCGATCGTGGAGACCAAGGGCCGCGGCGCCTCGCTGATCGACGAGCTGGAGCGCCGGCTGCCGGAGTTCAGCCAGCCGCTCACCATCAACATCAACGGCTGCCCCAACTCCTGCGCCCGCATCCAGATCGCCGACATCGGGCTCAAGGGCCAGCTGGTGACGGACGCGGAGGGCCGGCAGGTGGAGGGCTTCCAGGTGCATCTGGGCGGCTCGCTGGGCCTGGAGCCCGGCTTCGGCCGCAAGGTGCGCGGTCTGAAGGTCACCTCCGCCGAACTGCCCGACTACATCGAGCGGGTGCTGCGCACCTTCGAGGACCGCCGCACCGAGGGCGAGTCCTTCGCCCAGTGGGCGGCGCGGGCGCAGGAGGAGGAGCTGAAGTGAGCGAGCGGGCCGCCCCGTACTACTGCCCCTACTGCGGCGACGAGGATCTGCGCCCCTCCGAGGAGGGGCCGGGTGTCTGGGAGTGCGCGGCCTGCAACCGTGCCTTCCGGCTGAAGTTCCTGGGACTGCTGGCCGGCGGACTGCGGCGCGAGCCGGACGGAGGGGAGGAGCTGTGAGCGGCACCGACGCCGGCGCCGAGGCCGGCACCGCGACCGGACGGCGCGCGCTCGCCGAGGCGGCCGGCCGGGACCTGGAGGACGCCACCGCGCTGGAGATCCTGCGCTGGGCCACCGACACCTTCGGCGCCCGGTTCTGCGTGACCTCCTCCATGGAGGACGCCGTCGTCGCCCATCTCGCCGCCCGGGCCCGCCCCGGCGTGGACGTGGTCTTCCTCGACACCGGCTACCACTTCCCCGAGACCATCGGCACCCGCGACGCCGTCGAGGCCGTCATGGACGTCCGCCTCATCACCCTCACCCCGCGCCGCACCGTCGCCGAACAGGACGCCGAACTCGGCCCGAAGCTGCACGACCGCGACCCCGACCGGTGCTGCGCGCTGCGCAAGGTCGCCCCGCTGGAGCAGGGCCTGGCCGGGTACGACGCCTGGGCCACCGGGCTGCGCCGCGACGAGTCCCCCACCCGCGCGCACACCCCGGTGGTCGGCTGGGACGAGCGGCGCCGCAAGGTCAAGGTCTCCCCCATCGCCCGCTGGACGCAGGACGACGTGGACCGTTACGTCGCCGAGCACGGGGTGCTCACCAACCCGCTGCTCCAGGACGGCTACGCCTCCATCGGCTGCGCGCCGTGCACCCGCCGGGTGCGGGCCGGCGAGGACCCGCGCGCCGGGCGCTGGGCCGGGCGTGGCAAGACCGAGTGCGGGCTGCACGGCTGATGACACCGGTGGGACGAGGAGGGAAGGACCCGATGAGCGAGCAGCAGGGGCAGAAGCGGCGGCGCGGTGCCACCGTGTGGCTGACCGGGCTGCCCAGCGCGGGCAAGAGCACCGTCGCCCGCGCCCTGGCCGGACGGCTGGCGGGCGAGGGGCACCGGGTGGAGGTGCTGGACGGCGACGAGATCCGCGCGTTCCTGTCCGCCGGGCTCGGCTTCGGCCGCGCCGACCGGGACACCAACGTGCGGCGGATCGGCTACGTGGCCGAACTCCTCGCCTCGCACGGCGTGCTGGCCGTGGTCCCGGTCATCGCCCCGTACGCGGACAGCCGCGAGGCGGTCCGCAAGCGGCACGAGGCGAACGGTACGGCGTATCTGGAGATCCATGTCGCCACCCCGGTCGAGGTGTGCTCGGAGCGCGATGTGAAGGGCCTGTACGCCCAGCAGGCGGCGGGCGAACTGTCCGGGCTGACCGGCGTGGACGACCCGTACGAGGAGCCGGCCGCCCCCGATCTGCGGCTCGCCACCCAGGGCCGCACCGTCGAGGAGTCGGCCGGTGCCGTCCACGCGCTGCTGACCGAACGGGGGCTGCTGATATGACCGGTACGAGCGGGGAGATTCCGTACGCGCTGACCCACCTCGATGTGCTGGAGTCCGAGTCGGTGCACATCTTCCGGGAGGTGGCCGGGGAGTTCGAGCGCCCGGTGATCCTGTTCTCGGGCGGCAAGGACTCCATCGTCATGCTGCATCTGGCGCTGAAGGCGTTCGCCCCGGCGCCGGTGCCCTTCGCGCTGCTGCACGTGGACACCGGGCACAACTTCCCCGAGGTGCTGGAGTACCGCGACCGGGTGGTCGCCCAGCACGGGCTGCGGCTGCACATCGCCTCCGTCCAGGAGTTCATCGACCGGGGCGAACTGCGCGAACGCCCCGACGGCACCCGTAACCCGCTCCAGACCGTGCCGCTGCTGGACGCCATCCGCTCGCACCGCTTCGACGCCGTGTTCGGCGGCGGCCGGCGCGACGAGGAGAAGGCCCGCGCCAAGGAGCGGGTGTTCTCGCTGCGGGACGAGTTCGGCGGCTGGGACCCGCGCCGCCAGCGCCCCGAACTGTGGCAGCTCTACAACGGCCGGCACGCCCCCGGCGAGCACGTCCGGGTCTTCCCGCTCTCCAACTGGACCGAGCTGGACGTGTGGCAGTACATCGGCCGGGAGAAGATCGAGATCCCCGCCATCTACTACGCCCACGAACGCGAGGTGTTCGCCCGCTCCGGCATGTGGCTGGCCCCCGGCGGCTGGGGCGGCCCGCGCGACGGCGAACGCGCCGAGCGCCGCCGCGTGCGCTACCGCACCGTCGGCGACATGTCCTGCACCGGCGCCGTCGAGTCCGACGCGGAGACCATCGAGCAGGTCATCGCGGAGATCGCCGCCTCCCGGCTCACCGAGCGCGGCGCCACCCGCGCCGACGACAAGCTGTCGGAGGCCGCCATGGAGGACCGCAAACGCGAGGGGTACTTCTGATGACCGACGCCGCCACCGACGCCGCCACCCCCGACACCACCGCGCTGCTGCGGTTCGCCACCGCCGGTTCCGTGGACGACGGCAAGTCCACCCTGGTGGGCCGGCTGCTGCACGACTCCAAGTCCGTGCTGTCCGACCAGCTCGCCGCCGTCGAGACCGCCTCCCGCAACCGAGGGCAGCGGGCGCCCGATCTGGCGCTGCTCACCGACGGGCTGCGCGCGGAGCGCGAGCAGGGCATCACCATCGATGTGGCCTACCGCTACTTCGCCACGCCCCGCCGCCGGTTCATCCTGGCCGACACCCCCGGGCATGTGCAGTACACCCGCAACATGGTCACCGGCGCCTCCACCGCCGAGCTGGCCGTGGTCCTGGTCGACGCCCGCAACGGGGTGGTGGAGCAGACCCGCCGGCACGCCGCCGTCGCCGCGCTGCTGCGGGTGCCCCATGTCGTCCTCGCCGTCAACAAGATGGACCTCGCCGGGTACGCCGAGCCGGTCTTCGCGCGGATCGCGGAGGAGTTCGGCGCGTACGCCGCCTCGCTCAACATCCCCGAGGTGACCGCCATCCCCATCTCGGCGCTGGCCGGCGACAATGTGGTCACCCCCTCCGCGCACATGGACTGGTACGGCGGCCCCACCGTGCTGGAGCATCTGGAGTCCGTACCGGTGGGCGACGACCCGGCCGCCGAGCCGGCCCGCTTCCCGGTGCAGTACGTCATCCGGCCGCAGACCGCCGAGCACCCCGACTACCGGGGGTACGCGGGGCGGCTGGCCGCCGGGGTGCTGCGGGTCGGCGAGGCGGTCACGATCCTGCCCTCGGGGCGCTCCAGTACGGTCGCGGGCATCGACGCGCTGGGCACCGCCGTGGACGCGGCCCGCGCGCCGCAGTCGGTCACCGTGACGCTCGCCGACGACCTCGACATCTCGCGCGGCGATGTGCTGGTCCCGGCCGGCGGCGGGCCGGTGCCGACCCAGGACATCACCGCCACCGTGTGCCATCTGCACGACCGGCCGCTGGCCCCCGGGGCGCGGGTGCTGCTCAAGCACACCACCCGTACGGTGAAGGCCATCGTCAAGGAGATCCCGTCCCGGCTGACCCTGGGGGACCTCTCGCAGCACCCGGCGCCGGGCGAGCTGGCGGCCAATGACATCGGCCGCGTCGTGCTGCGCGCCGCGGAGCCGCTGCCGCTGGACGCGTACGCCGCCTCCCGGATCACTGGATCGTTTCTGCTGATCGATCCGGCGGACGGCGCCACCCTCACCGCCGGCATGGCGGGCGACGCCTTCGCGGACGCGCCCGTGCCCGGCTCCACCGCCCCGGCGGCGGACGACGAGGGGTGGGATTTCTGATCATGCTCAGGGATGTCTTCTCGACCTTCGCGAAGGAGGGCGGCCGGGTCGGCAGCGGCGCCCTCGGCGCGGGGCACGGCGGGATCGGGCGATGTGCGGGCCACTGAGCACCGACGCCGCTCGCCCCGTACACACCCCATTCGCCCCGACCGCCGCCCGGCCGTGCTCCGGCCCGCCGCGCGGTCCCCCGAGAGGACGCCTCCTTGACCACCGCACGCCGCTCCCTGCTGACCGCCTTCGCCGTCGCCCCGCTGCTGATCGGCGCGACCGCCTGCGGCTACGGCTCCAACTCCGCCGAGGACGACACCAAGAAGCCCGCCGCGAGCGGGAACACCGGCGACAAGCTGTCCGTCGACAACGTCAACATCGGCTATTTCGCCAACATCACGCACGCCACCGCCGTCATCGGCCTCCAGGACGGCGGGCTGATCGAGCAGGAGCTGGGCGGTACGGGCTTCACCCCCTCCATCTTCAACGCCGGCCCCTCCGCGATCGAGGCGCTCAACGGCGACTCGATCGATGTGACCTTCATCGGCCCCAATCCGGCGATCAACGGCTGGGCCCAGTCCGGCGGGCGCAATCTGCGGATCGTCTCCGGCGCGGCGTCCGGCGGCGCCTCACTGGTCGTCAACCCCGAGCGGATCTCCGGCCTCGACGACCTGGCGGGCAAGACGCTGGCCACCCCGCAGCTGGGCAACACCCAGGATGTGGCGCTGCTCAGCTACCTCGCCGACCAGGGCTTCGACGTCGACCCGACGACCGGCGCCGGCGACGTGGAGGTGGCCCGCATCCCCAACGCGGAGATCCCGGCCGCCTTCGACGGCGGCGACATCGACGGCGCGTGGGTGCCCGAGCCGACCGCCGCGAAGCTGGTCAGCCAGGGCGCCGTGGAGATCCTGGACGAGGGCGAGCTGTGGGAGAACGGCCAGTACGTCGTCACCCATGTCATCGCCGCGCAGAAGTTCCTGGACGAGCACCCGGATGTGGTCGAGGCCATCATCCGCGGGGTGGTCCGTACCAACGCCTGGATCAACGCGCACCCGGACGAGGCGAAGCAGCAGTTCAACTCCGCCATCGCCGCCCTGCCGGGCGGCAGTGAGCTGCCCGCCGAGGTGCTGGACCCGGCGTTCGACCATGTGGAGTTCCTGAACGACCCGCTGGCCGACTCGCTGCGGATCAGCGCCGAGAGCACGGTCAACGCCGGGCTGCTGGACGAGGTCGACCTGAACGGGATCTATGACCTCTCCCTGCTGAACAAGGTGCTGGCCAAAGAGGGCCAGGACCCGGTCAGCGACGGCGGCCTCGGTGTCGAGTGACGAACCGTCCCACAGATCCGACGACCACGAGGTGAGAGCGATGGCCACCGCACTCAACGCACCGGACGTACCGACCGCGACCACCGCCGGGACCGAGCCGGCGGTGCGGCTCGACCAGGTCTCGAAGTCCTTCGGCCGGGCGGGGCGGGCCCAGCTCGTCCTGGACGGCATCTCGCTCGATGTCGCGCCCGGCGAGTTCGTGACGCTGCTCGGCGCCTCGGGCTGCGGCAAGTCCACGCTGCTGAACCTGGTCGCCGGGCTCGACCGGCCGACGTCCGGGACCATCGCGGTCCCGGGCGGCCGGCCCGCCCTGATGTTCCAGGAACACGCCCTGTTCCCGTGGCTGACGGCCGGCAAGAACATCGAGCTGGCGCTGCGGCTGCGCGGCGTGCCCAAGGCGGAGCGCCGCCCGGAGGCCGGGCGGCTGCTGGAGCTGGTACGGCTGACCGGCTCGTACGACAAGCGGGTGCACGAGCTGTCCGGCGGCATGCGGCAGCGGGTGGCGCTCGCCCGGGCGCTGGCCCAGGACAGCCGGCTGCTGCTGATGGACGAGCCGTTCGCGGCGCTGGACGCCATCACCCGGGACGTGCTGCACGAGGAACTGACCCGGATCTGGTCCGAGACCGGGGTGTCGGTGCTGTTCGTGACGCACAACGTACGCGAGGCGGTCCGCCTGGCGCAGCGCGTCGTACTGCTGTCCTCCCGGCCGGGGCGGATCGCCCGTACCTGGGAGGTGGACATCGCGCAGCCGCGCCGCATCGAGGACGCCGAGGTGTCGGCCCTGTCCGTGGACATCACCGAACATCTGAGGGAGGAGATCCGGCGCCATGGCCAGCACTGAGAAAACCGCCGGGCCCAGCACGGACCTGGCCGGCCTGGAGGCGGGCCTGGACGCCCTCGACAGCCGCTCGGCGGACGAACGGCCGCCGCTGGGCCGGCTGCTGCTGAGCAAGCTGGTGCCGCCGCTGGTGGCGGTGGCGCTGGTGCTCACGGTGTGGCAGCTCGCCTACTGGGCGGAGCTCAAGCCGGACTACATCCTGCCCGGCCCGCTGGATGTGTGGGGCGCGATCGAGAAGATGTGGCTGGACGGGGTGCTGCTGGAGTACATCTGGACCAGCGTCTCGCGCGGCGTGCTGGGCTTCGCCATCGCCATCGCGGTCGGCACCCCGCTGGGGCTGCTGGTGGCCCGGGTGAAGCTGGTACGGGCGGCGATCGGTCCGATCCTCACCGGGCTCCAGTCGCTGCCGTCCATCGCGTGGGTGCCGGCGGCGCTGATCTGGTTCGGGCTCACCGACACCACCATCTACGCGGTGGTGCTGCTGGGCGCCGTGCCCTCGATCGCCAACGGCATCGTGGCGGGCGTGGACCAGATACCGCCGCTGTACCTGCGGGCCGGCCGGATGCTGGGCGCGCGCGGACTGACCAGCGTGCGGCACATCCTGCTGCCGGCCGCGCTGCCCGGCTATCTGGCCGGGCTCAAGCAGGGCTGGGCGTTCTCGTGGCGCTCGCTGATGGCGGCGGAACTGATCGTCACCTCGGCGAAGCTGGGCACCGGGCTCGGCCAGCTGATGGACGGCTTCCGGGCGATGCAGAACATGTCCGGGGTGCTCGCCACCATCATCTTGATCCTGCTGGTGGGGGTCGCCATCGATCTGCTGTTCTTCTCCCCGCTGGAGCGGCGGGTGCTGCGCAGCAGGGGCCTGCTGGCGAGGAACGGCTGACCGGCGCCGCCCCGATGCTGCTGATCGCCCACGGCAGCCGGGACCCGGGGCACGCGGCGACCGTGCACGCGCTGGCGGCGCGGGTGCGGTCGCTGCGGCCCGGGCTGCGGGTGACGGTGGGTTTTCTGGAGTTCAACGCCCCCACGGTGCGGGATGCGCTCGGGCGCCTGTACGCCGACGGGGTGCGCGAGGTGATCGCGGTCCCGCTGCTGCTGACCCACGCCTACCACGCCAAAACGGACATCCCCGCTGTCCTGTCCGCCGGCCGGCGGGCGCTGCCCGGCCTGCGCATCCACCAGGCGGCGGTCCTGGCCCCCGACCCCCTGCTGCTCGCGGCCCTGGAAGGCCGCCTGACGGAGGCGGAACCCCTGCGCCCCCTCCCGTCGACGCACTCCGGCACGGACGAATCGCGTGAGCGCGACACCGCGAACCAGCGCGCCACGGCGGCTGTCCCGCGCCCGCGCGCCGACGACACGACGACGCCGATCGGCGCAGGCCGGCGAACGCCCAGGCCGTCGCCCGGGCCGCCCGGCTGCCGGCCCGCTCCGGGCGACGACGAGCCCCAAAGGCCCCCGGCCCAACGCGTTGGGGCGAGCCCTGAGCCGCGCGCAGAACGGCGAGAAGTGGATGCCCCTCCCCCATCGACATCGTCGGTGCACGCCCCGGAGCGACACGCCCGCGCAACGAATCCCCCGGCCGCAGCCCCACCACCGGCCCGCGCCGGCAACGCGAGTCCGGGGTCGCGGCCGGGGCCACCCTGCGCGCCGGACGCCGACGGCGCGGGGGCCGGCTCGGTCAACGCCGCCGTACCCGCGCGAGCGGGGTACGGCCCACAGGTGCCGGCCGCCGCCGATCGCCGTTCACGCTCGGCCACTCCCCCACCGACCGGCACGACCACCGACCGGACCACAGACACCGCCGACCCGGCTCGCACCGGGATCACGCTGACCGGCGCCGGGTCGTCCGAACGGGCAGCCATCGAGACGGTCTCGGGCGACCGGGCCGCAGACGCCGACTCCGCCGACCACACGGGGATCGCGCCGACCGCCAGCAGTACATCCAAACCAACGGCTGACCGGGCCACAGGCGCCGGCCGTGCCGACCGCACGGGGATCGTGCTGGCTGCCGCTGGGTCGTCCGATCCGGCGGCCATCGCTGCGGTCGCGGGTGTCGCGCGGGAGTGGGCGGTGGCCGGGGGATGGGGTGCGGTACGGGTGGCGTTCGCCTCCGGTGCCGGGCCGCGTACGGCCGATGCCGTCCGCGCGCTGCGCGCGGACGGCATCGGACGGGTGCTGGTCGCCCCGCTGGTGATCGCACCCGGCCGGCTGCCGGAGCGGATCGCGGCGGGGGCCCGGGAGGCCGGCGCGGACGCGCTGGCCCCCGTGCTGGGCGCCGCCCCCGAACTGGCGGAGCTCCTGCTGCGCCGCCGCGACGAGGCGGCGGCCGAGGCGGCGGCCGGCTACAGCGCGGCGGGCACGTACTTGTAGCCGACCCGCCGCACCGTCACGATCCGCTCCCGGTACGCCTCACCGAGCTTGCGGCGCAGCCGCGCGATGTGTACGTCCACGGTCCGCTGGTCGCCGACCGGGCCGTAGCCCCAGATGGTCGTCACCAACTGCTCGCGGCTGTACACCCGGTGCGGGTGCCGTACCAGGTGCGACAGCAGCTCGAATTCGAGGTAGGTGAGCTCCAGCAGCGTCCCGTCCACCCGGGCGGTGCGTTCCTCCTCGTCGATGCTGATGCCCAGCCCGGTGCCGGCACCGGCGGCACCGGAGCCGGCCCCCGTGGCGGTGATGTTCGACGGCAGGGAGATGAACTCGGACAGCCGGGTGCCCGCGGGCGCGAGAACCAGATAGCCGACCAGGGGTACGGAGCTGTCCACGCCTTCGGGGACAACGGTGATCGTCATGTCGGACAGATCTGACAGGGGTGTGGTCAGCTGCGGCATGATCGGCTCCTTCACGGATATGGGGCGGTCGAAGCCTTGGGTGGTCATGCGGTCGGTGCCTTTCCAGGGGTCACTGGTGTCACTGCGGCGAGGGCGTCAAACCGGCGGCGGTGGACGCGGGGAGCGCTTCGATGAAGTCGTCGATCGCGTCGAACAGGCGCAGTTCGGCCTCGGGACGGATCTGCGCGGATCCGTCGGGGCGGCGGGCGATGTCGTCCTCCAGCTGGTAACAGCCGCCGACCACATGGCGCGCCCGCAGCGCGGTCAGCACCGGACGCAGCGCGTAGTCGATGGCCAGTACATGCGCGTAGCTGCCTCCGGTGGCCAGCGGCAGCACCGTCTTTCCGGCCAGTCCCGACTGCGGCAGCAGATCGAGAAAGGTCTTCAGCAGGCCGGTGTAGGCCGACTTGTACACGGGGGTGGCGAC
Organism: Streptomyces sp. NTD107; assembly: GCF_059510435.1. Lineage (NCBI taxonomy): Bacteria > Bacillati > Actinomycetota > Actinomycetes > Kitasatosporales > Streptomycetaceae > Streptomyces > Streptomyces sp. NTD107. The sequence goes on along the minus strand of NZ_JCAJZV010000005.1, from coordinate 8,487 downwards.
GATCAGCCCGTCCGCGACGGCGACATCCTCCAGTGCGCGCCGCGTCACGGCGCCGGGGCGGCGGATGCCCAGCAGTTCCTCGGCCGGCAGTTCCCGCAGCACCAGGTGCCCCGCGTCGAATCCGGTGAGCGAGAGCCGGTCGATGGCGTGCTGCACCAGTGCGGCGGTGCGCGATTCCCTGGCCGGGCTGGCCGATACCGCGAGAATGTGCGTCATGAATCACTCCGGGAGCATCGGAAACCAGAAATGGGCCGGGGAAATCGGGCAGCGCCGGGCAGGGCGGGGTGGCACTGTGGCGCGGTGGCGCGTTTTCCGGAATGAGCCGCGGGAATGACGGGATACCGCCCGCCGGCGGGTGGGGATTCGATGCTGCGGCTGATGCCGGAGATTCACGGCCGTTGCGGGCCGGAGAAGGTCAGCTGTGGTGTGTTCAGTGGCCGTTGGCACAGATAGCGCTGGCCTGCCGTCGCAGATCGACGTGCAGGCGCGTCACGAGAACGTCAGCTTGACTCACAGTGGGTGAGCTTGCCAGCAACCGTGTTCCGGCGTCAAGGTATTGCCGCCTTGTCTCAATTACTGGAACGCCGGCAATCGGGGAGGGGTCATATTTCGCCGGATGAAGCCCGTGAAAACTCCGGGGGCCGCTTGACCGGCGCGCGGGTGTGCTGTCAATGTGGCCCTCATGTCGACCGGCAAGCGCTTCTTCTCCAGGCAGCACGTGGACTTTGTCCGCGTGGCCAGCGCGCTGTGTCGCCGCGGCCGTCTCTGACGGTCGCGCCCGGTGTCTGCCGTGGGCGCGGCGTCTCGCATTCCGCCCACCGCATCCGGCACCGCACAAGAGGTCGCGCCATGTCTGTTTTCTCCGCTCCGCCCCGTTCGTCCGCCGACGCCGCCGTCCCGTACCCGCCCGCCCGACTGGCCGAAACCGTACGCCGGTTCGCCGACCGTCCCGAGTCCTGGCGGGCGCCGGCCCGCTTCACCTCGCCCGAGCGCTGGTACCACCGGCTGCACCGTGCCGAGGGGTACGAGGTGTGGCTGCTGACGTGGCTGCCGGGCCAGGGCACCGAGATCCATGACCACGGCGGCTCGTCCGGGGCGTTCACGGTGGTCGAGGGCACGCTGAGCGAGGAAACGTTCCCGGGGGTGCGGCGGCTGCCGGTGGGCGGGCTGCGGTCCTTCGGCCCACGGCACATCCACCGGGTGAGCAATCGGGGCACCGAGCCGGCCATCAGCGTGCACGCGTACGGCCCGGCGCTGACCTCGCAGAACTACTACCGGCTGGGCGCGGACGGCGCGCTGCTGCTGGACCGTACCGACACGATTGACGACTGACGGAGCCATGACGACGACGATCGACGAGTATCTGGCGGCCGTACGGGGCGGCCTGGACCGCCTCGACCCCCGGCAGGCGGACGCGGCGCGGCGGGCCGGCGCGATCCTGGTGGACACCCGGCCGGCCTTCCAGCGGGACGCGGACGGCACCGTTCCGGGTGCGCTGATCATCGAGCGCAATCATCTGGAGTGGCGCTGCGACCCGGCGAGCGGCGCTTCGGTGCCGGAGGCGACCGGGCGGGATGTGCACTGGATCGTGCTGTGCGACGAGGGGTACGCCTCCTCGCTGGCGGCCGCCTCCCTACGGGCGATCGGGCTGCGCAGGGCCACCGATCTGATCGGCGGGTTCCAGGCGTGGCGCCGGGCGGGGCTGCCCGTGACGGCCCCAGACCCGACCGGCGATTCCCCCCTACGCGACAGCACGCAGCTCAACCACCGGCCGGGTCCCTCTCCCACCCCGGCGGGTCCGTCATCGTAAATGGTACGGACCGATTACCGCCAGTGGGCGCCCTGATGCTCACACTCCGTACGGGGCGACAGCGGTCCGTCACTTTTTTGCGTCCCGCGCCCGCCCGAACCCAGGAACATCCGCCAACTGTGGCTGATACTCAGCCAACCCCAACATACTCAGTATGCAAGTAGGTACCTTCCAGCGCAGCGGCGTGCCGATCGGCGCCCCGTGTACCCCCATGGAACTGCGCTGGAGGCTTCTTGAACACGCGAGGCAGGAAAAGAGGCAGGAAAACGGGCGTGGCGGTGCTCGCCACCGGCGTCGTGCTGGCGGTGACCGCCGGACTCGGTGGCGCCGCCGCAGCGCGCGGCGGCGGCGAGGACCTCCGCGCAGGCGCGGCCGGCGGCGGCTCGGTGACCCTGATCACCGGCGACCGGGTACTGCTCGACGCCACCGGATCGGTCTCCGGGCTGATCCGGGCCGAGGGCCGCGAGCACATACCGGTCCGCGTCGTCCAGCAGGACGGCGCGACCCTGGTGGTCCCGTGGGACGCCCAGGGCCTGATCGAGGACGGGACCCTGGACCGGGGCCTGTTCGACGTCACCGAGCTGTCCCGGGAGGCGTATCGCACCTTCGCGGGGACCCCGCTCATCGTCAGCTACGACGACGGCTCACGGTCGGCGTCCGTGGCCGAGACCCTGCGCGAGGACGCGGACCTCGAAGTCCGCGCGCAGTTCAGCGCGCTGGCGGCGGACGCCCTCACGGTGCCCGAGGAGTCGACCGCCTCCCTGTGGGAAACCCTCACCGAGCCCGGCGTCGAGGACGAGCTGGCGCTCACCGCCACCCCGGGCATCAAGGCGGTCAACCTCGACCGGGTCGTACGCCCCACCCTGGACACCAGCGCCGGCCAGATCGGCGCCGACCAGGCGTGGGAGGCCGGGCTCGACGGCAGCGGGGTGACCATCGCGGTCCTGGACACCGGCATCGACGCCGGCCACGGAGACTTCGAGGACAAGATCCGCGACACGGCGAACTTCACCGACGAGGACGCCGGCGACATCGTCGGGCACGGCACCCATGTGGCCTCCACCGCCGCCGGCACCGGCGACCGCTCCGACGGCCGCTACCGGGGCATCGCCCCGGGCGCCGACCTGCTGGTGGGCAAGGTCCTCGGCGAGAGGGGCGGCCTGGGGTCCTGGATTCTCGAAGGCATGGAGTGGGCCGTCGAGCAGGGCGCCGACATCGTCAACATGAGCCTGGGCAGCTACGCCTACCCCGGCTACGACCCGCTGGTAGAGGCCGTCAACGAGCTGTCCCGGGAGCACGGCACGCTCTTCGTCGTCGCGGCCGGCAACGACGGGCCGGGCGAGGGCACCGTGGGTTCGCCCGGGGTGGCGGAGGCGGCGCTCACCGTCGGCGCGGTCGACGGCGACGACGCGATCGCCGACTTCTCCTCGGTGGGCCCCAACCCCCTCGACGGCGCGCTCAAGCCGGACCTGTCCGCACCGGGCGTACAGATCGCCGCCGCCGCAGCCGCCGGCAGCGATGTGGAGCTGACCGGTACGCCGGTCGCCGACGGCTACGCGGCGATCGACGGAACCTCCATGGCCACCCCGCATGTCGCGGGCGCCGCCGCGCTGCTGCTCCAGCAGCACCCCGACTGGACCGGCGAGCAGCTCAAGAGCGCGCTGGTCGGCTCCGCCACCGGGATCGACGGCACTCCCGTCCAGACCGGCAGCGGGCGGCTGGATGTCGTCCGCGCCCTGGAACAGACGGTCACCGCCGACTCCAACACCCTGAACTTCGGCACCGTCGCCCACCCCTACGGCGGCGCCGGCCAGGTCACCCGGGAGATCACCTACCGCAACAGCGGCGCGGACGACCTCACCCTCGACCTCGAACTGTCCACCGCCGCACCGGAGAAGCTGTACACCCTCACCGACGGGACGGTGACCGTCCCCGCCGGGGGCACCGCCACCGTCGAGATCACCGCCGACCCCTCCGTCATGGCGGCGTCGGGGGCCGGCACGCACGGCTTCGTCGTCACCGGCACCAGCGGTGACCACCAGGTGCGCACCGCCGGCACCATCACCCTGGAGGTCGAACTCTTCGACATCTCCGTCGACATCACCGACCGGGACGGCAACCCGGCCGAGGGCGCACGGGTGTTCGTCGACGGCTGGGAGTACGGCTTCAACGCCGTGAGCGAGAACGGCACCGTCAGCGGGCGGGTCCCGGCCGGTGACTATCTCATCGAGGTCCTCGCCCCGAGCCCGTGGGACGCCGGCCCCGACGACCTCAGCGTCGAATGGGCGATGGCACCCATGCTGGCCATCGGTGAACCGACCACCCTGCACGTGGACCTGCGCGAGGCCGAGCGACTGGACTTCACCGCCCCGGACCCCGACGCGGAACTGAGCGAGTTCGGCACCGCCTACGAGATGCCCGGCGTCGCCCAGTGGATGTGGTACTTCGGTAACCAGCCCGAGGGCGTCAACAGCCTCTCCATCGGGGACACCCCGGCCGGCTCCGCCTTCACCCTCGCGCTGCTCTCCCACCACACCGGGGAGAACGGGGAGCAGTACTACGGCCACCGCGAGCACAACGGGGCCTTCCCCACCGGTCTCGTCAACCACCCGGAGTTCCCGGACATGGCCCACGTCGCGGCGACGGTGGGCACCGGCGACCCGGGGGCGCAGGGCTGGGTCGGGGCGGCGCCCTCGGTGTTCGGCCTCGGCCTGGGCGACTTCATCGAGCTGCCCGGCACGGCCGACCTCTGGCTCCAGTCGGGCACGCCTTGGGGGCTGTCCAGCCATCAGTACGACGCGGACGGCATGATGGCGCAGGGCGTCATGTACCCGGACGAGGAGTTCGCCGCCGGGGAGACGTTCGAACGTACCCTCAACAACGGCGTCTTCGGGCCGGTCTACGCCGACGGCTCCGCGTTCGTACGCAAGGGCAATGTGTTCTTCGCCGACTTCACCTTCTTCTCGCCCGGCACCGCCCGGAGTGGCTGGGGCGCATCCGCTACGGGCACCACGCGCGTCTACCGCGACGGTGAGCTGGAGCGTGATCTGGACCGGATCGCGGAGAACCTCGTGTTCGGGGTCGCCGCCGGCGAGGCGGAGTACCGGGTGGTCTCCACCGCCTCCCGGGCGGATCTCGGCTACAGCAATGTCTCCTCCGAGGTCACGGTCGACTACACCTTCACCACCGGCACCACCCAGGACTTCGAGCCGGTGACCGGTCCGCTGGCCATCCGCTACACCCCGCGGCTCGCGCCGGACAGCACCGCGCCCGCCGAGCAGAAAGGTTTCTCCATCCCGCTGACCGTCCAGGGCGGCACCGCCGCGTCCCTGACGATCGAGACCTCGGTGGACGGCGGGCAGAGCTGGCACACCGTCCACGACGGTGCGGGCGACATCGCCGGGATCACGGTCGACAACCCGGCCGCCGGCGGCTCCGTCTCCCTGCGGGCCACCGCCGCCGACAGCGACGGCAACCGCTCCGTCCAGACCATCAAGGACGCCTACCTCACCAGGTGACCCACCCCCGCCGCCCGGCACCCGCCGGGCGGCGGATCACCGGGGGGAAATCATTCGACTCCCCCGGCCGCCCCGACTACGGTCCGCCCGATGGACGCTCACCTCACCACCCCGGCGGGGCTGCGGCTGCGCCCCTGGGCCGCGCCCGATCTGCCGGCCGTCCGGGACGCCTTCAACACCCCCCTGATGCTTCGACCATTCGGATCGATACCACCGGCCCGCACCGTGGACGACGCGGCAGCGGCCGACTGGATCGCGCGACGCGCCACCGAACGGACGGAAGGCACCGGATACTCCTGGGCCGTTGTCGAGGGCCCCGCCGTCCTGGGGTGCGTCGCCCTCTCCCGGCTCAACCGGGCACACGAGGGCGGCTGGGTGTCCTACTGGACGGTGCCCGCCGCCCGCGGCCGGGGCGTGGCAAGCGACGCGGTACGCGCCCTGGCCACCTGGTGCTTCGGCGATCTCGGCCTGCACCGGCTGGAACTGGGCCACCGGCTCGACAACCCCGCATCCTGCCGGGTGGCCACCGCCGCCGGCTTCGCCGTCGAGGGTGTCCAGCGCGAGAAACTGCGCCACGACGGCGTACGGCACGACGTGGAACTCCACGCCCGGCTCGCAACCGATCACTGAGCCCGAGGCGTCCCCTCCCCCATGGGGTGGGGAATCGATGTGCGTCCGCTGCGGATTGCGGCGTTCCGCGCGCTGTGGCTGTCCAGCGCCGGTACCGCGATCGGCGCGAGCTTCACCGCCGTGGCCGTCCCGCTCCAGATCTACGAGCTGACCGGCTCCTCCACCTATGTGGGCCTGTCGGCGCTGGCCGCCCTGGGGCCGCTGACCGTGGCGGCGCTGTGGGGCGGGGCGCTGTCCGACGCGATGGACCGGCGGCGGCTGCTGCTGGCCACCAACGGCGCCATGGCGGCGGTCGGCGGGGCCCTGTGGCTGACCGCCGGCCTGAACTCCCTGGGGTGGCTGTTCGTCCTGCTCGGCCTGGTGCAGGGCTGCTACGGCGCCAACCACACGGCGCGCGGCTCGATCGTACCGAGGCTGGTGCCCGGCCCGCAGCTGGCGGCGGCGAACGCCCTGGACAGCACGGTGCGCTGGCTGGGCCCGGTCATCGGGCCGCTGCTCGCCGGAGCGCTGCTGCCGCTGACCGGGGTGGCCACGCTGTATCTGCTGAACGCCCTCACCCTGGCCGCCGTCCTGATCCCGGTGTGGCGGCTGCCGCCCCTGCCGGGCACCGGCGCCCGACGGCGGGCGGGGGTGCGGCAGGTCGGGGAGGGGCTGCGCCATCTGGCGGGCCGCCGGCTGTTGTGGGTGGTGGCGGTGGCGGATCTGTTGGCGATGGTGCTGGGCAATCCGGCGGCGCTGTTCCCCGAGGTGTCGCAGCGGACCTTCGGCGACCCGCCCGGCGGCGGCTTCGCCCTCGGCCTGCTGACGGCGGCGCTGGCGCTGGGCGCGGTGCTGGCGGGGCTGGCCTCCGGCCTGTTCACCCGGCTGGTACGGCACGGGCTGGTGATCACGGTGGCGGTGTGCGGCTGGGGGCTGGCGATCGCCGCCTTCGGAGTGACCCGCCGGCTGTGGCCGGCGGCACTGCTCCTGGTGCTGGGCGGGGTGGCGCTCATGCTGCTCAGTGTCTTCCGCACCACAGTGCTCCAGCAGTGCGTGCCCGATGAGTTGCGCGGCCGGCTCCAGGGCGTGATGACGGTGGTGTCGGCGGGCGGGCCGTGGCTGGCCCAGCTGGCCCACGGCCCGGCAGGCGCCGCCTTCGGCACCACCTGGGCGATCACCGGCGGCGGCCTGCTGACGGTGACGGCGATGCTGCTGCTGGCGGCGCTGGTACCGGAGCTGACACGCTACCGGGCAAGCCCCACCCCAACACCCCTCCAACAAAACCATGCCTGACCCAACGGCACACAGCCCCCGCCCAAAGCCACCCGAACCAGCACCGGTCCGCTGACCATGCCGGCACCGGCACCGGCACCGGGCAGAACCCACCCCAGGCCCAACAGCACACGGACCCCGCCCAAAGCCACGCGAACCAGTACCGGCCCGCTGACCATGCCGGCGACGCCGCCGCTGGCAGCGCCGGCACCGGGCAGAACCCACCCCGGGCCCAACAGCACACGGCCCCCCGCCCAAAGCCACCCGAACCACTACCGGCCCGCTGACCATGCCGGCGACGCCGCCGCTGGCAGCGCCGGTACCGGGCGGTACCCACCCCGGGCCCAACGGCACACGGCCCCCCGCCGAGCGGCCCGCCAGGCCACGCCGGGCGGGCCAGCACCGGCGCCGGCCCGAGGCGGCCACTGCCGGGCGGGTGGCCTCCCGGAGCGCCCCGGGCGGGGCGGGTCCGACGGGACGGCGGATCAGCCCTGGCGTCTCACCACAGCGCGCGGCCCGGCGGCCGGCCCGTCTCTCCGGGCCCCCGCGGGCCCGGAGAGACGGGCGACTACCGGGTGCCGCCCCGGCTCCGAACGCGCCGGTCGAGCGCCCGGCCGTCAGGCCGTGCATCGCACCGCGATGACGGGCTCCCTGCCCGGAACCGGGCCGGGGTCAGCCCGGCTCCCCGGCCGTCAGTTCGATCAGCTTCATGACGGTGCGCCAGTTCCGGCCGGTGGCGAGGTGGCCCTTGAGGGCGCTGCCCAGGGCGCCGTCGAGCTTGCTGCGGCCCATGCCGCCCGGAAAGTACGCGAAGATCTCGCGCTCGCCCGCCCGGAAGGTGTCCGGGGCGTAGCGGGCCGGGTCGACACGGGCCAGGGCGGCCGGATCCGGGGCACGGTCCAGGAAGAGCACCAGCAGCTTGGCCGGGTCGAGCGCGGCGGCGTCGTACGGGCAGCGCCCGGCGGTGGCGCGCAGTTGGTCGGCGCCGAGCACCAGGGTGTCGACCGCGAAGCCGAACCGCCGCTCCAGCGCCGCCGCCAGCTCCCGGCCCAGCGCGGCCGGGTCCGCGCCGGCCGGTGCCGAGAAGACGGCGTTGCCGCTCTGGAGATGGGTCTTCGGCGCCCCGTGCCCCAGCTCGGTGAGCACTTCCCGCAGCTGGGCCATCGGCACCTTGCGGTGCCCGCCGACGTTGATTCCGCGCAGCAGCGCGACAAACCGGGCGGTGTCCGCCGCCGCGCCTTCGGTCGTGTCTTCGGTGCCTTCCGTCATGTCCGCAGC